>NZ_LIPQ01000158.1 GCF_001418135.1 Streptomyces aureus
CGCTAGGACCGGTCGGCTTGGTGGGGCCGGTGGGCTTGGTGGGGCCGGTGGGGCCGTCCTGGCGCGGGGCGTCCGACTCGGTGCCGGGGGCGGCCTCGGGCTCGGGTCCAGGCTCGGGCTCGGGTCGAGTCTCGGGGTCGGACTCGGGCTCGGGCTCCGCCGGGGTCTCCGGCTCGGGCACGGGCCCGGCCTCGGGTCCAGGCACGGGCTCGGACACACGCTCGCCCTCAGACGCACGCTCGGGCTCAGACCCAGGCGCGGGCTCAGACACAGGCGCGGCCTCGTGCTCGGGCTCGGGTGTGGGCTCCGCCTTGGGTTCGGGCGCCGCCGCCGGGGCCTTCGGCTCCGCCGGGGGCGTCGGTTCCTTGTCGAAGGCAGGGCGGGCGTGGTGCCAGGGAGCGTCCGAGCTACGGGTACGCGGGGGTGCGGCCTCCGCGCGTGGCGCGGGGCCGTCCGGGGTCGACTGGCTCGCGGAGCCGTCGGCAGCCGAGCGGGTCCGGCGCGGCGGGCGCGCCGCGGCGGGCGGGGTCTCCGTCTCCGGCGCACCGGCCGACTCGGACGCCGCCTGGCTCACCGAGCCCTCCGACACCGAACGGGTCCGGCGCGGCGGGCGGGGGGTGTCCGTCGGGGCTTCCGGTTGGGTCGCCGAGCCCTCAGCCACCGAGCGGGTCCGGCGGACCGGGCGGTCGCCTGCCGCCGCTCGGGCCGGGCGCGCCGGGGCCGGGGGCAGCTGGCCCTTCAGGGGGCCCCATTCGTTCGGGTCCGGGACGCCCGGGGGAAGCATCTGGCGGCGCTTCGGGCCGCCCTCGTGCGACTCGCCCGGCTCCTTCGCGCCCGGCCACGCCTTCGCGACCCGGGCCGCGAGGACGAAGTCCTTGCGCAGCGGGTGGCCCTCGAAGTTCTCCGGGAGGAGCAGCGGCACCAGGTGCGGGTGGCCCGTGAAGTCCACGCCGAACATCTCGTGGGTCTCGCGCTCGTGCCAGCCCGCGCCCGCGTACACGCCGATCGCCGTGGGCAGGACGGGAGCGGCGTGCGGGACCGTCGTCCGAAGCAGGAGGCGGCGCGGACGCCCCTTCCCCACCGCGGCCACGTGCGCGCAGACCCGGAAGCCGGTGCCCGGCTCGTCGACCGCGCTCAGCCAGTCGAAGTAGGTGCACCCGAGCGTGTCCCGGGCCGTTTCGAGCGCCGTGATCCACGAGCCCGGCGGGACGTCGATGGTCAGCAGGTCGTACGCCTGCTCCGCCGTCGCCTCCTCGCCGAAGATCTCCGTCACGGAGTCGGGGAGGGAGTCGTACGCCGTCATGCCTCGGCTCCCGGTCGCTCCGCCGACGGGCTCTCGGCCGACGGGCGCTCCGCCGACGGGCGCTCCATCAGGGGGCTCGTCAGCTGCGCGACCGACGCGCCGCCGGTGGTCGCGTACCGCTCGGCCAGGCTCTCCCGGGCGATCTTCTCCTGGAGCTTGAGGATGCCCTGGAGCAGCGCCTCGGGACGCGGCGGGCAGCCCGGCACGTACACGTCGACCGGGATGATCTGGTCGACGCCCTTGGTGACCGAGTACGAGTCCCAGTAGGGGCCGCCGCAGTTGGAGCAGGCGCCGAAGGAGATGACGTACTTCGGTTCCGGCATCTGCTCGTACAGCCGCTTCACGGCCGGCGCCATCTTGTCCGTCACCGTCCCCGAGACGATCATCAGGTCGGCCTGGCGCGGGCCCGGCGCGAACGGGATCACGCCGAGCCGGATGAAGTCGTGCCGGGCCATCGACGCGGCGATGAACTCGATCGCGCAGCACGCGAGCCCGAAGTTGAAGACCCACAGGCTGTAGCGGCGGCCCCAGTTCAGGACCACCTTCATCGGCTCGGGGGCCAGGCGGGCCAGCGGCCCCAGCTTCGGAGCGGGCAGGGGTGTGGGCAGGGGTGTTACGTCCATGCCAGGACGCCCTTCTTGTACGCGTAGAGCAGCCCCACGGCCAGGAAGCCGAGGAAGACGAACATCTCGACCAGGGTCGTGGCGCCGTAGCCGGGCGCGGCGAAGACCGTCGCCCAGGGGAAGAGGAAGATCGAGTCGACGGCGAAGATGACGTAGAGGAAGGCGTACACGTAGTAGCGGACCTGGGTGTGCGCCCAGCCCTCCCCCACGGGGTCGACACCGCACTCGTACGTGAGGAGCTTCTCGGGCGTCGGCACGACAGGCCTCAGCAGTCGGCCCGCGCCGAACGCCACGGCGACGAAGAGCACTCCGACGACGGCGAGCAGGCCGACGACGGAGTACGTCTGGAAGTAGTCCGCCGCGCCCGTCGCGTCGGCCGCGACAACGGTCTGTTCCCGCACGTCCGTCCGCCCCTCGGTCTCGGTGTCTCATGAGTCACTTCTGTACGCACGCGAGTCTAGGCCCTGCTAAAGGGACCGTAAGCAGTCGTGTGACCACGGTTCTCGTGCAGTCCTCGTACAGCCCGCGTGCGGTCCTCGCCCAGTGCTCGTGCAGTGCCCGTGCAGAGCCTTCACGGGCCCGGCGCGGTCCTCGTACGGGCGTGGTGGGGGGCCGGTGGGAGGACCTGGTGGGGATATCCCCCCTGCCGCTCACCCACCTTCCCCATGGCGTCGCGCGGTCCTCGACAGGCAGGCTGGAGAGCATGACCGCCGATCTTGATCCCGCCGCGTCCTCCGGGGCCGCCGTCACCTCGTCACCTCGTCCGCGTCCGCCCAAGCGCACCGCCTACGGGATGGAGACCTGGAAGGAGATCGCCTTCCTCCTCTCCAATCTCCTCACCGCGCTGGTCGGTTTCGTCTACGCGGTCGTGAGCGTGCTCCTCGGCGTCGGCCTGTCCGTCACCGTCATCGGGCTCCCGCTGCTCGCCCTCGGGCTCGGCGGCGCGCGCCTCATCGGCAGGTCGGAGCGGGCACGGGCCCGGGCGCTGCTCGGGGTCGAGATCGCCGAACCGTCCCCGCTGCCGTCGCGCGGCGGCTTCTTCGGCTGGCTGTGGAGCACGTTGAAGGACCCGGTGGCCTGGCGGACTCAGCTGTACGGGCTGATCCGGCTGCCCTGGGGGATCGTGACGTTCACGATCGCGCTGGTCTCCCTCGTCGTTCTCTGGCCGGTACTGCCGTTCCTGTCCCGGGGCATGGCCAACGCCGACCGGGGCATGGTGCGGGGGCTCCTCTCCCCCTCCGACGAACTGGAGCGGCGGATCGCCGAGCTGGAGTCGGACCGGGGTGTCGTCGTCGACACCGCGGCGGCGGACCTGCGGCGCATCGAGCGGGACCTGCACGACGGGGCGCAGGCGCGGCTCGTGGCGCTCGCGATGGGGCTCGGCCTCGCGAAGGAGAAGCTCCTCGACGATCCCGAGACGGCCGCGGCGATGGTCGACGAGGCGCACGGCGAGGTGAAGCTCGCGCTCCAGGAGCTGCGGGACCTCGCCCGGGGCATCCACCCGGCCGTCCTCACCGACCGCGGGCTGAGCGCCGCGCTGTCGTCGGTGTCGGCGCGGTGCACGGTGCCTGTGAAGGTGACGGTGGATCTGTCGGAGCGGCCGGCGGAGGCGATCGAGGGCATCGCGTACTTCACGGTGTCGGAGCTGCTCCAGAACGTCTCGAAGCACGCGCGGGCGCGTTCGGCGTCCGTGGAGGTGTGGCGCGCGAAGGACCGGTTGCTGCTCCAGGTACGGGACGACGGGGCGGGCGGCGCCCGCCCCCTGCGACCTGGGCGCGGGCACGATCAAGGACCGGCTCGACGTGCTCGGCGGCCGGCTCGACATGGACGCGGTGCCGGGCTGGGGCACGACGATCACGGCCGTGATCCCGCTGGCGGCGCCGGCCGCGCCGGTCGAGGCGGCGCACCCGCTGACCGGCCTCGGCGAGCGGGAGGTGGAGGTCCTGCGACACCTGGCCCTCGGGCACCGCAACCGGCGAATCGCGGAGGAGCTGCACATCAGCGAGTCGACGGTGAAGTTCCACGTCGCCAACATCCTGAACAAGCTGGGCGTCGACTCCCGGGGGGAGGCGGCGGCCCTGTTCCACGCGGCGGCGTAGCGCCCGCGCCACGCGGGCGCGTCCCCCGCCCCCACCCCTCGGGTTGTGGGCAACTGTTCCGCAAGGGCGGAACGGGTGGGCACGACCCGACCAGCGCTCGCCGCCCCTGCGCCTGGTCCACCGGACGGGCGCCCTGGTCAGGGGCTTCCACCTCGCGGGCGCCGCAGGTGCGGGGCCCGGGCGAAGCCGGCGCCGCGCCCCGTCGTGCCGCCTCGCGGGCGGTGTCAGTGCCGGGTGTCAGACTCGCACCCATGACCGAGCGGTGGGCACTCGCAGCCGAAGCCGAGGGGGACGGCGCACTGCTCGTCCCCCTCGCCCCGGACGGCCTGCCCGCCGGAGACGTGCTCCGCGAGCCGGACCTGGTCGCGGCCGTACGGGCCAGGCCCGGGGTCGCCCGCTGGGTGTGGCGCTCGACGGCCGAGGTGTACCCGCGCCTGCTGGCCGGCGGCGTCCGGGTCGAGCGGTGCTACGACATGGAGGACGCCGAGCAGCTGCTCCTGGGCCACGAGGGGCGGCTCGGCGAGCCCCGTTCGGCGGCGGCGGCCTGGGCGCGCCTGCGGAACGCCCCGGTGCCGCCCGACCCCCCGCAGCGCGGCGCCGAGCCCGGTTCGCAGGACTCGCTCTTCGAGCCGCGCCCCGTCGTCTCCGTCCCCTTCGACGGATTCCTCGCGGTCTACGCGGAGCAGCTGCGCCGCCACGACCGGGCGGAGCACCCGGGCAGGATGCGGCTGCTCACGGCCGCCGAGTCGGCGGGGATGCTGGTGGCCGCCGAGATGCACCGGGCGGGCCTGCCGTGGCGGGCCGACGTGCACCGGGACCTGCTGCACGAGCTGCTCGGCGAGCGGTACGCGGGCGGGGGCGAGCCGCGCCGCCTCGCGGAGCTCGCGGACGAGGTGTCGGCGGCCTTCGGCCGCCGGGTCCGGCCGGACCTGCCCGCCGATGTGGTGAAGGCCTTCGCGCAGGCCGGGGTGCGGCTGAGGTCGACCCGTCGCTGGGAGCTGGAGGAGCTCGACCACCCGGCGGTGAAGCCGCTGATCGCGTACAAGAAGCTGTACCGGATCTGGACGGCGCACGGCTGGTCGTGGCTCCAGGACTGGGTGCGGGACGGCCGTTTCCGGCCGGAGTACCTGCCCGGGGGCACGGTCAGCGGACGCTGGACGACCAACGGCGGCGGGGCCCTGCAGATCCCGAAGGTGATCCGGCGCGCGGTGGTCGCGGACGAGGGCTGGCGCCTGGTGGTGGCCGACGCCGACCAGATGGAGCCGCGCGTGCTCGCCGCGATCTCCCGGGACCCGGGCCTGATGGAGGTCGCGGGGCACCCGGACGACCTCTACACCCGGCTCTCGGACCGGGCCTTCTCCGGCGACCGCGACCACGCCAAGATCGCGCTCCTGGGCGCGATCTACGGGCAGACAAGCGGCGACGGCCTGAAGAACCTGGCGGCGCTGCGGCGCCGCTTCCCGCGCGCGGTGGCCTATGTCGACGAGGCGGCGAAGGCGGGCGAGGAGGGCCGGCTCGTACGGACCTGGCTGGGCCGGACCAGCCCGCGGGCGGTGGGATCGGGCGAGGACGAGGAGGCGGGCCTGCCGCAGGAGGGCGGCGAACCGGCGGCGGAGGAAGCGGAGTTCACCCCCGGCTACGCCTCCGGGAACGCACGGGCGCGGGGCCGGTTCACCCGTAATTTCGTGGTGCAGGGCAGCGCGGCCGACTGGGCGCTGCTGATGCTGGCGGCACTGCGGCGCGCGCTCTCCGGGATGCGGGCGGAGCTGGTGTTCTTCCAGCACGACGAGGTGATCGTGCACTGCCCCGCCGAGGAGGCGGAGGCGGTCACGGCGGCGATCCGGGCGGCGGGGGACGAGGCGGGCCGGATCGCGTTCGGGGACACGCCGGTGCGGTTCCCGTTCACGGTGGCGACGGTGGAGCGGTACGCGGACGCGAAGTAGCCACGGGGGGAGGCGGACGGGCCCCGCGCGCCTGTGCGTGCGGGGCCCGTCACCGGCCCGGCCACTACTTCAGCGGCAGCTTCTGCCACTTCGGGCTCAGCGCGATCGTCTTCAGCTGCTGCATCGTCAGCGCGGGCTCGGCGCGGGTCGCCGCCTCGTGCTGGGTGCCGGCGTTGAAGGCGGACACGACGACCCGGAAGCCCTCCGGCGTGATGGTGTCCACGGTCCACCAGACGACGCCCTCGCCGCCCTTCTCCCCCGGCTGCTGGGTGGGCTTGACCATGCGGCCGTCGGGGAGCGTGGTGACGTCCCCGCTGCCGAAGAGGTCGCCGACCACGTCCGACATGTTCGGCTGGACGTTGATCTGGACGAGGCTCTTGCCCTTGCCGTCGTTGACGACCACGTAGGCGTACCCCGACTGTCCGCCCTTGTTGACGACCTTGAGGCCCTTGGGCACGAGTGAGCTCAGGGTGTTCATGACGTCGGTGGCGCTCGGCTCGGCCGCCGGCGGGGCCGCGCCCTGGCCGCCGGACATGTCCACGTTCTCGGGCAGCCGCGCGGTCAGCGTGCCCCAGGCGGGGGCCGTGACGAGCGCCTTGAGCTGGGCGGGGGTGAAGGGCGGGTTCTCACGGCTGATGGGAGCGCCCTTCTCCGCGGCGGCGTTGTACTCGCTCACGTCGATCAGGAAGCCGTCCCGGGTGAGCAGGACCGCACGCCACTGCTTGGTCTCCACGCGCTTGTCGGGGTACTCGTACCCCTGGAAGATCATGAGCCGGGAGCCGCCCGCGAGGCGCTCCTCGGTGCAGTCGTCGTAGGGGATGGCGACCTTGTCCGGGCAGGCCACCTGGTCCTCGCCCGCCTCGCCGGTGCCCGCGCGGAAGAGGCCGACGCTGACGCCGGCCTTGCCGTTCCCGTCGTCGAAGACGCCGGTGACGTGCTGGCCCGTGCCGTCGAGGCCGTCGAACTGCCAGGTTCCCGCCGGGGTGTTGTCCTTGAGGACGGCGGCGAGGTCCTTGACGGGGATCGTCGCCTCGCCCGGCCGCTGCTTCCCGGGAACGGGGTCGACGGTGGCGGTGGCGGTGGGCTTGGGCGGCGCCGCCACGGACGTGGCCCTCGCGTCCGCGGCGGGCGACAGCAGCGAGCCGCCGTACACACCGCCGATGCCGACGGCGGCGAGCGCGAGGACGCCGCCGGTCATCGCGAGGCGACGGCGGACGAGGCGCCGCTTGCCGCGCTGCAGCCCGCCCTCGACCAGCTCGGTCCGGTCGTCGGCGGCGAAGCCGTCGCCTGTGCGGCGCAGGATCGCGCCGAGCTCGTCCTCGAATCCGTCGTGCTGGGGGCCTTCGTTCTGAGGCATGTCGAATTCACCGTCTCCGGTCAGTGGATGAAGAAAGCGTGGAAGAGGAAGATCCGCGGGGCGGCCGGCGGCGGTCAGCGCGCGGCGAACTCGGCGATGCTGCCGCCGAGTCGAGCGCGCAGCTTCGCGAGGGCGCGGACGGAGCGGGTGCGTACCGCGGCGGAACTGACGTGCAGGGCGTCGGCGGTCTCCTCGATGCTGCGGTCCTCCCAGTACCGCAGCACCACGACCGCCCGGTCCTTGGGGGCGAGCCCGGCCAGCGCGTCGAGCAGGGCGATCCGCAGCGCCGGGTCCTCGCCGTTGTCGGGGGCGCGGTCGGGGAGCTCGCCGAGTGGGCGCTCGGTGGCCGAGCGGCGCCGCTGGTGGCTGAGGAACGTGCGGACGAGCACGGTCTGGGCGTACGCGGCGGGGTTCCCGATCCGGGCCATCCGACCCCACAGGGCGTACATCCGGCCGAGCGTCTCCTGGGTGAGGTCCTCGGCGAGGTGCGTGTCCCCACTGGTCAACAGGCACGCCGAGCGGAACAGCGGACCGGTGCGTGCGGCGGCGAACTCCAGGAACTCGTCCGCGCGGGACTTTCTCATGCCCCTCCTTCTCCTCGCGGTCACGTGGTGTGGTCGCCGTACACCTCATTGACGCGACGGGGAGGAAGAAATGTTTCAGCGTCTTCCAGGGAATCTGCGGGCGTCTTCGCCGAGTGCGTCCAAAAGGGCAGAAAAGGGGTAACCCTGGAGTATGAACACTCTCAGCGCAGCCCAGACCCTGGCCGCGGGAGTCTGGCAGTCAGGCCTCGGACAGGTGCTCGGCGGCCTCGTCCTCGTGGCCATCCTGATCGCGGCGTTCTGGATGGGCTACCGGATCCGCAACCGCGAATCCAACCCACCCAAGCCGGACGAGCAGCCCCATCGGCCCGACGACGGCAGCCTGCCGGGCGAGGCGTCCGAGTACCGCAGGCCGGCCGAGATGCCGCAGACGGACGGCGCGCACCGGCTCATGCCCTACCAGCTCAAGGACGGCTCGGAACCGTCACCCGACCCGCCGACCGAGGAGAAGCGCAAGTGGGGCGGGATCTCCAGCGGAGGTTTCGGCAGCGGAGGCACGGGACACGGCGACTGAAACCTTCCTGCCCGACGGAGGCCACGCCCCGTGGATGAGAACGCTGTCCCCGCAACGCTCCCGGGAGCCCTCCCCACCGCTCCCTTCGAGGAGCACCAACCGCACCTGCGAGCCGTCGCGTACCGCCTCCTCGGCACCTTCGAGGAGGCGGACGAGGCGGTGGAGGACGTACGGAGGACCTGGCCGGCCCGGCGCCCCCCGGTCGCCCCGGGCCCGGTCCCGGCCCCGTACGACCCCACCGAGGCCATCGCCCGCGCCTGCCTGGACCGGCTCCGGTCCCGCGAGACCCACCGCGAGCACCCCTGGGACCCGTGGGACCCCTGGGCCTCGGGCATGCCGAACCACCCGAGCGACCCCGAGGAACCGCCCCCGCCGACGGCCCTCGACGGACTGACACCCCCGGAACGGCTCGCGTTCGTCCTGCACGACGAGTTCTCCGTCCCGTACGAGCAGATCGCCCCGCTCGTGGAACGCACCCCGGCCGCCACCCGCCAGCTCGCCGGCCGGGCCCGCTACCGGCTGCGGGAGGCCGAGGAGATGCCGGAGCCGGACCTGCCGCGCCAGCGGGAGGTCGTCGCGGCCTTCCTGTCGGCCGCGCGGGGCGGCGACGCCGCCGCCGTGCACGACCTCCTCGACCCGAACGTGGTGCTGCGGGCCGACGCCACGGCCGAACGGGCCGGGGTGACGAACGTGCACGGCCCCGGGGCGGTCGCCGAGGCGATCGCCCGCCAGGTGAGCACGGCCAGAAAGGCCCTGGTGGACGGGGCGGCGGGGCTGGCCTGGCCGGCGGAGGGCGACCCGCGGCTCGTGTTCGCCTTCACCGTCCTGGAGAACCGGATCACGGCGATCGACGCCCTGTCGGACGCGGACCACCTGGGCCGCCTGAAGCTCCAGCTCTGAGACCCTCCGCACCGCGCTCACAGCCGCGGGGCCCCGGTTCACGCCCCCCGGTTCACTCCCCGAGGACGCGCCCCGCACGGGATGCCACATGGGCGGGCGGTACGACGTCGGCGGGCAGCACGGGATCGGTGACCGGCTCACCGAAGGTGGTCACCACGGGCAGCACCCCGGCCCACAGTCCGAGCGCCGCGTCCTCCGAATCACCGTCGTCCGGCGGCCCGCCGCGGGTCTTCACGGAGGCCTCGGTCAGGTCGAGCGCGAGCACGGAGGTCGCGGCCAGTTCCTTGCGGCTGGGCTGCCGTACGTACTCCCACTGCCCCGGGGAGCTCTGCTCGGTGAGCGCCCGCAGGCCACGCAGCTTCTCGTCCGGGTCGGTCACGACGCGCGGGACGCCGTAGACCATCGCACAGCGGTAGTTCACCCCGTGCTCGAAGACGGAACGGGCCAGGACCAGCCCGTCGACATGGGTGACGGTGACACAGACGGTGGTGCCGGGCGCCTGGACGAGGCTGCGGCTGGCGACGGACCCGTGCAGGTACAGCTGGTCGCCCTCGACGCCGTACGCGGTGGGCACCACCATCGTCGTCCCGTCGACCGGGACGCCGAGATGACAGAGGAACCCGGCCGCGAGCACGGCGTCCAGATCGGCCCGCCGATGACTGCCCTTCTCCCGCATCCGCCGCAACCGGGTCCGCTCGGTGACCACCAGCGCCTCACCCCCGCCGACCGTGTCCGTGCCGCCGCTCATGCTTCCCCCTGGGTTCCTCGACCGACGCAAAAGATCTTCCGGAGTTGTACGACCTCCGGCCGCCGCCCCGCCACCCCCGCCCACCTGTCGGAACGGAAGTCCTCGGTGGCGACGGGGTTTCCACCACCGGCGATTCCCGCGTTCTGCCGGTTCGGAGGGGACCGCTAGAGTCGGGCCATGGGGGATCGAACACGTGTGAGGCACTGCAAGCAGTGCCATCGGCCGCTCGACGAGCGCAGCCGGTGGCGGCGCCCGAAGCGGTTCTGCAGCCGTCGGCACCGCCTGAGGTACTGGGTGGAGGAGATCTTGGACGCCGTCCTGAGCTGACGGCTCGCCCCGCTCACAGCACGGCGTGGATACGAGGGGGACGAGTGGAACGGATCACCGAGGAACAGGTCGCGCGGCTGAACCGGTTCGTGCTGGCACGCATCGCTGACGCGGCCTCACTGCAGGACGAGGCCCGCCCCGTGGTCATGGCTCTCCGCATCGCCGCCGGCAAGCAGATTGCGGCGGTGCTCTTCCACCGCACCTCTTCACCCGCACAGGCGGCGGAGACCGAACTGCACGCGGCCGCCTCGTGGAACCTTCTGGTCGCTCTGGCGGAAGTCTGGCGGGACCACCCCGATTTCCCCGCCGACGCCGCCATCGAGACGTTCGAGTTCGACAGCGAGACGCCTCTGTCCCCCCTCGACACCGACCCGGCGGACGTGCCCGGGTAGGCGCAGGGCATGCACCCGCCGAGCGAGAACGGGATCCGGCACCCGGCGTCCCACCCGCCCCCGTGACGGAGACCACAACGGAGACCAAGGACAGCCGGGCGGCCCGCGCGCGGCTCCGGCGTCGCATCCGGAACATGAAAAAGCCCCAGGTCACGGCGAGTGAGTCCTGGGGCTGATCCGAGCCGCCTTCGGGATTCGAACCCGAGACCTACGCATTACGAGTTGTCCGATCTTGTTCCGGAGACGTCCGTCACCGTCCGCCGAGGGAGCTACGCCGCTGGCCAGAAGGCTGAACGGTCGAAGGCGGACGGCGACGGACATCTGCGGACCGCCGTCGGATTGAGACCTCAACTGAGACCGTGCGGGTTGCCACATCGGAGTACCGGCCGCCGAGCAACGACGATGTGCAGGCTGTCCAGGCGGCTAACAAGCTAGCTCGCCGTTCAGGGCGCCCTCGGCAACAGAGCAGCCAGTCAAAAGAGCACACTCTCCTCGGCCGAACCACCCCGCTCGAAGGGCAAGAACATCACCCCGCCCAGTTCAACCTGCCGTTCGGAGCCGTGACACAGGACCAGGTCCAGGGCCCGATCACGAGGTCGCGGGTGCTTGTGGTCAACGATCCTCCGAGTGTCCGGGCTGACAGCCACAGAACGCCGGCAGACGGGGCAAGTGATACGAGGCCATGCGGGCATGACGAAGATCCCTCCGTTGAAGGTGCGGTGCGGTAACGGGCCCGAGAACCGGGATGCGCTTGGAGCGTAGGGCTGCTGACCGACGCCAGCGACGGGTCACAACGAGAACTACTCAGCAGCGCGTTCCTGCTGGTGAAAGCCAGTGAAAGAAGTCGAAATGACCAACACTGACCAACCACTGACCAACCACTGACAAATGCCGCTGAGCAGGGCAGGGCAAGGTTGGCCGAATATTGTTCAGTGCTAGCGGATGAACTGGGCGGCGATTCGCAGGCAAGATCCATACCGTGAGGGAGCGAGGCCAGCACCCCCTCACCAGCAATGTGTAGTGAGACTAGAGCGCGAATGCCTGACGGCTCCAGCGTCGGCGCTGGAACCCGCCACGGTCAGGATCACCGCAGGTAAGAGCCGTTCTGCGCCAGAGTGTTCCGACAGGTAGCCAGAGTGTTCCGACAGGTAGTCAACCTGTTCCGATCAGAGCCAACCGCCCCTAGCTCGCCTCGAAATAGGCCAGCCCCGATTGGCTAGTTCTGCATGCAGGTCGGAGGGAATCAGATCACCCAGGACAGCCTCGGGTGACGCTGAGGGGCCCCACCGCGAACGGTGGGACCCCTCAGCATCTTGCCCCTGGCAGTGGTCGATAGGCACTGTCAGGCTTCGTTGCACCGCGCGGCCGTGCTCACCAGGTCGGTGAACCCATGCACCGCACTCGGCATGGCTGAACGTTGAGCGAGCCATCCGGAGACCCGAGGGCCGCCATTGACCGCTCCGCCTTCCGTGACCGTTCGTACATGCTCGAACCCATGGCGGAGGTAGTAGGCCTGGAGCGAATTGTTCGTGGTCCACGCGTCGAGCCGGAGCCACTGCGCGCCGGAACGATACGCCCGGTCGCCCGCCCAATCGAGCAGACGCCCACCGAGGTCTTGCCCGGCGTGCGTGCGCGCCACGGTCAGCTTGTTCACAAACCGAGACTCCTCCCGAAGCTCCTGCTCCGTCCAGAGCCCTTCCTCTGCATCCGCGGTCAACGTGATCGTCGCGGCCGTCGCCGACCCGTCACGGACCATGAACACCACTCCGGCCTCGATCGTGGCGAGAAGCCTGTCGGCCGGGTACGGGCGCTGCCACTGGTCTGAGCCGAGGGCCGTGAGCCACGACGCAGCTTCCTGACGAAACGCGAGCAGAGCATCCAAGTCGTCCGCGGTCGCCCGCTCGATGATCACTGCGGATCGTCCTCCTGCCGAGCGGACAGCGTGCCGATCTCGTAGTTCATCCGGTTCAGGTCACCCCGGAAGGTCGTGATCGTGCAGCGGATGACCTTGTCCGCCGAGTAGCCGGTACGAGTCCAGAGCAGCACTGGAACGCCGGCCCCGATGTCGAGCAGCCGCGCCTCGTCCGGCGTGGGCATCCGGGCCGCGATCTCGTCGAAGTAGCCGATCTGCTCGACGCCGATACCGGCCAGGTACCGAGTCGTCCCCTCGGCGATGTCGCCGGGCTCCGCCAGTCGAGGAGCCTCCTTCACGAGCCAGTCCGGGTAGTAGGTGGCCTGGGTCGACCACGGCACCTCATCCACGAACCGATGACAGAACCGTAGAACAGCCGTCGACTCCCGCTCGACCTTGAGTCGCTCCGCCACGTACTTCGTTGCCGGGGTCACCTCCACTCGGAACGTCTGAGTGGGGTGACGGCCGGCGTTGGTGACGTCGGTGCTGTAGGCGTCACCGTTCTGCGGGAAGGTCAGGTTCTCAAAGCGGGACGCGTTGAGCTCGAACACCTCATGCTTCCGAACCTCGTACCCGAGCCCTTGGCTCGACGAGATCAGCCCTTCACTGACCAGCATGTTCAGACCGGATCGAACCGTGTTGCGGGACGCGTCGAACCGTCCGGAGAGTTCAGCCTCGGAGGGGAGTCGAGAGCCCGGCGGGTAGACGCCACTGTCGATCTCACGACGGAGCGCGTCCGCGACCTGTCGGTACTTCGGCTGCTTGTTCATGACTCCATCATGACGCACTCGCTCAACTTGTTGGTACATGTAGGCCCCGATCACTTGACGACTCACTGTCCGTGGGTGCAGCATCACTGCATCAGCTTGTACCAACAAGTTGAGCAAGCGGTGCAGTCCCATTAACTGTGCCCGCTTGCGGCGATATTCCCGCAGGTCGGGCGGCTCTTGGAGTCGCCATAGCCCGGAGGAAAGCCCGCAGGGGTGAGTACGAAGGCAGCGCTCGTGGCTTGAGAACTGAACAGAGGACGCACCGCAACTCGCACTTGGGGAGAGCGGCCGTCAGACAGACAGCCAACTCCGCGGCCCTGCTGCGGCCGGTTGCCTCCTCTGCCCGTCCGGCCCCCGCACCTGGGGTGCTGTACGGGCGGGGTTGAGGGGAGCCGGAGGAAGTCCCCCTGGTTCTAACGGCGAGACCCCCCGGAGCTGGCACTCCGGGGGGTCGGTTCGGGCCGTTCCTGACTGGAAGGAACACACCCAATGAAGTCCATCGCTGCACTTCAGGCCGTTGTTACGGCCACCCCGTTCGGCGGCGAGCCGACGAACGGAGAGCTGGACGCGATCGAGAAGGAGATGCCGCTGATCCTGGCGGAGATCGACCTGCTCGACGTGGAGATCTGGATGCTGGACCGTCCGGCCACCGCGCTGGATGAGCGGCGTGTGCGCCGGGCCCGGAACAGGGTCCTGGACGAGCGCCGCACCCTGACCAACCGCGCCGGCCGGACGCTGACCGGCGGTGCCGCATGAACAACCGCACCTACTGGCTCCTGGTGGCCCTGTCCCTCGCCGTCGAGGTCTGGGGCATCGCCATCGGCAACCGGGACATCACCGCCGTCGGGTTCTTCCTCGGACTCGGGGTGGCGGTCGTCGCCCGCCTCCTGTACCGCGCCGATCAGTGCGAGGGCGGTGAGGAAGCGTGAACCGCGCCGGTAAAGCCCTGCTCGTCCTCGCTCTGGTGGCCGTGGTCGGCATGGCGTTCCGGGTTTCCTGGAACGCACTGCGGGACGTGGCCACCGCCGTCGGCGCGGACAAGACCGGGGCGACGCTCTACCCGTTCGTGGTCGACGGCCTCATGGCCCTCGCCCTGGTCGCCACGCTGGTGCTGACCGATCGGGCCGACAAGAAGTTCGCGCTGCGCGTGCTCGCCGCGTACACGGTCGCCTCGCTCGTCCTCAACTTCGTGCACGGCCTCGTGCCCGAGCTGCACGGCGAGTCGGTCGACTGGACCCGACTGGCCGAGTGGGACCCGGTCAACTGGCTGCTCGTCCTGCTCGCCACGTCGCTTCCGGTCGGGTCGATCTACTTCGGCTCTGATCTGGTCGCCAAGGTTCTGCACCACCGATCGATCGAGCCCGCAAAAGCGAAGGAATCGACACAGATCCATACGGAACGGTCTACCTCTGACCTCGCCGTACCGGCTCCCGCGCCGGTTCCGGCGCTGGTCGCCCCGGTGACCGTCGAGCGGGTCGACGCGGTCGATTCTCCCGCCGAGGAGGTGCCGATCGATCGGGGCGTGGTTCGTGCGGTGGCCGCCGATCAGTCGGCCTCGCGCCGGGCGACTGGTCGGGTCCCCGACGCTGCCCGATCGACCCGACCCCGTCGCACGACGGATGAACTGGTCGCTGAGGCACGGCAGTTGACTGAGGCGTGGACGGTCGATCAGTTGACGGCCGAGGGCATCCGTAAGGCTCTGCGGACATCGCCGGACAAGGCCCGGATGCTCCGGGACTCCCTCCGTGCCGAGCGGGCCGCTGTGGCGGCGCCTGAGCCGGTTGGGGCCGCGTCATGAGCGCCCTCCCCGTCTACCGCTGGCGGCTCGCCCCGGAGGGGCTGGCGACGTTCCGGCAGCTCCGGGCGATCGGGCTGCGGCCCGGCGGTCAGCCGGTCGTGGCCCAGCTCGAACGCCCCCGCCGCCGACGCGCGCCCCTGGTCGCGTTCCTGTACCGAGTCGACCTCGCCCGGCCGGTCAGGCCGATGACGCCGGCCCGGTGGGCGGCCCTCGCCAGGGCGAACGCGGCCCGCCGGGTCTGCCCGGAGTGCGGGCGGGACGCCGGATACCGCATCCCCAGCTCGCTCGGCATGTGCACGCCCTGCGCCTACCCCGACACCGCCGCTGTCTGAGCGGCCACGAGAGGACGTGACCTGTCGTGAACCACCTCCCCGAACCCGCCCGGGTCGTCCAGCTCCCCGACGGCACCTACACCTACGCCGACCAACTCCCCGCGATCCAGGCTCCGCCTGCCGCGCCGCAGGTGGTCCACCAGCACATCCATCAGGCCCCGCCCGACCGCACTGTCCAGCGCATCGCCCTCGGCTCCGGCATCGGCGCCGGCACGGTGGCCGCCGGGGTCTACTTCGGCCCCCTCCTCGTCGGCGCGCTCACAGCGATCGCCGCGAACCTCGCCCTCCTCGCGTTCCTCGCCGCCGTCCTCGCCTGGGGCGTCGTGTCCGTCGTGAAGTCCATCGGCGGCCCGGACGGCGGGGCCGCCGCCAAGACCCTGGCCAAGACGCGCAAGCGCCGCCGCTGACGGCTGCCCGATCCGCCCGGCCTCGTGCCGGGCGGTGAGGGGAGCCGGGACAGTCCCGGCCCCGGAGAGGGACCACGTCATGGCCAGCAGGAAGAACGAGTACGACCCGAAGCACCCCCCGCTCACCGCTGGTGAGGCTGCCAAGTTCGCCTGGTACGTCGGCCGGATGGCCAAGCGGGGACTCGCGGGCGAGTCCGTCTACCAGGGCGACCTGGAGAGGAAGGTCGACCGGCTCCTCGACGGCGCCCGCGCCCGCGCTGAGAAGAACGCCAAGAAGAAGTAGTGGTGCCCCGGGGACGGCCGTCCCGGCCAAGGAAACCGCGCCGTCCCCCGGGGCCTCTGCCCTCCGCCCTTTCGAGCAGTAGGAGAGAGACCCATCATGACCGAGCCCGCGATCGAGGCGACCGTGGTCAGCCTCGCCGAGCACCGCGCCGCACGTACCGACGAGGCGCCGCCGATAGAACTCACCAAACCCGCCGAGACCGCGCAGGACGACTCCGACCCCGTGGAGTCGGGCGTTGACGTGGTCGACCTGCCCGGCAACCCCCTCGCGGACTGGCTGACCGTGCCCGACCTGCCGGTGCTGCCGGTGTGGGCCCGCTCGCCCAAGTCCATCCGGGAGAACGTCGCCGCCCTCGGACGGCTCGTCTGGTGGCAGTCCCGCTACCACGGCGTGCGGACCCCGAAATACCTGCTCAAGACCGTGCTCCTCGCCGCCCGCGGCTTCTACCGGGCCGTCAAGGGCCTGTGGCCGGTGCTCTCCGCGCAGGAGCAGTCCGCGACCGTCAAGGCCCTGCGCGCCCAGTCCAAGCTCCGCCCGGAAGACATCGACCTCGCCGCCCGCCATCAGGCCGCGTACGCGGAGCGGACCCACAGTCGCCGGTGGAGGTTCGGGCTCGCCGCCGCCGGGGTCGCGGCGGCCGCGACCGGCATCATGCTGGCCGACCCGCTCCTGCAGACGGCCATCGGCGCCGCCGTGACCGTCCCCCTCGCCCACCTCGGACGCGGCGAGGAGACCCGTCTGCTGGATCAGGCGGCGCCGCCGATCCGGGTGGACATGTCCGCGCAGCAGCTCAACGACGCGCTGCGGGCCGCCGGCCTCCTGAAAAGCGGTGGTGGCAAGGACGAGAAGGACCTTCCGCGCGTCTCGTGCACGATGGGCCCCGTCCGGGACGGCCGTGGCTGGTCGGTGATCTTCGACATGCCCCGGGGCGGCGGCAAGACCGCCTCCGACGTCCTCGCGAAGCGCGAGGTCATCGCGCAGGAACTCGGCGTGGACGAGATCCAGGTCATCATGTCCCGCGTCCGCGCCGTCAACGGCGGCAACGCCGGACGGGTCTCCATGTGGGTCTCGGATGACGACCCCTACCTGGGCACGCCGAACCCCTCCCCGTTGGAGAAGGCGGAGACGTTCTCCATCTGGGAACCGGTCCCCTTCGGGCAGGACGCCCGGGGCACCCGGATCAGCGTCCCGGTCATGTGGCAGTCGATGTTCTTCGGCGGACTCCCCCGCCGGGGCAAGACCTTCACCCAGCGCCTCCTCACCTCCGCCGGCCTCCTCGACGCCTACGTCAGGCACTACGTCGCCGACGGCAAGGGCGGCGCCGACTGGATGCCCATGAAGGCCGTCGCCCACCGCCTCGTCATGGGCGCCGAAGACGACGCCATCACCGCATTGAAGGCCATGCTGGCGGAGCTGCTCGCGGAGATGGAACGACGCTTCGCGCTGCTGCGGGACCTGCCGACGTCGGTGTGCCCGGAGGGCAAGCTCACCCCGGAGATCGTCGCCCGCTACAACCTCCCGGTCATCTTCGTCACCATCGACGAACTCCAGGAGTACTTCACCGCCATGGAGCGCGAAGACCGCGAGCAGGTCATCAACGACCTGTGCCGCATCGCCCGCCGTGGACCGGCCGCCGGGTTCGTCTCCAACTTCGCCTCCCAGCGTCCCGACGCCGACTCGGTCCCGACCAAGCTGCGGGAGATCATCACCATCCGCTACTCGACACAGGTCGTCGACCGGGCGTCCAGTGACATGGTGCTGGGCAAGGGCAAGGCCGCGCAGGGGGCCGACGCGTCGGTGCTCTCCGAGGAGCACAAGGGCGTCGGTGTCCTGGTGACCGGTCCGGCGTCGTACGTCACGGTGCGGGCCGACTACCTCGACGGCCCCAGCTTCGCGGCCCTGTGCCGCAAGGGCCGCACTCTGCGGGAGGCCGTCGGGCAGCTCACCGGCGACGCCGCCGGAGACGTCACCGCCGCCGCCGACGCGGCCGGCCTCACCGTCCCGCCGATCGTCTCCGACGTCCTGGAAGTAATGCGCCACTCCCCGCGCATGTTCACCACCGACCTCCTCGCCGGACTCGTCAACATCGACGAGGACACCTACGGCGACTACAACGCCGAACAGCTCGCCTCCGCCCTGGAAGCCGCCGGGGTGAAGCGGACAAGCAAGCAGGTCAAGATCAGCGGCTCCAACGGCGCGGGCTACCAGCGCCGCGACGTCGAGGCCGCCGTGCCCGCAGAGATCCTCCTGTCGCCCGGCCGGTAGAGGGGTCCCCCTCTACCCACCCCCCAATCACCACCCCACGAACGGCCCCTCCGACACATGCCTGGAGGGGCCGCGAAGTAGAGGGGGCCCTTTACCCCGGTCATGGGGGTGGTAAGGGCCCCTGACCTGCAAGGTAAGGCCGGTAAAGGGGGCTCAGGCGCCCCTTTTCCGGGCCCTCTCAGGCCCCGAAACGAGGGTCTGCCCATCCACCAGGGAGACAGCACCCGTGGTCATCACCGTCTCGCTCGTCGTCCTCTTCGGACTCGCCCTGTTCTTCCTCCTCCGCTTCAAGCAGGTCAGCCCCGGCTCCGCGTTCACCGCCGTCATGTTCGGGTTCTTCCTCGCCTCCACCGGCGCCGCCGAACCCATCAACCGCGTCGCCGAATCCCTCATCCAGGCCGCCACCAACCTCTGAGGAGACCGTCGTGTCCCGCATCGTCCAGCACCGCATCACCACCGCCACCGACACCGTCCGCACCGGACTCGACGACCTCCTCCGCGAGGTCCGCATCGGCCTGGACGCGGCCGACCAGCGCCACCTCCTGCGCCACCTCTACGACCCGGAGAGCGGCGGCACCGGACTGCTCCCGCTCCTCGCCGAAGTCCTCACCGCCGCCAGCGTGGCCGTGGGCGAGTGGCAGCCCCACCACGAGGCCACCGTCGAAGCCCTGGACGAGGCCGCCGCCTACATCGCCGACTCCGCCGGGCAGCGCATCAACACCGCCCGCAACCTCCTCACCCGACCCGCCGAGAAGGACTGGCCCACACCGGAGAAGGCCTACGCCAAGGCGCCGTCCACCATCAGCGAGGTCGGCTGGACCGCCCGCACCGCCGCCGAGCGGCCGTTCGGTACCGAGGGAACGCGGGAGTTCTGGCTCCGCAAGGCGGCCCTCCTCGACCGCATCGCCCTCACCGACGAGCGCGTGGGCGAGCCCGGCGACGCCACCGAGGCCGCCGACCGGGCGGCCCGCCGCCTCATGGACGTCGACGACGCGGCCGTCATCTGCGACCCCCGCCACTACGTCCGCCAGCAGTACGCCCTCTGGACCACCCACCAGTAACTACGCCGAGGGCGGCCCCCATTCCGCCAAGAACCCGGGGCCGCCCTCGTCACCAGCACTCTTCACAGAACTGGAGACACCCAGCATGACCCAACCGTCCCCCGTCCGGCGAGAGGACAGCGACCCGCTGTCCATCGACCTGCCGGGCCTGAACCTGCTCGCCCACGCGGTGAGCGCCACCGAACGCGGCTGGCACGTCTTCCCCCTCCGCCCCAGCGACAAGCGGCCCGCCGGCCACGCCGAACGCTCCTGCCCCGGCACCGGTCGCTGCGCGGACGGGCACAAGACCCCCGAGCAGCGCGCCACCACCGACCCCGACCTCCTCGCCGCCGCCTGGACCCACGCCCCGTACAACATCGGCATCGCCACCGGCCCGTCCGGGCTGCTCGTCGTCGACCTCGACACCCTCAAGCCGACAGACGAGAAGGGAACGCCTGACGGCGTCGCTCTTTTCGAAGCGCTCTGCGAGCGCGCCGGACAGGCCGTCCCCCTCACCCACCGAGTCCGGACCGCGCGCGGCGGACAGCACCTGTACTTCACCCAGCCCGACGGACACCGGCTCGGCAACACCGCCGGACGACTCGGCAAGCACATCGACACCCGAGGCTGGGGCGGGTACGTCGTCGCCCCCGGCAGCCACACCCCCGACGGCTCGTACGAGGTCCTGGACAGCCGACCCCCGGCCCCGCTGCCCGCGTGGATCCTGGACGCGCTCACGGCCCGCCCCAAGACCGTCCAGAACGCCACGGCGCCTCCGGCGGCTCTGACGGTCCGGGCGTCCCGGTACGCGGCGGCAGCGCTGCGGGGCGAGGTCGACAACGTCGCCCGCGCAGCCGACGGCACCCGCAACGCCACCCTGCTCGCGGCCGCACGAGCCTTGGGGCGCCTGGTGGCGTCCGGCGACCTCACCCGGCAGGACGTCCAGGGGGCTCTTAGTAGGGCGGCGGCGGGCAACGCGACCCAGCCCCAGCGCTACTACGACGACGTCATCACACGCGGCCTCGACTGGTCCATCGCCCACAACCCCGCCGGCGGCCGGAGTGCGGCATGAAGCGCCCCCGTCCCGCTCCCTCTAAGAGCCACCTGACCGGGCACGTGCCCGAGTTCGCCGAACGACACGTGTCCGGACGGACGTTGGGCGCCCGAATGGTCGTCGCCGAAGGCGTCCCTTCTGGCTCTGACCGGCACCGCGCCGCCTGCCTCCGCCCGCTCCTGACCCAAGGGGAAGCCGCATGACTCAGCAGCCCATCAACGGTGCCGCCCTGCTCGCCGAAGTCGAGGCCTTTCACCGTAGGTTCAACGTCTTCCCCCGCGAGGCCGGGTACGTGGCCGTGGCGCTGTGGGACGCTCACGCCCACCTGATCGACGCGTTCGACTCCACGCCCCGGATCGCGTTCCTCTCTCCGGAGCCCGGCTCCGGCAAGTCCCGCGCGCTGGAAGTCATCGAGACCCTGGTACCCAACAGCATGGCCGCCGTCGACGCCTCCCCCTCCGCCCTCTTCCGGGCGGTGTCCGGGGTCGACGGGGAGAGGCCCACGATCATCTTCGACGAGATCGACACCGTCTTCGGCCCCAAAGCCGGGGACAACGAGCAGCTCCGCGGCTTCCTCAACGCCGGACACCGCCGGGGACGGCTGATGTACCGGTGCGTCGGTGACGGATCCAACCAGACCGTGGTCGGCTTCCCCTCGTACTGCGCGGTCGCGGTCGCCGGACTCGGCTCGCTGCCCGACACGATCATGACCCGGTCCGTCATCATCCGGATGCGCCGGCGGGCCAGGAACGAGAAGGTCGAGCCCTACCGGATCGGCGACCACGAGAAGCAGGGCCACGCCATCCGCGACCGTCTCGCCAAGTGGGCCGACCAGGTCCGCGACCGGGTCGGCGGCGCCCGCCCGGTCATGCCGGACGGGGTCACCGACCGGCCCGCTGACGTGTGGGAGCCCCTCCTCGCCGTCGCCGACGCGGCCGGGGGCGACTGGCCCGAGCGCGCCCGCAACGCGTGCGCCGAACTGGTCAAGGCATCGCAGACCGATGACAAAGGCTCGCTCGGGATCCGGCTGCTCACCGACCTGCGCGACCACGTCCTGATCGGCGTGGACAAGCTCCCCACCGTCGCCATCCTCGACCGGCTCAACGCCCTGGAAGACGCCCCGTGGGCGGACCTTCAGGGCAAGCCGCTCGACAACCGGCGCCTGTCCAAGATGCTCGGTGAGTACATGACCGGCGACAACACCCGCATCGTCTCCCGCAACATCCGCACCGCCGGCGGCGTACTCAAGGGCTTCTTCGCCGAAGACATGCTCGACGCCTGGACGCGCTACTGCCCCCCGCCCCAGGAAACCGCTACAGCCGCTACGCCGCTACAGCCCAGCTCAGACCACCTCTTCACGTAGCGGCAACCACCGATGTAGCGGCTACACCGCCACGCCATCGGCGCCCCATTCCGGGCCGCCGCGAACGGGCCGTAGCCGCTACACCCCGCCTTCCCGCTACACAAAACCCGCCGCTGACCTGCGATGTAGCGGCGTAGCGGATGTAGCGGACTCTCCAGAAGGGGGCCAAGAGCCCCGGCACCCACGCAGGAGGCATGAGCAGTGACCACCGCCGTGAAGCCCACCACCGCCCGCGCCCTGTTCACCGTCGAGGCAGCGGCCGAGTACCTCTCCTTCGGACGTTCGACGGTCTACGAGCTGATGGCCGCCGGGGACCTGCCGTACGTGAAGGTGGGTCGCTCCCGCCGCATCCGCCTTGCTGAACTGGACGCTTTCGTCGCGCAGTTGCAGCCTCAGACCAACTGATCTACGAACCCTCAGAGGCGCCCCCGGAGTTCACCGGGGGCGCCTCTCCCATGGAAGGAAGCAATGAGCCCCCGCAAACTGAACATGGAGTCGTCCGTCTACTTCGGGGCGGATGGCTGGTGGCACGGACGGGTCACCATGGGCGTGAAGTCCGACGGCAGCCCCGACCGTCGTCACCGCCGGGCCAAGACCGAGACCGAGATCAAGCGCAAGGTCAAGGAGCTGGAGAAGCTCCGGGACGAGCAGCGGGCGCCGAAGGCCGGCCGAGTGCCGACCGTCGCGCAGTGGATGGAGACCTACCTGACCACGATCGCGAGCCTGACGCTCAAGCCGCGTTCACTGGACGACTACTGGTCCAAGACCCGAAACGACATCATCCCTGGTGTTGGCCAGCACCGGCTGAACAAGCTGGAGCCCGAGCATCTGGAGACCATGTACGCGGCAATGCTGCGCGAGGGGCACGCACCCTCCCACGTGCTCAAGGTCCACAGGATCCTCTCGCGCGCGCTGAAGATTGCCCACAGGCGCCGGATGATTGTGGAAAACGTCGCGACGCTGGTAGACCCGCCCACCGTGGACGAGACCGAGGCGAACCCCTTCTCGAAGGAGCAGGCGCGAGCCTTCCTGGAGGCCGCCGCGAAGCGACCCACGTTCATGCGCTGGGTGGTCGGCGTCGGGCTGGGCTTCCGCCAGGGCGAGACCCTGGGTCTGCGGTGGCGCTACGTCGACCTCGATGCCGAACTCTTTCACCCCCGCTGGCAGCTTCAACGGCTGACGTGGCGGCACGGCTGCTCCGACCCACACTCGTGCGGCGAGCGTCTGCACCGCTTCGAGCCGTGCCCTCCGAGCTGCACCACCCACAAGGGGTACACCCGGGGATGCCCGAAGCCCTGCGACAAGGCGTGCTCGAAGCACGCGAGCGCCTGCCCCGAGCGACGAGGAGGCGGCCTCACCTTCACCCGGCCCAAGACGAAGAAGAGCCGGAACCCTGTCCCCATCCCTCAGCCGTTCCTGCCCTACCTCCAGGAGCACAGGACCCAGCAAGCGCAGGAGCGCGCCGCCGCCGGAGGCCTGTGGGAGGACCACGACGCCGTGTTCACCCGCCCGGACGGCCGGCCGCTCGACCCGCGACAGGACTGGGAGGAGTTCAAGGAGCTGCTCGAAGAAGCGGGGATCAGTGACCGACGTCTCTACGACGGAAGCCGCCACACCGCCGGCACGATCCTGAACGAGCTGGGTGTGGACATGGTGACCATCATGGAGATCCTCCGGCACACCCAGGTGAGCCAGACCCGCCGGTACGTGAAGGGGCGCTCCGAGCTGTCCCGGGAGGCCATGCGGCGGATGGGCGACACATTCCTGCCCCAGCTCCAGAGGGCCGCGCCACCCGCACCCGTGACTGAGACCACAACTGAGACCACGGACAGTCGAGCAGCCCGCTCGCGGCTCCGACGTCGCATCCGGTAAATGAAAAAGCCCCAGGTCACGGCGAGTGAGTCCTGGGGCTGATCCGAGCCGCCTTCGGGATTCGAACCCGAGACCTACGCATTACGAGTGCGTTGCTCTGGCCAACTGAGCTAAGGCGGCACGCCGTCCGAACCCATGGTGGGTGCAGCAGCGACGCCAAGTCTACACAGTTTCCGAGGGTGCTCCGACCACCCCCGAAGAGGGCCTATGAGCAGCGCTTTCCTTCGGCGGGAGGGGTGCCGTCGAGGAGGTAGGTGTTGATCGCCGTGTCGATGCAGTCGCTGCCCCGGCCGTACGCGGTGTGGCCGTCGCCCTCGTAGGTGAGGAGGGTGCCGGAGGAGAGCTGACCGGCCAGGGACTGGGCCCACTTGTACGGGGTGGCCGGGTCGCGGGTGGTGCCGACGACCAGGATCGGGGCGGCGCCCTCGGCGGTGATCCGGTGGGGGCCGCCGGTGGGCGGGGTCGGCCAGGAGGTGCAGTTGAGGGCCGCCCAGGCGAGGCCCCTGCCGAAGATCGGGGAGGCCTTCTCGAAGGACGGGACGGCCTTCGAGACGTCGGCGGGGCCCGCGTAGGCGGCCGGCAGGTCGAGGCAGTTCACGGCCGCGTTGGCGAACATCAGGTTGGCGTACGTGCCGTCCGCCTCCCGCTCGTAGTAGCTGTCGGCCAGCGCCAGGAGGCCCGAGCCCTCGCCGCCGATCGCCCGGGTGAGGGCCTCCCGCAGCTGGGGCCAGGCGCCCTCGTCGTACATCGCCGCGATCACGCCGGTGGTGGCGAGGGACTCGCCCAGCGCCCGGCTCTCGCCGGTGGGCACGGGCTCGGCGTCCACGTCGCGGAAGAACTTCTTCAGCGCCTCGCCCGCAGCCTCGACCGACTCCGTACCCAGCGGGCAGTCCGGCTTGGTCACGCAGTCCGCGGCGAAGGCCCGGAACGAGGTCTCGAAACCGGCGGTCTGGTCGCGGTTGAGGTCGATCGCCGGCAGCGACGGGTCCATCGCCCCGTCGAGGACGAGGCGGCCGACCCGGTCCGGGAACAGCTCGGCGTACGTGGCCCCGAGGAACGTGCCGTACGAGGCCCCCACATAGCTGAGCTTCTCGTCGCCGAGCACCGCCCGCAGGATGTCCATGTCACGGGCCGTCTCGACCGTGGAGACGTGCGGCAGGATCGCCCGTGACTTCTTCGCGCAGCCCGCCGAGAAGCCCTTGAAAGCGGCGCTCAGCGCGTTGACCTCCGCGGTGTCGTCGGGGGTCTGGTCGACCTGCGTGAACGTGTCCATCTGGGGGCCCGTCAGACACTCGACCGGCTCGCTGCGCGCGACTCCGCGCGGGTCGACGGCCACCATGTCGTAGCGGGCGCGGACGGGCGCGGGGTAGCCGACACCCGCGTACCCCTGGAGGTAGCCGACGGCGGAGCCGCCGGGGCCGCCCGGGTTGACCAGGAGCGAACCGAGCCGCTTGCCGGGGCCGGTCGCCCGGGCCCGCGAGACCGCCAGGTCGATCTGCTCCCCGTCCGGCTTCGCGTAGTCCAGCGGGGCCCGCAGGGTCGCGCACTGGAAGCCCGTGACACCGCAGTCGCGCCACGTCAGCTTCTGCCCGTAGAACGTCTTCAGCGCCTCGGGCGAGGAGGAGGGCGAGGCCTGCCGGGCGGCCGCCGTGGTGCGGGACGCCGCCGCGTCGCTTCCGCCCGAGCAGCCGGAGAGGATCAGTCCGGCGGCCGCGAGGGCCGTGGCGGACGTACGGAGCAAGCGCCTGGAGTCCATTCCCGGAGCGTATCCGGAGCGGTACGCACCGTGTCCAATCGGACTCCGGGCCCCGCCTCGTCGGCGGCCTCCGGCCCCGCGCCGCCGCGCCCTCTCTAGTCCCGCAGCGCCAGGGTCATCGCCTCCAGGGCGAGCAGCGGGGCCACCTGACGGTCGAGGGCCTCGCGGCAGGCCAGGACCGCCTCGATGCGGCGGAGGGTGCGCTCCGGCGTGGTGTCGTGGGCGATCCGCTCGATCGCGTCCCGCACGTCCGTGTTGGCGAGGGCCGTGCGCGAGCGCAGCTGGAGCGCCAGGACATCGCGGTAGAAGCCGGTCAGATCGGTGAGCGCGAGGTCCAGGCTGTCGATCTGCGTCCGCTTCTTGCGCCGCTTCTGGTCCGCTTCCAGGTCCTTCATCACACCGGCCGTGCCCCGCGGCAGCCGCCCGCCGGGGCCCACGCCGAGAGCCGCCTTCAGCTCCTCCGTCTCTCGGGTGTCGGCCTCCTCCGCGACCTGGTTCGCGTCCTCCGTCGCCGTGTCGATCAGCTCCTGGGCGGCCTTCAGGCAACCGCCGACGTCGTGGACCCGCAGGGGCACCTTGAGGACGGCGGCCCTGCGCGCACGGGCCCGCTCGTCGGTGGCGAGCCGCCGGGCCCGGTCGATGTGCCCCTGGGTGGCCCGAGCGGCGGCGTGGGCCGTCTCCGGTTCGATGCCGTCACGCCGCACGAGCACGTCGGCGACCGCGTCCACCGGGGGCGTCCGGAGGTTCAGGTGGCGGCACCGGGAGCGGATCGTGGGCAGCACGTCCTCGATCGAGGGGGCGCAGAGCAGCCAGACGGTGCGGGGAGCGGGCTCCTCCACGGCCTTCAGAACCGCGTTGGCCGACTTCTCGTTCAACCGCTCGGCGTCTGCCACCAGGATGACCTGCCAGCGGCCGTTCGCGGGGGCGGTGTACGACTTGCGGACGGTGTCACGCATGTCCTCGACCCTGACCACGGCACCGACGGCGGCGACCGTGGTGATGTCGGCGTGGGTGCCGACCAGTGCCGTGTGGCAGCCGGTGCAGAACCCGCAGCCCGGCGCCCCGCCGAGCGCCCGGTCGGGGCTCACGCACTGCAGCGCGGCGGCGAACGCCCGCGCGGCCGTCGCCACCCCGGACCCCGGCGGGCCGGTGAAGAGCCAGGCGTGGGTCATCTTCGAGGCCTCGGGATCGGCCTCTCCGGCGGCATGGGCGGTCACGAGCGCGTCGGCGTCCCGCGCGGCCGCGGCGAGCTGCTCCTCGACCTTCGCCTGTCCGACCAGGTCGTCCCATACGGCCATGTCTGCCCCTCCTCAGGTACGCCCTCCATTGTGGGGCAGTCCTCTGACATCCCCCGCCGGGCGGAGGGGCGCCGCGCGGTGGCCGGGTCCCGGTGCGGGCGCCGCGCGGTGGCCGGGTCCCGGTGCGGGCGCCGCACCGTGGCCAGGTCGGGTGCGGGCGCCGCGCGGTGGCCGGGTCCCGGTGCGAGCGCCGCGCGGTGGCCGGGTCCCGGTGCGGGCGCCGCACCGTGGCCAGGTCGGGTGCGAGCGCCGCGCGGTGGCCGGGTCCCGGTGCGGGCGCCGCACGGCGGGTCGGGCCTCCTGGTCGCGGCGGGTCAGGCCTCCTTGTCGCGGCGGGTCAGCCACAGGCCGGCCGCGGAGCCGAGCAGGACCGTGCCCGTGCCGACGCTCGCCGTGACGTGGGCGGCGCCGGTCAGGTCGGCGACGGTGTTGACGTAGGCGTTGCCGAGGACGCTCGCCGTGAGCAGAAGCCAGAACAGGACACGCATCGGGATCTCCATGGGTCGAGGGGTGAGGAAGATGGTTCGATCTTCATCGGCCCGGCGCCCCGGCACAGCGGTGCCCGCCCCCGGACCGATGGTGGTGCCTGCTCCACCGCGCCTCTCGGGTCCTCCCGCATAACCTGGCGGGTATGCGTGACGCGATCAAGGAATCCGGCCGGGCGTCGCTCCATCTCCTGAGCGGCGCCGCGATCGCGATCCTCTGCTACCTGATGGTCGGCGTCGCCCTCTTCACGGCCTTCCTCACCGTCACCGTCATCGGCGCGGGCGTGCTCCCCGAGAGCGTGCTGCTGCTGCGCCGCCTGGCGGGCTGGGAGCGGCGCCGGACCGCCGCCTGGACCGGGGCGCCCGTCCCGGAGGCGTATCTGCCGCTCGAAGGACCGCTCCCCGCGCGCGTGCGGACCGCGGTCGCCGATCCGGGCACGGGGCGGGACCTGGTCTGGGCGGCCGCGCAGCTGCTCTACGGGTTGGGGGTCTGGTTCGCCTCGCTGGTGCTGTGGGCGCCCGCGCTGCTGGTCGACGGCGTGGTGACCGGGCTGGCGGGCCGGCGGCCGGTGGTGCTGCCGCTGATCGGACGGCTCGCCGACCTGGGCGCCGAGTGGTCGCGCACGCTGCTCACGCCGACCCCCTCGGCCGCGCGGGCCGCCGCGCTCGCCGCCCGAGTCGAGGAGCTCACGGCCACCCGGGCGGGCGCGATCGCCGCGCACGGTGCCGAGCTGCGCCGCATCGAACGCGATCTGCACGACGGCACACAGGCCCGTCTCGTGGCGCTCTCCATGCGGATCGGCCTGGCCAAGCGGGTGTACGACTCCGATCCCGTCACCGCCCGGAAGCTTCTCGACGACGCGCAGACGCAGGCCGAGGAGGCACTGGCCGAGCTCCGGCACGTGGTGCGCGGGATCCACCCGCCGATCCTCACCGACCGGGGTCTGACCGGGGCGGTACGGGCACTCGCCGCGAGCAGCGGCCTGGAGGTGGAGGTGTCCGTCACGGGCCTGGCCGACCACACCCCCGGCGACCGGCCGGAGCGGCCCGACGCCCCCCGCGCCCCGGCCGCCGTCGAGGCCGCCGCCTACTTCGTGGTCGCCGAGGCCCTCACCAACGCCGCCAAGCACAGCGGCGCCACCCGCGCCTCCGTCGCCCTCACCCGCGAACGGACCGCTCTTCGCGCGCGCGTGGCGGACGAGGGCCGGGGCGGCGCCGAGGCAGGCGAGAGCGGCGGCTCCGGGCTCGTCGGCATGCGCCGCCGGGTCGCCGCGCTCGACGGCACCGTACGACTGACCAGCCCCGAAGGGGGCCCGACCGTGATCGAAGTGGAGCTTCCGTGCGTGTGGTGATCGCCGAGGACAACGCCCTCCTGCGGGAGGGCCTCGTGCTGCTCCTGACCTCGTCCGGCCATGAGGTCGCCGGGGTCGCGGCCACCGGCCCCGAGGTCCTGCCGCTGCTCCTGGAACACCGCCCGGACGTGGCCGTCCTCGACGTACGGATGCCGCCCGGCTACCGCGACGAGGGGCTGCGGGCGGCGCTCGCGGCCCGCGAGCAGCTGCCGGACCTTCCGGTGCTCGTGCTCTCCCAGTACGTGGAGGAGACCTACGCCGCCGAACTCCTGGGCGGCGGCGCACGGGGCGTCGGTTATCTCCTGAAGGACCGGGTGGGCCGGGTGGACGAGTTCCTGGACGCCCTGGAACGGGTCGCCGCCGGTGGTACGGCCCTGGACCCGGAGGTCGTCACCGAGCTGCTCTCCCGCCGCCGCGACGATCCGCTGGACTCCCTCACGCCCCGGGAGCGCGAGGTCCTCGAACTGATGGCGCAGGGGCACGACAACGGCACGATCGCCCGCTCGATGGTGGTCACCGAGCGGGCCGTGCACAAGCACATCGGCAATGTCTTCCTGAAGCTCGGCCTGCCGCCGAGCGACAGCGGCGGCCACCGCCGGGTCCTCGCCGTCCTCGCCTACCTCGACGCCTGAGTCATGCCCGCCGTCGCCACGAGGGCAGGAACACCCCCGCCACCACGGTGACCACCACCGCGCCGGCGATCAGCGCCGCCTGCCCGGGCGGCAGGTACGGCAGCCCGCCCGTGAGCGCCCAGGCGAAGGCGGTCAGCGGCAGCGCGGCCACCACGACGCCGACGAGCAGGCCGGTGGCGGTCAGGAACCCCGCCTCCAGGCCGAGCATCCGTCGCAGCTGACCGGCCGACGCGCCCACCTGGCCGAGGAGGTGGAGTTCGCCGCGCCGTCCCGCGCCGATCAGGGTGAGGGTGCTGAGGACGGAGAGGAGAGTGAGGCCGCCGATCGCGGAGACGATCACGGCCGAGACGATGCCGTTGAGTTCGGCGCCCGGGGGACTCACCTGCTCGGGCAGCACGGGGGAACCCGCAGTCGCCCCGGCCGTGGACGCCAGTACGCGCGCGGGGTACGGATCGCTCATGTGCGGGGCCAGTTCGGCCTTCGGGAGCAGGAACTCGCCGAGCGCGAGCGAGCGTTCGTACACCGCCACCACCCGGAGCCGCTCCGGAGTGCCGTCCCCGAGCCGCAGTTCCACCGTCGAACCGGGCCGTACGTCCAGCGAGTCGGCCATGTCCGCGCCGACCGCGACCGTGCCCGTACGGGCGAGTCCGGCCAGATCACCCGCGACGACCCCGGGGTCGAGCGTGCCCGCCAGGCCCGCCGCGTCCACGCCGAGCACCGGAAGCCGGTCGAGGCGCGGCGCACCGGCCTCCGTGCGGGCCAGGACGACCGTCGAACGCAGCACGTCCGTGGCCGCGTCGACCCCCGGCAGCCGCCGCACCCGCTCCGCCGTCGTGCCGGTGAGCGCGAGGTCCGCGGTGGTCGCCGCCCGCGCCTGCTCGTCTGCGGCCCGGCCCATCGTCGTGCCCGCCGAGAGCTGCACGAGCGCGAAGGCGGTGACGAGGACGACCGGTACGAGCGCCGCCCCGAGGCGCCGCGAGTGGGCGCTCGCACCGGCGGCGGTGAGCCGTCCGGGCGCGCCGCCGAGCCGGCGGAACGGCAGGTCCAGGACCTTCATCGCGGCCCCGGCGATCCAGGGCCCGAGCACCGCGCACCCGGCGACCAGCGTCACCGTCGCCGCTCCGGCGGCGGCGCCGGCGGCCTCGCCGCCCTGGGCCGTGGCGGTGACGGCCGACGCCACACCCAGCAGGAGAAGCGCGATGCCGACGACCCGCCGCACGCCGCCCCTCCCGGGGCGTCCTGGCTGCCGGGCGGCGAAGAGGACGACGAGGCGGGTGATCCCCACGACCACGGCGGCGACCACGAGCGAGGCGCCGAACAGCCAGGGCGGGGAAGGGAGTTCGAGGCCCTCGGGGACGACTCCGGTACGGTCCCGCAGCACCGACCACAGCCCGAGGAACACCGGTACGGCCGCGGCCGCGCCGCACAGCGCCGCGAGCCCCGCCACCCGGGTCACCTCCCGGCCGGCCGCCGCCCGGACCTGACGGGCCGTCGCGCCGACCGAGAGCAGCAACTCCCGCTCTCCGGCCCGCTGCTGGAGCGCCTGCGCGACGAGCGAGGCGAGCACGAGTACGGCGACGAGCACGACGGTCCCGGAGACGGCCGCGAGGAGCTGGAGGAGTTCCGTGCGCGCGGGCGCCGCGGCGAGGTGTTCGGAACCGCCCCGGCCGTCGCCGGTGAGCGCCCGGAGCGGCTGCCCCGCAGCGGTGTCCTTGAGTCCGGCCGCGTCCAGGGCCGCCCGCACGCGCGCGTGGAGGGTGTCCACGGGTACGCCGGGTTCGGCGAGCACGCCGACGGCGTCGACGGAGCCCGGGTGCCCGGCGAGCTTCCGCGCCTCGGCCGCCGTGACGTACAGCGCGGCGGGCCCGTCGGCGAGGCCGACGACCTTCCGCCCGGCGACGGTGTCCCCGAGCCGTGCCCCGGCGCCGGAGCCCATGACGGCCTCTCCGGCGCCGCGCGGCTCCCGCCCGTCGACCAGCCGGTACGGGGCCAGCCGAGCCGCCTCCCAGGACCGTCCGGGGTACGCCTTCGGGTCGGCGGGAGCGCCCGCTCCCGGCTCCCGTACGACGAAGGTGTGGTCCGGCACCGCGGCCCGGACACCCGGGACCGCCCGCACCACGTCGACGGTCGCGCCCGGGATCCGGACCCGCTCGGTCAGGCCGGCCGACTGTGTCTCCGTCTCACGCCCCCACGGCTTCGTCGTCCAGCGGACCTCCTGGTCACCGGCGACGACGACGGCCGCGGCCGCGTACCGCTCCACGCGCGCGTGGCCGAGCCCCGCCGAGCCGGCGGCGAGGGCCAGGGCGCCGAGCAGCACGGTGGTGACGGCGACGGCGGCGAACACGGCCGCCCACGCCTTCCGGTGCGCCCGCAGGGAGCGGGCGGCGAGCAGCCGGACCGCCGGGTTCCCGAGCGGCTTCACCTGGACACCGCCGTCCGGCGGAACGGCTGACCGGCGTGAGCGCCGGTCGAGTCGGCGCCCGGGAGGTGCGCGCCCGTCGCGTACGCGCCCGCCCCATGAGCACCCGTCGAGTTGACGCCCCTCCCGTGAGCGCCCGCCGAGTGCCCGCCCGCCGGGTGCGCGCCCGGAAGGTGTGCGCCCAGCATCTCCCGTACCCCCGACTCGTCCGGACGGTCGAGCCGCCCGGCGAGCCTGCCCCGGTCGAGGAACACGGCCTCGTCCGTCCAGGCGGCCGCCACCGGGTCGTGGGTGACGAGGACGACGGTGGTCCCCCGCTCGTCGACCGCGCGCCGCAGCAGGGCGAGGACGCCGGCCGCCGTGACGGGGTCGAGGGCGGCGGTCGGCTCGTCGGCGAAGACGACCTCGGGGTCGTTGACCAGGGCGCGGGCGATGGCGACCCGCTGGCGCTGGCCGCCGGACAGGTTCTCCGGCCTGTCACCGGCCCGGTCCGCGAGACCGACGGCCGCGAGACCGGCGAGGGCGCGGGCATCGAGCTCCCGGCCCTCCCGGGCTCCGGCGAGGAGCAGCGGCAGGGTGACGTTCTCCCGCACGTCGAGGGCGGAGACGAGGTTCAGCGACTGGAAGACGAAGCCGATCCGGTCGCGGCGGAGCCGGGTGAGACCGGCCGCCTTCAGCGTGGCGAGGTCGGTGCCCCCGATCCTTACCGTTCCGGCCGTCGGCCGTTCGAGTCCCGCGGCGCACCGCAGCAGGGTGGACTTGCCGGAACCCGAGGGGCCCATCACCGCCACGAACCGGCCGCGCGGCACGGCCAGACTCACTCCGTCGAGCGCGGGAGCCCCGCGCCCGTACGTCCGGCCCACCCCGTCGAGGGCGAGGGCCGCATCCAGGGCGCGGGTGGCACCGCTCTCCGTCACTGCAGTCGTCGTCATACCGACAACGCTAGAAAATCGCAGGTCAGCGCGGTATGGGGGTGGCTTCCCGATAGAGGGTGGAGCTAGCTCCACCCCCCACCCGCGGGGAGAGGGTCAGCGGCGGCGCCGCGGGCCCTCGTCCTCGTCGTCGTGCGGGCCGAACAGCTCGTCCGCGAGCGTCGGCAGATCGTCGAGCGGGGTCTCCTCCGCCCAGTCGGAGCGGCGGCGGGGCCGGCCGTTCTCGTCCAGCTGGGGCAGCTCGCGGGTCCGGTCGTTCGCCCCCTGCGGCTGCTGCCGGGCGGGCCCTGCGTCCCGGAAGATGCCCTGCGGCACCCGGTCGACCGGGTCGGACCCCGGGGTGTCCCGGACGGCCGGCAGCACGGCGGTCGACTCGGCGTCCCGCACCGGAGGCAGGACGGCGGTCTCGTCGGCCGCGCGCTCCGCACCGATCCGGGGCAGGACGCTCGTCTCCGCCTCCGGCTTCGTCATCCTCACGATCGGCGTGGCGACGGTGACCTCCTCGGGCGAGACGGTCGGCTCGTCCGACTCCGCGGCCGGCTTCCCTTCCCGCGCCCCGGCCGTCTTCCCGGCCCGCGGCGTGTTCGGCTTCGCGATCCGCGGATCGGGCTTCACGATCGGGGTCGCCTGGGTGACCTCGTTGGCCGAGAGCTCGACGGCCGCGGCCTCGGCGGCACGCGCGGCCCGCTCGGCGGCGGCGTCCGCCTCGGCCTCGGCCTTCTCCCGCGCGGCCTTCGCGTCGGCGGCGGCCTTCGCCTCCGACGCCGCCTTCTTCTCCGCGGCGACACGCTCGGCGGCGGCCCTGGCCGCCTCGGCGCGGAGGGCGGCGGCGGCTTCCGCCTCGGCGCGCTCGGCCGCGGCGCGCTCCGCCGCGGCCCTGGCGGCCGCCTCGGCCGCGATCTTCTCTGCGGCCGCCTTCGCCGCGGCCTCCTCCGCCGCCTTCGCGGCAGCCGCGGCCTCGGCCATCCGGCGGGCCTCCTCGGCGCGGAGCAGGGCCTCCTCCGCCTTGCGCTGCTTCTCCAGGCGGCGTTCCTCCGCCTCGGCCCGCAGCCGGGCCTCCTCCTCGGCCTCCCTGCGGAGCCGCTCCTCTTCCTCCTTGCGGGCCTTCTCCTCGGCCGCGAGGCGCCTGCGCTCCTCCTCGGCGGCGGCCTCGGCGGCGATGCGGGCCTCCTCGGCCTTGCGCCGGGCCTCCTCCGCCTGGCGCTCGGCCTCCAGACGGCGCGCCTCTTCCTCCTCGCGCCGCTTGCGCTCCTCCTCCTCGGCCCGGAGCTTGGCGAGCTGCTCCTGGCGCTCGCGCTCCAGTCGCTCCTCCTCGGCCTTGCGGGCGGCTTCCTCCTCGGCGCGGCGGCGCGCCTCCTCCTCGGCCTTCCGGCGGGCCTCCTCGACGGCCTTCACCTCGGCCTCGGAGAGCGGCAGCATCCGGTCGAGCCGGTGGCGTACGACGGTGGTGACGGCCTCGGGCTCCTGCCCGGCGTCGACGACGAGGTAGCGGCCGGGGTCGGCGGCCGCGAGGGCGAGGAATCCGGCCCGTACGCGCGCGTGGAACTCCGGCGGCTCGGACTCCAGGCGGTCGGGTGCCTCGGTGAACCGTTCCCGCGCGGTCTCCGGGGAGACGTCGAGGACCACGGTCAGGTGCGGGACGAGCCCGTCGGTCGCCCAGCGCGAGATGCGGGCGATCTCGGTCGGGGAGAGGTCACGGCCCGCGCCCTGGTAGGCGACGGACGAGTCGATGTACCGGTCGGAGAGGACGACGGCGCCCCGCTCCAGGGCCGGCCGGACCAGGGAGTCGACGTGCTCGGCGCGGTCGGCCGCGTACAGCAGCGCCTCGGCGCGGTTCGAGAGGCCCGCCGACGACACGTCGAGGAGGATCGACCGGAGGCGCTTGCCGATGGGGGTGGCGCCGGGCTCGCGGGTGACGACGACCTCGTGGCCCTTGGCCCGGATCCACTCGGCGAGCGCCTGGACCTGGGTGGACTTGCCGGCGCCGTCGCCGCCCTCCAGGGCGATGAAGAAACCGGTCGGGGAGGGCGCCTGCACCGGGTCGGAGCCGCGCAGCGCGTCGCGCAGGTCGCGGCGGAGCGGGACACCCGCCCGGTCGTCGGTCTTCGCGAGGACGAGCGCGGCAACCGGCAGCAGCAGGGCACCGATCAGGGCGAGCGTGAAGGCGGCGCCGCCGTGCTCGAAGACGAAGGTCCCCGAGTCGGAGGCGAGCCGGTGCGGTCCGATCGCGGCGGCGAGCAGCGGCGCGGCGAGCGCGCCGACCGCCATGCCGACGCGGGCGGTGGCCTGGAGGTGCTCGGTGGTGCGGGCCCGGCGGGGCTCCTCGGTCTCCTGGTCGACCAGGGTGTGTCCGGTGTTCGCGGCGACTCCGGCGGCGTATCCGGCGAGGACGGCGAGGAGCAGCACGGTCGCCGTGTCCGGCACCAGGCCCATCGCGATCAGCGCGACCCCGGTGACCGCGGTCACGAGCGCGAGCAGCCGGCGCCGGGACAGGACGGGCAGGACCGAGCGGGCGGTGCGGATGCCGAGGGCGGTGCCGCCGCTGAGCGCGAGGACGAGCAGCGCGTACGTGACGGGCCCGCCGCCCAGGTCGTAGGCCTGGAGTACGGCGACGGACGCGGCCGCGGCGATGGCCCCGGCGACGGTGGCGCAGGTCAGGACGAGCAGTGAGAGGGCTCCGGTACGGCCCTTCTCGGCGCCTCCCTCGGCACCCTTCCCGGTCGGCCGGCGCAGTCCCTCCAGGGGCGAGCGGGGCCGGGGGGTGTCCCCGCCGGGCAGCGCCATGGCGTACAGGACGGTGACGGAGGCGGCGAACAGACCTGCGGCGACGTACGAGCCGAGGGCGGCCTGGTGCAGCGTGAACCAGTCGATTCCGGCGCCGAGCAGGTTGCCGATCAGGGTGGCGACGAGCAGGACGGCGGCCGCGGCGGGGACGGCGAGGAAGCCGGTGCGCTGGGAGAGCCGGCGCAGCGCGCCGAGGTGGTCGGGCAGCGGCCGTACGGCCCCGCCCTCGATCGGCGGAGCGGGCAGCAGCGCGGGCGCGGCGCCCTCGCGGCTGATCGTCCAGAGCCGCTCGGCCGCGCCGGTGACGAAGACGGTGCCGAGCAGGTACCAGAGGGCGCTGCCGGGGGTCCAGTCGATCCACAGCGGTGCGATGACGAGCAGCGCGATCCGGACGCCGTCGGCGCCGATCATGGTCCAGCGCCGGTCGAGCGCGCCGCCGGGTCCGGTGAGCGCGGTCAGCGGGCCGAGGAGGACGGCCCCGAAGAGGACGGAGGCGAGCAGCCGGGCGCCGACGACGGCGGCCACGGCGAACGCGGCACCCCTTTCACCCCCGCCGAGCGCGCCCTCGGCCACGGCGGCCTGGAGGCCGAGGAGGACGAGCACGAGCAGGGCGAGCGCGTCGCCGGTGCTGCCGACGAAGTGGGCGCTCCACAACCTGCGCAGCGGCTGATGGCGCAACAGGGCGCGTACGGCACGCTCCCTGGAATCCGCGACGAGTGCGGCGTCGGAATCGCCGAGGCGGTCTGGCTGCTCTGCTCGCGTCATCCGTCCACCCTATCCGGACGGCCTCGCTCCCCGCGGCCTCCGCCCGAACATCCGGACGAGCCTGTGACAGGACGAACAGAAGACGAACACAGGAACGGAAGGCGGGGGTGGAGGCAGC
>NZ_LIPQ01000159.1 GCF_001418135.1 Streptomyces aureus
TCCGCGAAGGCCTTCGCGGACGCCTCCGTACGGGACGCCACCGCGACGACCTCCGCACCGTCGAGCGTCAGCAGGTCCGTGGCGAACCGCTCCGCTATGCCGCCCGTCGCCAGGATTCCCCAGCGCACCGTCTTACCCATGTTCCCCACCCGTCCTCATCTGTCCCGCCGGTCCCGCAGAGGTCTCGACCATGCCGGTCGAGCTGAGAGCATAGGCAAGAATTCAACGAAATGGAGCGGTCGATGCCGGAGAGCGGCCAGAAAACAACACAAGGGCACATAACCGAAAGAGCCCCCGAGTCGACAGGCAACGCGACCGCCCGGCGCACCGGGCTGCTCGTCACCCTCGTCCTCGGCGGGCTCACCGCACTGCCCCCGCTCTCCATGGACATGTACCTCCCGGCCCTGCCCGAGGTCACCGGCGCGCTGAACGCCCCCGCCGCCACCGTCCAGCTCACCCTCACCGCCTGCCTCGCCGGCATGGCCCTCGGCCAGCTCGTCGTCGGCCCCATGAGCGACAAGTGGGGCCGCCGCCGCCCGCTGCTCGTCGGCATGATCGTGTACGTCCTCGCCACCGCCGTCTGCGCCCTCGCCCCCACCGCCGAGACGCTCATCGGCTTCCGGCTGCTCCAGGGCCTCGCCGGCGCCGCCGGCATCGTCATCGCCCGCGCGGTCGTCCGCGACCTCTACGACGGCGTGGAGATGGCCCGGTTCTTCTCCACCCTGATGCTGATCTCCGGCGTCGCCCCGATCATCGCGCCGCTCATCGGCGGCCAGATCCTGCGGATCACCGACTGGCGGGGCGTCTTCCACGTCCTCACCGTCATCGGCGTCCTCCTCACCCTCGTCGTCTGGCGCTTCCTCGCCGAGACACTGCCACCCGAGCGCCGGCACGAGGGCGGGGTCGGCCAGGCCCTGCGCACCATGAAGGGGCTGCTCGCCGACCGTGTCTTCGCCGGGTACATGCTGACCGGCGGTCTCGCCTTCGCCGCCCTCTTCGCCTACATCTCGGCCTCGCCGTTCGTCGTCCAGGAGATCTACGGGGCCTCGCCGCAGACGTTCAGCCTGCTCTTCGGCCTCAACTCGATCGGCCTCGTCGCCGTCGGCCAGATCAACGGCAAGCTGCTCGTCGGCCGCGTCAGCCTCGACAAGGCGCTCGCCTGGGGCCTCGGGACCATCCTCGTCTCCTCCCTCGCCCTGCTCCTCATGACCAGCGGCGTCTTCGGGGACGTCGGGCTCGTGCCGATCGCGGCCGGACTCTTCGTCCTGATGTCCGCGATGGGCCTCGCGATGCCGAACACCAACGCCCAGGCCCTGATGCGCACCCCGCACGCCGCCGGCTCCGCGTCCGCGCTCCTCGGCACGACGTCGTTCCTCGTCGGCGCCGTCGCCTCCCCGCTCGTCGGCATCGCCGGCGAACACACCGCCGTCCCGATGGCCGTCGTCCAGCTGACCTGCGCCGTCCTGGCCCTGGCCTGCTTCCTCGCCCTGTGCAGGCCGTGGCGGACGGCCAAGGCCACCGACACCCCCTAGCCCGCCGGTGTGCCGCCGGTCGTTCCGCGGCCGGCGGTGTCACGATCTCCGGGACGTACGGGAGGACCGGGGAATGTGCCACTACTGCGGGTGCCGTGAGATCCCGCTGATCAAGGAGTTCATCGCCGAGCACGAATCGGTCACCGACCTCGCCGGGGACGCCGTGCGCGCGCTGGGCGGCGGCGACCGCGACCGCGCCCGGACGCCGGCCGCGCGGATGGCCGTCGAACTCCGGGCCCACTGGGCGGGGGAGGAGCGGGGGCTGTTCGCGGTCATGCGGGAGAACGAGGAGTACACGGCGTACGTCGACGCCCTGGCCCTGGAGCATCGCGAGCTCGCCGCCTTCCTGGACGGCCTCGACCTCGACTCGGCCGAGCAGCGCGCGGCGTTCGTCCGCGCCGTCGACGAGCTCCACACGCACATCGCCAAGGAGGAGGACGGCCTCTTCCCGGCCTCCCTGACCGAGCTCACGGGTGAGCAGTGGGACCGGTCCATCGAGGCGTGGCGGACGGTCCACTCCCGGGACCCGCTGCCGGGCTGAGCCGACGGCGGGCCGGTGTGCCGCCCGCTGCCGCCCGGATCCGCCCGTGCCGCCCGGCACCGCCCGGTGCCGCGCAGGGGGCTTCGCGGGCCGCCGAGGCCACCGGTCCCGCCGCCTAGACTGTCTCGGTGAACGCCTCCGCTCCCTCCGCCGACTCCCTGCGCGCCGCCCTCGCCGGGCTCCTCGACGGGCTGCCCCCCAAGCAGGCCGCCCAGGCCGTCGACCGGCTGATCGCCAACTACCGGGGGACCACCCCGACGGACGCCCCCGTGCTGCGCGACCGCTCCGACGTCGCCGCGTACGCCGCGTACCGGATGCCGGCGACCTTCGAGGCGGTACGGGGCGCCCTCGACGCCCTGCGCGAGGCGGCGCCCGACTGGGAGCCGCGTACCCACACCGACGTCGGCGGCGGTACGGGCGCGGCAAGCTGGGCCGTCGCCGAGGCCTGGGCGGAGCAGCCGCCCCGCACCACCGTCCTGGACTGGGCCGAGCCGGCCCTCGCCCTCGGGCGTGAGCTCGCCGCCGGCGCCCTGGACGCCGAGTGGCGCACGGCCAGGATCGGCGGCGCGCTGCGGCTCGCCGACACGGACCTCGTCACCGTGTCGTACGTGCTCAAGGAGCTGACCGAGGCCGACCGGGCCGCCCTCGTGACCGAGGCGGCGCGTGCCGCGCAGACGGTCGTGATCGTCGAGCCCGGCACCCCCGACGGCTACGAGCGGATCATCGCGGCCCGCACGCTGCTGATCGAGGCCGGGTTCACGGTCGCCGCGCCCTGCCCGCACAGCGGGGCCTGCCCGATCGAGCCGGGCACGGACTGGTGCCACTTCTCGGCCCGGGTCAGCCGTTCCTCGCTGCACCGGCAGGTGAAGGGCGGTTCGCTGCCGTACGAGGACGAGAAGTACAGCTACGTGGCGGCGACCCGGTTGCCGCCGGCGCCGGCGGCCTCCCGCATCACCCGCAGGCCGCAGATCCGCAAGGGCCTGGTCCTCCTCGACCTGTGCGGTCCGGACGGCCTGACCCGCGCGACGGTCACCAAGCGCCACGGTCCGGTCTACAAGCAGGCCCGCGACGCGGAGTGGGGCGACTCCTGGCCGCCGGAGGACGAGGGCTGAGACCCCCGGCTGCGCGTGCCCACCGGTGGTGCCCCCCCGCAGTCAGGTCTCCGCGGACCAGGAGGGGCACTTCCCGGGGTTCTCCCGGAAGCGTCGGCCCCGGCCGACGCCCGGTGGACTAGGGCCGCAGCTCCTGGGTGCAGCACTTCACGCTGCCGCCGCCCTTGAGCAGTTCACCCAGGTCCATCCCGATCGGCTCGAAGCCCCGCCGCCGCAGCGGGTCGAAGAGGCCGACCGCCGCCTGGGGGAGGAGGACGTTCCGGCCGTCGCTGACCGCGTTCAGACCGAGGGCCGCCGCGTCCTCGGCCGTCGCGATCAGGGCGTCGGGGAACAGCCGGGCGAGCACCGCGCGGCTGCCGGGGGAGAAGGCGTCCGGGTAGTACATGACCTCGTCGCCCGCGTCGTCCAGGACGCACAGCGCCGTGTCCAGGTGGTAGTACCGCGGGTCCACCAGTTCGAGGCCGATCACCGGGCGGCCGAAGAACTCCTGCGCCTCGTCGTGCGAGAGCGGGCTGGAGCGGAAGCCGCGCCCGGCGAGGATCCAGGAGGCGGTGACGGCGAAGTCCCCCTCGCCCTCGTTGACGTGCTCCGGGGCCCGTACGTCGTCGGCTGCCCAACCGTTTCCTCGGAACCAGGCCAGATGCGCCCCGGCCTCGGCCGCGCGCTCCGCGTGGGCGAACTTCGCCCCGAGGACCCGGCCGTCGACGACGGTGGCGCCGTTCGCCGCGAAGACCATGTCCGGCAGCGCCGGGTCGGGGGCGAGGAGCTCGACCGTGTGGCCGAGCGCGCGGTAGCGGTCGCGCAGGTCCTCCCACTGGGCGAGGGCGAGCGGCAGGTCGACCGGTTTCGTGGGGTCCATCCAGGGGTTGATGGAGTACGTCACCGTGAAGTGCGTGGGTGGGCACATCAGATAACGGCGGGGCGAGGACGTGCGCGGAGTGGTGCGCAATGAGGGCTCCTCACGGACGGGAGGTCAGAGGCACCGGCGGGGTGAGGATCCGCCGGATCGGTGACCCCATGGTCCGCCTTCCGGGTCCCCCGCGCTGTGGACCGTTCGGGTGGTTCGGCTCTGGCCACGACTCGCGAGACGCGACGTCTCGTGGGCTGCTAGATTGGGCCCATGTCCGACACCAAGGCCCCCGACGCCTCCCGCCGCAGCGAGCGCTCCCGCCGCGCCATCTTCGACGCCGCCCTCGCCCTCGTCTCCGAGACCGGCTACGCGAAGACCACCATCGAGGGCATCGCCGCCCGCGCCGGGGTCGGCAAGCAGACCATCTACCGGTGGTGGCCCTCCAAGGCCGCCGTCCTCCTCGACGCCTTCCTGGACCTCGCGGCCCGCGCCAACGAGGCCCTGGGCGGGGACGCCGACAGTGAGATCCCCGACACCGGCGACCTCGCCGCCGACCTCAAGTACGTCCTGCGCGCCACCGTCGACGAGATGAACGACCCCGCCTTCGACGCCCCCACCCGCGCCCTCGCCGCCGAGGGCATCGTCGACCCCGAGCTCGGCGCCCGCTTCACCGAGGCGCTCCTCGAACCACAGCTCCAGTACTACGCCCGCCGCATCGAGGCGGCCCAGGCGGCCGGCGACGTGGACCCCGGCGTCGACCCCCGGATCGCCCTCGAACTCCTCGTCGGACCGCTCCACCACCGCTGGCTCCACCGCACCCTGCCGCTGACCCACGCGTACGCCGACGGCCTCGTCGACCTCGCCCTGCGCGGCCTCGCGCCGAGGGCCTGAACCGTCCGTCGCACACCGGTTCCACACCCCGGTTCCGTACTCCGGTCACCCAGGGCGCAGGATGGTGGGACCATGGGCAGAGCCGAACGGGCGAGCATGAGGTGTGAGGGGATAGATGGGCGACGGGATCGACCGCTACCGCGGCACGGAGAGCAAACTCGCGCAGTGGCTGCGCAGGCGCCCGAAACGCACCGCGGCCGACGACGAGAACGACCGCGAGAAGCTGCTCCTGGCCGTCGCCGCCGCCGGGCTGCCCCTCGCCCCCGCCGCGTACCCCGTCGGCTACAGCTGTTCCTGTGAGCGGATCGGCTGTCCCACCCCCGCCCGGCACCCGGTGTCCTTCGCCTGGCAGACGCAGTCGACCACCGACCGCGCCCAGATCGAGCGCTGGGCCCGCAACGAGCCCGAGGCGAACTTCATCACCGCCACCGGCATGGTCCACGACGTCCTCGACGTACCGCTCGCCGCCGGCCGCGCCGCCCTGGAGCGCCTCCTCGCCGAGGGTGTCGAGGTCGGGCCGGTCGCCGAGTCCGCCGAGGTCGACGCGGTCGGCGGGCGGATGCTCTTCTTCACCGCCACCCGCGGCACTCCCGAGGACGAGGACGAGTGGTGGCCGTGTGAGCTCGACTGCCACCCCGAGACCATGGACGAGCACCCGGGGCTCCGCTGGCACTGCCGCGGCAGCTACGTCCTCGTGCCGCCCGCCCGGCTCCCCGGGGACGAGAGCGCCCATCCGGTCGTCGCCTGGCTCCGCGGCCCCGAGCACCCGCTGCCCGACCCGCTGAACCTCCTGGAGACCCTCCAGGACGCCTGCGCCCGCCACGCGGCCGCGCGCGAGGCGGAGGGCGACGGCGAGCACACGGCCCACGAGATCGCCTGGCCGCTGACCCGCTGACCCGGCGACCCGCTGACCGCTGAGCCGCCGACCGCTGAGCAAGGCCGGAGCAGTGCCCTGATCGGCGGCCTGATCGACGCCCAGAGCGGCGTCCTGAGAGGCGGGCGACGGGGCCGTCACGAGCCCTGCGCGCCCACCACGCCCTGGAGCCGGGCCTTGATCGTGACCCCGTCGCGGTCGGTGCCCGCCGGCTTCACCAGGACCACCTGGTTGGACACCCACTCCTTGGTGACCGTGTTCTTGACCTCGCCGGTCAGCAGCGCCTTGATGTCGGGGTCGACCTTGGGCCGGTAGCCCGGCGCCGCCGTCTGCCGCTCGAAGAACCGCGTCGCGAAGAAGACGAACGCGCCGCCGTCCTTCGTCCGCAGCCCGAGCGGGGCGAAGTCGCCCTGGTCCGCGACCCGGTCCAGGTACTGGGTGGCGAGTCCCGGGCGCTTGGCGCCCTTCTGCCGCTGCTCCCGCAGCTGCGTCGTGTGCGGCCCCGCCGCGTACGGCCCCGGCTGCCCGTCCTGCAGGTACGAGACGTAGTCCTTGCCGAGGTCCGCGGGCGCGACCGCGAGCGTGTCGGTGTCCGCGGCGACCGGCACCGCGAACCCGTCCTCCTCGGCGAACTCGGGCACCTGCGACGGGCTCATGATCACCAGGTGGGCCGCTTCCCACAGCTGCTGGGGCCCGTTGCGTACGAAGACGACGAGCCAGCGCTGGTCGCCGGCGCCCTCGTCGGTGTCCATGTTGGGGTCGGTGTCCGCGAGGAACCAGCGCGGCCAGCCCGCCTTCCTGGGCAGCACGAAGCGCGCGTCCGACAGTTCGAGGGGGCGGTGGTTCGCGTTGCCGCCGGGGGAGGTCACCGCACGCGCACGCAGGCCGGCCTGGTTGATCTCGCCCAGCGGACCGGTGACCCGGCCCGCGGCCAGGGCCGGGTCGTGGGCCTTGTCGGCACTGTTGTAGGCGGCCGTGAAGTCGGCGAGGGCCTGGGCCGCCTCGGACCGGGTGGCCGGCGGCATCAGGGCGAGCTCACCGTGGACGGTGACGCAGCCGCTCGCCGTCAGCGCGAGGACGGTCGCGGCGGCCGTCGCCGCGAGGAGACGTACGGGGCGCGCGGGGCGCGCGGCTCTCGTGGGTCGCGTGGACCGTCCTGCCGACAGCCGCTCAAGCGGTCGTCCCGGCGCTCGCCTCAGCGTCAGCCTTCTCATCGGTCGCCTTCTGCTTCTTCACCCGCGTGGACGGACCCGACCCTATCGGGGCCAGGAACAGCGCGAGCGTCGGGACCAGATACAGCGCCCACACCGTGACCTGAAGGACCGTCGGGTTCGGCTGGAAGTTGAAGACGCCCTTGAGGAGCGTGCCGTACCAGCTGTCCGGCGGGATCGTCGCCGAGATGTCGAAGGCCTTGTTCGCGAGGCCGTCGAGGAAGCGGGCCTCCTGGAGGTCGTGCACGCCGTACGCGAGGACGCCCGCCGCGACCACGACCAGCATCCCGCCGGTCCAGGTGAAGAACTTGGCCAGGTTGATCCTCAGCGCGCCCCGGTAGAACAGCCAGCCGAGGAGCACCGCCGTGAGCAGGCCGAGCAGGACACCGGCCAGCGGTGCGAACGTGCCGTCCGAGGAGGCTCGGACCGACGCCCACACGAACAGCGCCGTCTCCAGGCCCTCGCGGCCCACCGCGAGGAACGCGGTGGCGACCAGCGCTCCCGTGCCCATCCGGAGGGCCGCGTCGAGCTTGCCGTGCAGCTCTGCCCTGAGGTGTCGGGCGGTGCGCCGCATCCAGAAGACCATCCAGGTCACCAGGACGACCGCGACGATCGAGAGCGAGCCGCCGAGCAGCTCCTGCGCCTCGAAGGTCAGCTCCTGGGAGCCGAACTCGAGACCGGCGCCGAAGGCCAGGGCCACACCGACGGCCACGCCGATGCCGATCCAGATCGGCTTCAGCGCGTCCCGCCGGCCGGTCTTCACCAGATAGGCGATGAGGATGCAGACGACCAGACTGGCCTCAAGGCCCTCGCGCAGGCCGATCAGATAGTTACCGAACACGCCGGTTCCCTCCCGGGGTTGCGTGGAGTGTCACGAGAACAGCGCCCGGCCCCACCAGTCGTCCTTGTCCCGGACGCCCGGCGGGATCGCGAACAGCGCCGAACCCACGTGCTGGATGTACTCGTTGAGGACGTCGGCCCGCGACAGGGAGGTCTGCACCGGGATGAAGCCGGTCCGCACGTCCTTCTGGTACGCCAGGAAGAACAGCCCCGCCTCCAGGCGGCCGAGGCCGTCCGTGCCGTCGGTGAAGGAGTAGCCGCGGCGCAGGATCGTCGCCCCGCCGTTGGTGTCCGGATGGGCGAGCCGCACGTGCGAGTCCGGCTTCATCGCCTTCAGGAACGGCTCGTCGTGTTCCCCGGCCTTGCCGACGGGCGCGCCCTCGCGCTTGTCGCGGCCGAAGATGTCCTCCTGCTCGGCCAGCGGCGTGCGGTCCCAGGTCTCGACGTTCATCCGGATGCGGCGGGCGACGAGGTACGAGCCGCCGTCCATCCAGGCCGCCGGTCCCTCGGCGTCCTTCCCGGAGACCCAGACGTGCTTCGCGAGCCGTTCCGTCTCGGTGCCCGCGATGTTGCGGGTGCCGTCCTTGAAGCCGAAGAGGTTACGCGGGGTCTGGGCGTCCGGGGTCGTCGAGGACGTCTTGCCGAAGCCCAGCTGCGACCAGCGCACCGCGACCTTGCCGAAGCCGATCCGTGCCAGGTTCCGGATGGCGTGCACGGCGACCTGCGGGTCGTCCGCGCACGCCTGCACGCAGAGGTCGCCGCCGCTGCGCGCCGGATCCAGGTTGTCGCCCGGGAACTTGGGCAGCTCCACCAAGGCCCCGGGCTGCTTGTCCTTCAGCCCGAAACGCCCGTCGAAGAGCGTGGGGCCGAATCCGATGGTGAGGGTGAGACGGGAGGGCTTGAGGCCGAGGGCCTCGCCGGTGTCGTCGGGCGGCGCCTCCGGGAGACCGCCGTACGCGCCCTCGCCGACCTCGGCTCCGGCCGTCATGCGCTCGGCCGCCCGGGTCCAGTCCTTGAGGAGCCGGACCAGCTCGGCGCGGTCGGTCGTCGTCACGTCGAAGGCCGCGAAGTGCAGCCGGTCCTGGACGGCGGTGGCGATGCCGGCCTGGTGGGGGCCGTGGAAGGGCACGGCCGCGCCGCTGTCGGCGACCGGTACCGGGGTGTCCCCGGCCCGGGCCAGCAGGGCGGCGGCGCCCCCCGCCGCGGCGGCACCGAGCGCGAGCCCGGCACCGCCCAGGGCGATGACCTTGCGGCGGGAGGGCGCGGCGGCCGGGGCCGCCGTCGTCTCCCGGTCTTCCTGGGTCTCCTCGGACATGTCCGCGCCTCCCCGCTCTCCCTGTCCGTTACTTGACGACGGCGGCGGAGAGCTTGGAGAGCGGCTCGGCCAGCGCGTTGACGCCGTCCGACAGCTCCTTGCGCTCGGGCTCGCCGACCTTCTCGTACGAGGTGAAGACGTAGCTGCTCTTGTCCGTGCGGTACTTGTCGAGCAGCGTGTTCAGCGCGGCGAACTGCTTCTCCAGTTCGGCGACGAGCTTCGGGTCGTTCTTCACGGCGACCGGCTTGAGCAGGTCGAAGGACTTCTGCGCGCCCTCGACGTTCGCCTTGAAGTCGACGAGGTCGGTGTGGGAGTAACGCTCCTCCTCGCCGGTGACCTTGCCGGTGGCGACCTCGTCCAGGAGCTCCTTGGCGCCGTTGGCCATCGAGGTCGGGGTGATCTCGGCCTTGCCGACCCGCTTCACCCAGTCCGCGAGGTCCTTGTCGAGGAGGTCGGCGAGCTGCTTCTCGCGCTCGCCGAGCTTCTTGTCCTTCCAGAGGGCCTTCTCCAGGCGGTGCCAGCCGGTCCAGTCCTTGGCCGGGTCCTGGCCGGCCTCCAGGCCGTCCTCGCGGACGTCGACCTTGGGGTCGATGTCGCCGAAGGACTCGGCGACCGGCTCGGTGCGCTCCCAGCCGATCCGGGACTCGGCGTAGGCCTTCTTCGCGGCATCGAGGTCACCGGCTCGGACGGCGTCGGTGAAGACCTTCACCTTGGGGAGGGTCGCGTCGGCCTGCGCCTGGACGTACTGGCGGTAGGCGGCGACGGCCGCGTCCATCTCGGGGGAGCGCTTGGCGCCCGCGGCGCCGCCGGTGGCCTTGACCTGCTGGCGGATGCCGTCGCCGACCATGCCGGGCTTGCAGGCGATCTCGTAGTCGCCGGCCTTGATCTCGGCGGTCAGGCTCGCCTTGGTGCCGGGACCGATGTTCTCGCGCTCGGTGACGATCCGGTCGTCCGGGTAGAGGACGTAGACCTCGGTGACCTTGGAGCCGCGGTTCTCGACGGACAGCTGCACGTGGCCCGCCGGGAACTCCTTCTTCGAGACCTCGCAGGAGTCGTCCTTGGCGACGACGGTGATCGTGCCGTCGTCCGCCTTGGCGTCGCTCTTCTCGGTGCAGCCCGTGACGGCGGCCAGGGCCGCCGCGGTCGCTGCGGCGGTGACGACGGAGAGGCGAACGGCTCGCATGGGGACTCCAGAAACGCGGGGACGGGGACTGAGGCCGACCTAACTTAACCGAGGCTTACCTCAGCCATACCCGGTCGTCCAGTGATTCGGCTCTCAGGTCCGGCGGGCCGGACACGGTGGGATCACAGGGGCTTCATGGGGCCCTCATGGGTTGGTCAAGGGCGGGTCAAGGGCGGCGAATTGTCCCGCTTCCGCGTCTCTCACGGACGGCCTCGGTCCGCTTCGGCGCGACAGGCGGGACGCCGGTCCGCGGGTGCGGGAACACCTCCACCGGCTGCCGGTGGACCCGGCTGAGCAACTCCTCGTCGAGGACCTCCGACGGCGGCCCCTCCACCGCGATCCGGCCGCCGTGCAGCACCCCGACCCGGTCCGCGTGGGCCGCCGCGAGCCCGAGGTCGTGCGGCACCACCACCGCGTCCCCGGCCGCCGCCCGCTCCCGGCAGACCCGCAGGACCAGTGGCCGTCGTCGTCGCCGTGCGCCGCCGCGCCACGAAGCCCTGAACCAGCACCACGCCCTCGGGGCACCCACCGAGAAGCGCCCCCCGGAAGAGACAGGACCGCCCCCGATTCGCGGGTGCGGTCCTGTCCGCGCGCCGCGAAATGGTTCAATTTCCGCCATGAACACGACCGTGCCCAGCACCGCCACCGAGATCGACGTCCTCCGGGTCTTCTGCGCGGCCGACGGCCGGCACGGCAACACCCTCGGAGTCGTGCGGGATGCCCGTACCCACCCCGACGAGGCCTCCCGGCAGGCGCTCGCCAAGGAACTCGGCTTCAGCGAGACGGTGTTCGTGGACGACCCGGAGCGCGGGATCGTCGACATCTACACCCCCGGCCTGCGGCTGCCCTTCGCCGGACACCCGCTGGTCGGCGCCGCCTGGCTGCTCGACATCGAGGTCGTCGTCCCGCCCGCGGGCGAGGTGTGGGTGCGCGGCGACGGGGAGTTCACGTGGATCGAGGCGCGTGCCGAGTGGGCGCCGCCGCGGACCCTGCGCCAGTACGGCTCCGCCGCCGAGGTGGACGCGCTCGACGTGCCCGAGCCGGGCGAGTGGATCTACGCCTGGGCCTGGGAGGAGGAGGCCGCGGGCCGGATCAGGGCGCGGGCGTTCCCGGGGCGCGGCGACGGCATCGACGAGGACGAGGCGACCGGCGCGGCGGCGCTGCTGCTCACGGCGGAGCTGGGACGGGCCCTGAACATCACGCAGGGCCGGGGTTCGCAGCTGCTCACTGCCCCCGGCCCTGACGGGATCGTGGAGATCGGCGGACGGGTCCGCCTGGAGGGAACCCTCACGCGCTGAGCACGCGCAGGCCCGAAGGCTCACGTGGTGAGCACGCGAAGGCCCGAAGGCACACGCGCTGAGCACGCGAAGGCCTGAAGACTCACGCGCTGAGGCCTGCCGGCCCGCCCTCACGTGCCGCGGCCCTCCTGGTCGACCCTCACGCGGTCAGCGGGAACTCGCCGCCCAGCTGGTGGAAGACCGCGCTGTTGAACGCGAACGCACGCTTGCACTCGTCGACGATCCGCTGCTTCTCCAGGTCGTCGGCGTTCACCCCGTCGAGCAGCTCCCGGTACGCCCGCTTGAACGCGGCCGGGTTGGAGATCGCGTCGAACACGTAGAAGCGGACGCCGTCCCCCTTGCGCGCGAAGCCCCAGGTGCGCTCCGCCTTGTCGCGGATGATCTGACCGCCCGACAGGTCGCCCAGGTAGCGCGTGTAGTGGTGGGCCACGTACCCCGCGGGCCAGTCACGGGCGCACTCGGCGACCCGATCGGCGTACGCCACGGTGGCGGGCAGCGGGGAGACCCCGGCGCGCCAGTCGGGGCCCCGCAGATGGGCGAGGTCCTGCTCCAGGGCGGCCGTGCGGAACAGCTCGGGCTGTATGAAGGGCCCGGCGACCGGGTCCGAGCGCAGGGCCTCCGCGCCGTCCTCCAGGGCGCGGTACACGAACCAGAGCTGCTCGGTGTAGCGCGCGTAGGCGTCGACGGCCAGGCGTCCGCCCAGGAGGTCGCCCATGAAGGACGACGTCTCCGCCTCCGTGTGCTGCTCGTGCGAGGCCGTACGGATGAGCGTGGAGAAGGGCGTGTCCAAGGCGTGCCTCCGGGACCGATGGGACGGGAACCAGTGACGATCCTGCCAAGTTAGGTTTACCTAAGTCAACTGGTTCCCGACGTCCTGTCGGTAAAGGCTCTACCCATTCGAGCGGCTACGGCAACGTCAGGATCTCCGCCCCGGTCTCCGTCACGACGAGCGTGTGCTCGAACTGCGCGGTCCGCTTCCGGTCCTTGGTCACGACCGTCCAGCCGTCGTCCCACATGTCGTAGTCGTGGGTGCCGAGCGTCAGCATCGGCTCGATGGTGAAGGTCATGCCGGTCTTGATCTCGGTGGTGTGGTGGGGCGAGTCGTAGTGCGGCACGATCAGGCCGGAGTGGAAGGACGAGTTGATGCCGTGGCCGGTGAAGTCACGGACGACGCCGTAGCCGAAGCGCTTGGCGTACGACTCGATGACCCGGCCGATGATGTTGATCTGGCGGCCCGGCTTGACCGCCTTGATGGCCCGGTTCAGGGACTCCCGGGTCCGCTCCACGAGCAGCCGCGACTCCTCGTCGACGTCGCCGCAGAGGTAGGTGGCGTTGTTGTCGCCGTGGACGCCGTTGATGTACGCCGTGACGTCGAGGTTCACGATGTCGCCGTCCCGCAGGACGGTGGAGTCCGGGATGCCGTGACAGATGACCTCGTTGATCGAGGCGCACAGCGACTTCGGGAACCCGCGGTAGCCGAGGGTGGACGGGTAGGCGCCGTGGTCGCACATGTACTCGTGCGCGACCCGGTCGAGCTCGTCGGTGGTGACACCCGGGGCGATGTGCTTGGCGGCCTCCTCCATCGCCTGCGCGGCGATGCGGCCGGCGATCCGCATCCGCTCGACGGTGTCGGAATCCTGCACCTCGGGCCCGCTGTACGGGGCCGGGGCGGGCTTCCCGACGTACTCGGGGCGGCGGATGGAGCCCGGAACGGAACGATGGGGGGAGAGCTCCCCCGGGACGAGAAGCGACTGGCCAGACATGACAGCGAGTCTAACGACCGGGTCTGGGGCAGCATGGTCTCGGAGGAAGGAGCCGACGACGATGGCTTTGTTCAAGAAGCGCACCGCGGGCAAACCGGGCGAGTGGTACTACTGCCTGGAGCACAAGAAGGTCGAAGAGGGCCCCGAGTGCCCGGCGAAGAACCGCTTCGGGCCGTACGCCACCCGCGCGGAGGCCGCCCACGCGATGGAGACCGCCCGCGAGCGGAACCTGGAGTGGGAGACCGACCCGCGCTGGCACGACAAGGCGGGGAAGCCGGAAGCCCAGGAGCCGCCGGACTGAGGGCACCTGCCTGTCCGACCACCGGGACCCGCCCGGGACCGCTCACACGGTCCCGGCCGGGTCCCGCTCCGCCGCCTCCCGCCCGGCCGCTTCCTGCTGGGCCTTGCGGCGCAGCGAGTCCTCGTCGGTCCCGGAGTCGTACGTGAGGAGCTTCGGCAGCGCGAGGCAGAGCAGGCCCACCGAGGCGACGCAGGCCACGCCGCCCGTCCAGACGGCCGACCGGGTGCCGGTCCAGCCCGCCATCGCGCCCGCCCTGACCTGGCCCAGCTGCGGGCCGACGCTGTACGAGAGCACCTCGATGCCCGCGAGCCGGCCGCGCAGCTCCTCGGGGATCGTCTGGTTCCAGATCGTCGCCCGGCCCAGGCCGCTCAGCATGTCGCCGGCCCCGGCGAAGGCCAGGCAGAGCAGGACCAGCCAGATGTTCCCGAACCAGCCCGCCGCCGCGATCGCCAGACCCCAGCCGGCGGCGCCCGCGACCACGAGCAGCCCGTGCCGGCGCACCGTCGACGTCCAGCCGCTGGTCAGGCCCAGCACCAGGGAGCCGACCGAGCCCGCCGCGTACATCAGGCCGAGCGACCAGTCCGCGTCCAGCTCGTCCGCGAGGAACGGGAAGATCGTGTTCGGGAAGGCGAAGAACATCGCCGCGAGGTCGATCGCGTACGTGCCGAGCAGCACCGGCCTCGACCAGGCGTACCGCGCGCCCTCCGCGATGCCCCGCAGCGAGGGCTTCTCCGCGTCGTGCGCGGGCGGCGCGGGGGAGAGCCGGCGGCACAGCACCACCGAGGCGGCGAAACCGGCGATCGTCACCCCGTACGCCGGCGCGTGACCCGCGTACGCCACGACCAGGCCCGCGAGCGCCGGGCCCGCGATCGAGCCCATCTGCCAGCGCAGCGAGTTCAGCGCGGCCGCCGCCGTCTGGTGCTCGTGCGGCACGATCCGGGCCAGGAGCGAGTCCAGGGCCGGCCGCTGGAGCCCCGCGAGCGCCGAGACGCCGGCCGCGACCACGTACAGCGGCCAGAGCATCGGGGTCGGCAGCAGCGAGTTGACGAGCAGGATCGCGGCGAGCAGGCCGAGACCCGCCTCGGTCAGGAGGATCACCTTCCGCCGGTCGACCGCGTCGGCGAGCGCCCCGCCGTACAGGCC
>NZ_LIPQ01000016.1 GCF_001418135.1 Streptomyces aureus
TCGTCACCAGGTGTGGTCGCCTCGCCTGCCGTGCCGACACAGGCCTCCGATCACTCCGTGTCGCGCGCGATCCCCAGGGCGAGAGCCCGGAGGATCCGTTCGAGCGGGACGACGTACTCGGGATCGGGGCTCCGCGGGCGAAGGCGCGCTCCGGACACGCCCCGCCTCTGCACGCGGGCTGGACGGGCGTCGCTCGGCCGAATGGCCCCGCGGACCCACCTGTCCGAGCATCTCCGCCTGCCGTCGAGCAGGCCCGATGCCAGGGTCGAGTGACTGATACCTGACTCCGAGGGCAAGGGCGGAGAGGGGCGGCGCGCCGATCCGGCACGGAACCGAAGGGAACGATCATGCCTCGTGGATCGAATTCCAAGCGAGAGCGGCAGTACGAACACATCAAGGAAAGCGCGGAAGAGCGCGGGGAGAGCACCAAGCGTGCCAAGGAGATCGCCGCCCGGACGGTGAACAAGGAACGCGCTCGTTCCGGCGAGTCGAAGACCGCGAGCAAGTCCTCGACCCAGGACGAGCCGTCGTCGAAACGAGGCGGCCAGCGGTCCTCGGGCGGATCGGAAGGCCCCACGTACGACCAGCTGTACGAGGAGGCCAAGCGCCGCAACATCCACGGCCGGTCGTCGATGAACAAATCCGAGCTCAAGAAGTCGCTCGGCCACTGACACCCTGGTCGTCCCGCCCCTCGTCAGGCCGGACCCTGAAGGACGGGGTGTTCTGAGGTGGCCGACGACAGCCAGAGAATGCCGGGCGACGTGCCGCCGTTCCTCCGGAGACGGGCGCGCGTCATGAGTTCGCGGAGGCGAACGATGAGCTTTCCCCTGCCCGACACCGTCGACGCCCTCAAGGGCATGATCGGCCGAGAGATCACCACCCTGCGTGCGGCCGTGCGCCGGAACGCGGAGCGCCCTCTCGACGGATCGGCCGGTACGGAGCTGACGTCGCCGTTGCAGTCCCTGGCCGTCCTCCCTCCGTCCGCGGACACGGACGGGACGTCACCCTGCCTGTGCGGCGCCCACGAGCCGGGCGGCAGCGGCGTCTGCTCGGTACTCGCCGCGATCCCGGCCTCGGCCGTACTGCTCGAACCGGTCCAGGACGACTCGGGCGCCATTCTCGACTTCCGCATCGTGGCCGGCAATCGGGTCCGGTCGGGGGACTGGCTGGAGGCGCCGGACCACCAGGTCGGCCAGCGGTTCCTGGAGGCCCGACCAGGCGCGGCGCACTCCGGACTGCTTGCCGCGTTGGCTGATGTCATGGACACCGGCAAGCCCTTGGACGGTCTCGTCGTGGACTACACGGAGCAGCGGCTCGGCCGGCTCCACCGGGCCCCGCTGCTGTACTCCGCCGCCCGGTGCGGCGATCAGGTGCTGGCGACGTGGCAGCCCGTGCAGAGCCGGGCGGAGCTGCTGACGATCGACGCGCAGTTTCTGGCGTCGATGGGATGGGGGCACTGGGATCTGCTCTCCGGGAAGGTCACCTGGTCGGAGGGGCTCAGCCGCATCTTCCACGCCGACGTGCGCATGCCGTGGACCCTGGAGCAACTGTGCGACGCGTTGTTGCCGGACGACCTGACGGCACTCGCGGAGTTCCTCAGCTCGGTGCTGGCCGGTGAGGAGCCCGCCTGGACCCGGATCCGCTTCCTCGTGCTCGGCGAGCTGCGCACCCTCGACCTGCTGGGACGGCCGGTCACCGGCACGGACGGCAGAGCGTGGGCGCTCAACCTCGTGGCCCGCGATCTCACGCCACAGATCCGCAGCCGAAGGCGGCTGGCCGAGACGGAGCGGGAGTCGGATCGGCTGAGGCGGCAGACGGAGGCGGAGCGGAGGGTCGCGGACGCGCTGCGCGAGGCGATCCTCCCCACGCATTCCGAGGCGCTCGCCGCGGTCGGGCTGACGGTGGCGGCTTCGTACCGCCCGGCCGAGCCCGACGCCGCAGTGGGCGGTGACTGGTACAAGTGCCGACTGCTCCCGGACGGCCGGGTGCTCGTCGCCATCGGCGACGCGTCGGGACACGGCTTGGACGCCGTGGCAAGGATGGCCCAGCAGCGGCACGCGCTGGCGGGGCTCGCGCAGACAGGGGCTTCCGCCGGCGAGATCACGACGTGGCTGAACGATCTGGTGTGCAGTGACCCGGCGGGGCAGACGGCCACCGTGGTGGTCGGTCACCTCGACGAGGACAAAGTCCTGCACTGGGCAGACGCGGGGCACCCCGCGCCCCTGCTGCTGCGTGACGGCCGGGCCGAGCCGCTGGAGGCCGAGCAGCGAGGCCCCCTCCTCGGCGCGCTGCCGGGATACGCGTACGAGACCGCGTCGACGCGGCTGCGGCAGGGCGACCTGCTGGTGCTCTACACCGACGGCATGGTCGAGCGCCGCGGCGAGGAAGTGACCGAAGGGATCGCGCGACTGGCCCATGCGGTGGCGGCCGCGTCCCTCGGGGACCCGCGGGGGGTGATCGACGTGCTGCTGGAGGACCCCGGGATGGCGGGCCACGAGGACGACGCGTGCCTCCTGGCGATCCGGGTGGACTGAGGCCGGCGGAGGTGTCGGCCGTACCGCGCCGTCCCTATCGCTCGGGCGAACCGTCCCCGGGCCACTCGTCATGGTGAAGTACCAGCTCAGGGGTGTGCGGATGGTGGCTTCTGTCCGCATAATGTCAGTTGCACCGCTGCTGCTGCGCGCGAAGCGCGACCCGCTCTCTGCAAGGTGTCCACCTGGAAGGAGACTGTCATGGTCATCAGCCACGCCTTCGCGGACGGGGTCCTGTACGTGACGCTCCCGCCCGACCTGGACGTCACCAACCGGGCCGCGGCCGCCCTGGAGACGGAAGCGCTCGTCCACGCCCACCGCCCCCGGCTCGTCCAGATGAGGCTGGACGGCACCGACCCGTCGCCGGCCTCGCTCAGCGCGCTCGCCCGTGCTCGGAGAGTGTGCGCGAGTCTCGGCATCCCTCTCACCTTCACCGCCGTCGGCCCTGCGACGACGGAACCGGACGACTCCGCCGCGCCCACCGCGGCGTGAACTCCCGGCCCGAGTCCGGGGCGCGACGGCTGCGGCGGGCGTGCTCCCCGCGTGATGCGACCCTCGACGACGCGGGTTCCCTCCCCGCCTCGGACATCGCCTCAGCGTCGGACTTCGAGACCCGGATGAATCAGTGGGTCGCTCGTGTCTTCGGAGTGCGCGGCTCTGCTCGTTGAGTGAGTCCCGGTCCGTCTCGGTGCTCGAACTCTGCTCGTCCGCACCGCACAAGGCGTCCCATCCGCAGCTGCGGGGCGAAGTCGCGCGGACCCTGGCGGATGCCCGCGTCCTCGGCAACGAACTCGGCGAGGCGGGGGCGCTGGCGGTCGCCGCGTTCGGCGAGGCGTACGAGGGCGACGTGGCCGCAGCGACCGAGTACGCGGCGCATGCCGCCGGGTTACTGGACGGCCTGCCCGACGACGTACCGTCGAGACCCACCTCTCGCGGGTGTTCCGTAAGACCGAGATCGTCTCAAGGTCGGCTCTCGCCGCCCTCATGGCCCGTTCCTGACACCAGGAACCACCCCCCGGCCGCCCCTCTTCCGGGCACGGGGCGGGCGCCCTCCGCGCCAAGACCCGCCATGCCGAGACCCGCCGAGACCTGGCATGCCGAGACCCCGAGGTCCGGCCGGGGGTCGCTCGGAGTCCTAGATCCGCGAGTTGCGCACCGACTGCCACACAGCCCCGGCCAGCGCCCGCGTCGAGCGGGGGACCGACAGCCCCTCGTGCCGGCGGTACAGCTCCCAGTTGTACGGGACCAGCGAGAGTTTGTTGGAGGACAGCGAACCCGCCTGATGGGACCTGTACACCGCAAGCGGTTCGGCCAGACCCCGGGCGTCAGCGCCGTCCCGCATGATCGACAGCCACAAGGCGTAGTCCTGCCGCTTCCGCATCTCCGGCATCAGCCGCGAGCCGAGGACATTGCGGTCGTACATGGCGGTCAGAGCGCCGATGTAGTCCCTCACCAGCATCGCGCGGTAGTCCACGTGTTCCCGCGCGCGGACCACCCGACCGTTCGGGACGAAGTCGACGCTCTCGCCGTCGTAGTCGGCGTCCATCTTGTAGTAGGAGGTGAACGTCAACGGCGCGTCACCCGCGGTGGCGAACTCGATCTGGCGCTCGGTCTTCTCCGGAAGCCACAGGTCGTCGCTGTCGAGGAACGCGACGTAATCCCCCCGGGCCCGTCCGATGGCGAGGTTGCGCGCCCGGCCGGCACCGCCCTGCTCCGGTGCGGACTGCGGCTTGACGCGCTCGTCCTGCCGGGCGAACTCCATGAGCAGGTCCAAGGAGCCGTCGGAAGACTTGTCGTCGGTGACCAGCAGCTCCAGATCACTGTGGGTCTGCGAGAGCACCGACCGAACCGCCGCACCGAGCGTCGCTGCCGAGTTGTAGACGGGCATCACGACGGACACCAGGGGCACAGCGCTTCTCCTTGCTCGGTCAAAGACGACATCCTATTCAAGCACTGGAATCGTAGTGGGGGCTGCCATGCACGGTGCCGTCGCCGGCCGGCCGTGAGGACCTCGGCCGGACGGTCCCGTCCGGCGTCATCCATCGGCCAGCCGCCGGACGGCCTTGAGCACCCGGCCTGCTCCGTCCTCGACCGCCAGGTGTCGCGCCGCTCCCGCGGCGGCCGACGTTCCGGCTCCGCCATGGTGGACCACCGCGGCCAGCCGTGGGAACAGCAGGGCGTGCGGTACGTCACCGATGGTGAGCACGTCGTCGCCGTCGGCCGCGAGCCCGGCACTGCCGGCCTGAAGAACGCCGCGCAGCCCGGCGCGACGCAGGGCTCGCACAGCGATCTCGCTCAGCCGTTCCCCGTCGCCCGCCGCCATGCTCCCGAAGCCGATGAAGACGGGCCGGGGTCCGGCACGGAGGAAGTCCTCCAGGTCCGAGGGAAGCCGTTCGGCCGCATCGTGATGGGGCCACCAGTTGCCCACCACCTCCAGCCCCGGCCGCCAGTCGGAGGGGCGTGGTACCAGTGCCGTGCTGAAGCCGTACAGGATCGGCCAGTTCGCCCGTTCCTGCCGTCGGCGCATCGCGGCCGCGGAGGCCGGGGGGCGCGGTCCGGGGGCGAGGGGCGTGGATGGCGCGGGCGGGGGCGTTCCGCCCGGCGGTGCGTCAGCTCCCGTCCGTCAGGCTCCGGTCGAGAACGCCCGTGAGCCGTGCTCCCGCGCGGTCGGTCGCGCGGCGCCCCCGCTGCGCACCCCCTGAGGCCTTCTCCAACCGCAGCCGCGCGGTGCGTCCACGCAGTGTCAGCGTCATCAACTGATTGCCGAACCACGGTCCGCCGGTGCGCTCCCACCGGACCGCCGGCCTGGCGACCCGCCCGTGGCGGGCGAGGAGATGCCCGATCCCCTTGGCGAACCGGCTCCAGCCGAAACGGAATCCGGCCCGTATGGCCGCGGGCACCGAGTTGTGCAGCGGCGAGCAGGTGAACTGGAAGACGCGGGAACGCGGTTGCTGCCCGGCGGGCCAGACGGGCTCCGCCACATACGCGTGGTGCACGTCCCCGGAGAGCACGCACACCGTTGCCGGGGCGTCGTCCGCCCGTCCCACCTCGGCGACCGTGTCCGTCAGCCTCCCGAACGACGCGCTGAACGCCGCCCAGTGCTCCAGGTCGGCCCGCCGGCGCAGCCACTCGCCGAAGCGGGCCCAGCGCGGTCCGCGTTCGCCCCGGCAGAGCGCCGCGTGCCAGCCCTCCGCGAAGTGGACCATGGGGGGCAGCAGCCACGGGAGCGAGGTCCCGATCAGGAGGTGGTCGACGCCGCCCGGGTCGTCGAACGCCTGCGCCCGCAGCCAGGACGCCTCCTCGGCGTCCAGCATCGCCCGGTGCTGCTCCTCCAGCACCCGCGCGGCCCGGGTGTCGACCATGAGCAGCCGCGTCCGGCCGAAGTCCCTGCGGTAGCTCCAGCGCACCGTCGCCGGGTCGGCCTCGGCGCGTTCCGCGAACGCGCGCAGCACCTCCGTTCCGTCGTCGGCCGCCAGGACCGCCGCGTACAGCTTGTCCTCGGCGAGCTCGGCGGGGGAAAGGTTCCCGAGATGCTGGTAGACCCAGTACGACATCAGACCGCCGGTGATCCGCTCGTGCCACCAGGGTGTGGCCCGCATCTCGGCCACCCAGGCGGCGCTGGTGTTCCAGTCGTCGATGACGTCGTGGTCGTCGAAGATCATGCAACTGGGTACGGTCGACAACAGCCAGCGCAGTTCGGGGTCGCCCCAGGACTCGTCATAGAGGTGGGTGTACTCCTCGTAGTCGGCGACCTGGTCCGGCGGGGCGGCGGAGCCGGTGCCGGCGGACCGCCGATGCCGGGCGATCCAGGCACGGGTGTCGGCTGACGTCTCGTCCGCGTACACCTGGTCGCCGAGGAGGACGAGAACGTCCGGACGCACGGCCTCCGGGTCGGCGGCGAGCCGGGCGGAGAGGGTGTCGAGGACGTCGGGACCCACCGGATCGGAGCTGCCCTCGGCAGGCGCCGCCCACCGGCAGGAGCCGAAGGCGACCACCGCGTCCGTCGCCGGGACCCGCGGTGTGTGGATGGTGCTGGGCGGCTGGGGCGAGTCCGCGAGGGGCCACACCCGCCGGCCGTCGAGCAGTACCTCGTACGTCGTGGCGGACCCGGGGGCGAGTCCGGACACCACCACCAGTGCGTAGTGGTGGCCGCCGACGTGGAAGGTGGGAGCCGAACCACCGGCGCCGCCCGGGCATCGGACCTCCACCGTGCAGGCCTGGTCGGTCTCGACCCACACCGTCGCGCTCGTACCCGACTCCCAGTCCACGTGACGCAGGAGCGGCCCCAGCCTCAGACCGGCCATCGCGAGTCCCCTTCCGGCGTTCCGTACGGTACGGAACGGCCGCTCCGTACGGTACTGAACGACGATGGAATCAGCGCCGTTGTGGCGCCCCGCCGCACCGCGCCGTGCCCGACGGACCCGAGAGCGTCGGAGTACCGGTCGTTCAGGATCGCCGGACCGGGCGCCGGACGCCGGACGCCGGACGCCGGACGCCGGACGCCGGGCGCCGGATGGCGGACACCGACGGCCGGTACACCGGTCGCCTGAGGTCGTCGGCGTCGGAGGCTGCCGACCCCGCGGCCCGGGCCGGTCACCCACCTGCCGGACCGGCAGATCCTCAGGGGGTGGTTCGCACGGGGAAGCTGAAGGTGCGTCCCTGTTCCTTGAGCCACGGCAGAACCTGCTTGAGGGCCTCGACGGTCTGACCACGGTCGCCGCCGCCGTCGTGGAAGAGGATCGTCGGCCCGTTGGACAGCTCGCTCTTGACCGTGCCGACGATGGCGCCCGTGCCGGGCTTCTCGAAGTCCTTGGTGTCCACGTTCCACCCGAGCGGCCGCATCCCCGCCTCGGCGGCGATGCGCCGGCTCTCGGGGGTGAACGCACCGCCCGGCGCCCGGTAGTACTCCACCTTCGCGCCCCCGGCGGCTTCCTCGATCATCCGCTTCGCGTCCAGGATCTGCTGCTTCTGGTACGCGACGGACTTCTTGTCCATCGCGGTGTCGTGGGACGTGGTGTGGTCGCAGAGCCGATGTCCGTCCGCCACGACCCGCTTGACCAGGTCAGGGAACTCCTTCGCCCGCGGTCCGACCATGCAGAAGACCGCCTTGACGTTGTGCTCCTCAAGGACCTCCAGCACCTTGGGCGTCCACTGCGGATCGGGCCCGTCGTCGATGGTGATGTTCACGGCCTTCCCGCCCGCCTCGGCGGCATGGGCGATCCCCTGGGGCATCCTCACCTTCGACACGGGCGGCGGGCCCGATGCCGGGTCCTGCGTCCGTCCCTCGGGCCCGGTCCCCTGCGCACCCGCCTCCGCCCGGGCGGCGGCCTCGGTGTCCGTCAGCGCGGTGGCCCCCCACGCCGCCAGGCTGATCGCGACCGCCGAAGCCGCCACGGCTATGTGCGCGGTGTACTTGCCCTTCAGCCCCATGTCCTGCCACTCCTTGCCGGTTCTCTACGCTCTCCCGGAGGGGAGGACGGCAGAGACGGCCGGAAGGTTTCAGCCGACCCGCCCCCAAGAGCGGAAACCTCTGGCGTGAGCTGCTCAGACTGAGGTGCTTCTGCTGAACCAGCCGCTGAACGGCGGCGCCCCCGCCGTGGATTCGGCCCCGGCTCCCGTACCCGCCCCGGTGCCTTCGCCGAGAGCGTACCGCTCGGCTCTCGCCAGTACTCTCTCCGCCTCCGCCCGCCAGGTCGCCGCGTCCGCGTCCGGACGGGGCGGTGGCAGGAACGGGCCGCGCTCCGGTGCTTCGGAGGCCGCTCCGAAGAAGTCACCGCCCTTGCGCTTGAAGTCGTCCGTTCCCCACGGGCGGCCGTGGCCGCGGGCGGGGACCTTCTGGAGGTGGGGGATGTGCTTGGCGCAGTGGATGTACGCCTCCTCGACGGTGATCACCACCCATACCAGGGCCCGTCGGCCGGGCACTTGGTCGGCGGGGAGCCAGGGGTGGGCGCGGCGCATCTCGTCGTCGGCCACGCTCCTGGCGCGGCCGTTGACGTGGAGTCCGACGCGGTCCCGGAGGAAGTCGACCATGAGGATGCCGACCTGCGGGTTCTCCTCGATGTTGCCCAGGCTGGCGTGGACGCCGTTGCCCCGGTACTCGGGGTAGGCGAGCGTCCCGTCGTCCAGGACGTGGAGGAAGCCGGGCGGTCCTGCGCGGAAGGTGTTGTCGCACGCGCCGTGCCGGTCGGCGGTGGCCAGGAAGAACATCTCCTGCCGGTTCACGAACTCGCGCATCCGGGGGTTCAGCCGGTCGAGGACCTGGTCGGCGTAGAAACGGTCCGCGCGCTCGGTGGTGCCCATGCGCTGCTGGACCAGGTGTTCGCCGTCGCTGCCCGGGCGGGTGGTGCGGAGGGCCGTCGTGCCCTGCCGCCCGGCGTGTTCGAATGTACTCACGTCGATGCCCCGACCAGTTCTTCGATGGAGTCGTGCCGTATGCGGTGGGAGGGGATGCCGATGCCCACGAGGGTGTCGACGCTGCGCCGGATCATTCCGGGCGGGCCGGACAGGTACGCGTCGTAGGTGTGCCACGGACCGAACTCGCGTACGGCCTCCGGGATTCCGCCGGACAGCAGGCCGACGGGACCGTCGTCGACGACCGGGCGCACCGAGAGCCAGGGGTGCGACTGCTGCAGCCGGAGCATCGTGTCGATGTCGTAGAGGCCGTGGTTCCGGCGAGCGCCGTAGAACACGTCGACGGAGCGGCGCCGACCGTGCTGGGCGACATCCTCCACCAGGGCCTTGATGGGCGCGATGCCGGTGCCGCCGCCGAGACACAGCAGCCCGTTGTCGCTGGTGTGGTCCACGGTCATGGAACCGGTGGGAGGACCGAGCCGGATGACGTCTCCGGTGCGGGCGCGGTGGACGAGGGCGTTGGAGACCCAGCCCGCCGGGACGGCCTTGACGTGGAAGGAGAGGAGTCCGTCGGAACGGGGCGCGGAGGCGAAGGAGTAGTGCCGCCAGACCCGCGGCCACCAGGGGGTCTCCAGTGCCGTGTACTGCCCGGCGAGGAAGGGGTACGGCCCGTCCGGCCGTACCGTGACGACCGCGATGTCCTTCGTGCGCATGACATGGGCGACCACCTCGGCCTGCCACCAGGCGGGCGCACGGAGCTCGTCCTCGGTCGCCGCGTCGATCATGATCTGGGAGATCGTGGTGTAGGCGCCCACCCACGCGGCCTCGGTCCGTGGCCCCCAGGTCTCCGGGGCGTGGCGGGCGAGGGCGCCGATCAGGGCCTCGCCGACGGCCGGGTAGTGCTGGGGGAGTGTGCCGTACTTCCGGTGCCCGCGGCCGAGGTGGGTCAGGTACGTGGTCAGGGTGACGGGGTCGTCCGCGTGGGTCGCGGCGGTGAGCAGGGCCTTGAACAGCCGGTCGCGCTGGGTGTCCATCGCGGCGGGGAAGAGGTCCCGCAGACCGGGGTGGTGGAGGAAGAGCAGTGCGTAGAAGTACGAGGTGACCCGGTCGGCGATCGGCTCGATCTCGGCCATCGTGCGGCGCAACAGCTCCGTGGCGGACGGGACCGCTCCCGGAGTCGGTGCCTGGGCGGCTGCCGGGGCCGGTTGGTGCTCTGCCGGGTGCGCGGACCCGGGGGCCGACCGGCCGGTCTCCGGGTGCCCGGGCCGCTGGGGACCGTGCGCTCCCGTCTGACCTCGCCCGAACCAGCCCCCGTCCTGACCGCCGGCAGCGGCACCGGAGCCGTAGCCGTCGGCCGACGGGGTGGTCGGAGCTTCCATCGGTTGCCTCGCCTCGAACGTCTTTGGTCGGTCTTCGCCCACGGGGTCTGCATGTGCCCCGTTTCTCTTGTCGCCACGGATTCGACGAATACTCGGACAGGTGAGCGGGCCCGACCATACCCCGCCCGTCGGAATTCCGGGGATTCCCCCCGACCGGCCCCTCGGAGAGCGCGTTTTGGCTGTTCAGAGGCTGGTTACTAATGAGTTGGAAGGGTTCGAAAGTGTTTCCGGCGCGGCATGGGTTGGGAATTCGCCGACCGAAAACTCACGCGGTGACCCGAACTTCTCCACATCTCCCGGACCGGATCGGCGAGGGGCCGGTGGCGGTGGTGCCGGCGAAGCCGGGCCGAAAAGGTTCTCCGTGTCCTTGACGTCGCGGGCGGGGAGCGGCGTGGGAATTCCGCCCGTGCGACGGCAGCCGCGGCCCCGCCGTCCGCTTCGGCCGGACGGCCCAACCCTCGACCGGGTGAGCCGGGTTCCGTCGCGTCGATGAATCCGCGGCCGACCGGCAGGGGCTATCTGTTGACGGAGACAACCGACTCATCGGGAGCAAGCCATGGGCCTCATCACCATCGAGATGTTCGCGACCCTCGACCTCGTCGGGCAGGCGCCCGGCGGTCCTGACGAGGACCCGGTGGGATTCCCGTTCGGCGGCTGGCAGGCGCCCCTGCTGGACGAGGTCGCCGGGGCGCAGATCGGTGCCGCGTACGAGGGCACGGACGCCCTCCTGCTCGGCCGGCGGACGTACGACATCTTCGCCGCCTACTGGCCGCACCAGGACGGCGGCGAGGACAGCGAGATCGCCACGCTGTTCAACAGCATCCCGAAGTACGTGGTGTCGCGCGGCAGGCCCGACCTGTCGTGGGCCGGGTCCACGCAGCTCGGCCCGGACCTCGCCGACGCGGTGCGCGGGATCCGTGACCGGCATGAGGACGTGAAGGTCGTCGGGAGCCTGAACCTCGTGCAGACCCTGCTGCGCGAGAAGCTCTTCGACCGTCTCGATCTCTGGCTGCACCCGATCGTGCTCGGCGTCGGGAAGAAGGTGTTCGACGACGGCGCGGTGCCCACCAACGTCACGCTCCTCGCGCCCCCGGTGGCTGGCCCGACGGGGACCGTGTTCCTGCGCTACGGGATCGCCGACGGCACCCCCGGGACGGGGGACATGAGCCTGCCCGATCGCGGTCTCGGGACCAACGGCTGAGGCCCCGCCAGGTCGAGCTCTCCCCGCTGGCCATCACCTCCTCTCCCGACGGCCGACTCGCCCGTGCGGCATGCGCCGTCGCCGCCACCGTCGATGTCGTCGACGTGCAGAGCTGCATCGCCTGGCCCGGCCGGCCCGGCTGGACATCGCCGAGCCCGGCGAGGCCGGGGCGCACGGCCTGGCCTCTCTCCCGCGCCCGGCCGGATCGCGCCGCCCGGCGTCGCCCACCCGGCGAGCATCCATGGAACGCGGGTACCCTCTCGCGCGTCAGCGGGCGGTTCCCCGCTCCAGAAGGGTCATCAGCGCCCGCGCTGCCGGACTGGTGGCTTGCGGCGGGGGCAGCAGGGCCACTGTCCCGTAGACCGCCTCGCCGGTGTCGGCGAGAGGGATGGCGTGCAGGGAGTCCCGCTTGTGCCGGAAATGCCGCGGCACGGCAGCGACACCGAGGTCCTCCTCCACCAGGTCCAGGAGGCTGTGCACGTCGTTCACCTCCAGGGTCACGGTTCGCAGTACGCCTGCGGAGGCGAAGGCCCCGTCCGTGGCCCGGCGTGGTCCCCAGCCGGGGTGGAAGTCGACGAAGTCCTCCTCCGCGAGGTCTCGGAGCGCGAGGGCCGGGCCAGCCGCGGTGAGCGGGTGCCCGGGATGGCACAGAAGTGTCATCGGCTCGGATGCCAGGGGAACCGAGCGCAGTTGGTCGGAGTCCGCCCGGGTGCGGTAGGCGAAGGCCAGGTCCAGGCGGCCGGCGGCGACGTCCTCGGCCAGTGCGATCCCACCCTCCTGCCGCAGCCGTATCTCCACCTCGGGGTGCCGCCGCCTGAACGCCGCCAGCAGCCCCGCCACGTGCACTCCCGCGACACACTGCTCGGCCCCGAGGCGGAGCGTGCCGCGCACGACGCCCTGGACGGCCGCCACCGCCTCGTGAGCGGCCCGTACCTGCGCCAGGATGCGCTCCGCCTCCGCGAGCAGCGCCCGTCCGGCCTCCGTCAGCGTCACCCGGCGGGTGCTCCGTACGAACAGCGGAGCCCTCAGATCGCGCTCCAGGGCCCGGATGGACGCCGAGAGACCGGACTGGGAGACCATGAGCCGCTCCGCGGCCCGCGTGAAGTGCCGGGCCTCGGCGACGGCGACGAAGTGCTGGAGATGCCGCAGTTCCATGATTCAGCAGCCTACGCGCTGAATCCCATCGGATTCTCCTGTTGGATTCATGCCCGTGGGTCAGGGGAGATTGGTGGCGGCACGACAATCTCCCCGCCCCCGTTCACCGGGGGGCGTCCCCACACCATGGAGTCGCGTTGTACACCGCACATTCCGACCGTTATGCCGACATGCTCTACCGACGCGCCGGGCGCAGCGGCCTCAAGCTCCCCGCCCTCTCCCTGGGGCTGTGGCACAACTTCGGTCCGGACCGCCCGGCGGAGACCCAGCGCTCCATCCTGCGCCGCGCCTTCGACCTCGGAATCACCCATTTCGACCTGGCGAACAACTACGGCCCCCCGCCCGGCGCGGCGGAGTCCGCCCTCGGCGACTTCCTGCGCACGGACTTCGCCCCCTACCGCGACGAACTGGTCGTCTCCACCAAGGCCGGATACCTGATGTGGCCCGGCCCGTACGGCGAGTGGGGCTCTCGCAAGTACCTGCTGTCGTCGCTGGACCAGAGCCTGCGCCGACTCGGCCTCGACCACGTCGACATCTTCTACTCGCACCGTTTCGACCCGGAGACGCCCCTGGAGGAGACCATGGGCGCCCTGCACTCCGCGGTCCAGCAGGGCAAGGCACTGTACGTCGGCGTCTCCAACTACTCCGCCGAGCAGACCCGCGAAGCCGCTCGCATCCTGGCCGAGCTCGGCACCCCCCTCACCCTTCACCAGCCCCGCTACTCGATGCTCGACCGGCGCCCGGAGGACGAGGGCCTGCTCGACGCCCTCGACGACCTGCGCATCGGTTCCATCGCCTACTCGCCGCTGGAGCAGGGCCTGCTGACGGGCCGCTACCTGGACGGCGTCCCCGAGGACTCCCGGGCCGCGAGCGACAGCCCCTTCCTGAACCGGGACGCCGTCACCGAGGACGTCGTGACCCGGTTGCGTGCCCTGAACGACATCGCCGCGTCCCGCGGCCAGACCCTGGCCCAGCTCGCCCTCGCCTGGGTGCTGCGCGGCGGCCGCGTCACGTCCGCCCTGGTGGGAGCGAGCAGCACACGGCAGCTCGACGACAGCGTCGCAGCCCTCCACAACCTCGACTTCGACATCGAGGAACTGGCCCTCGTCGACGTGCTGGCCCGCTCCTGAAGCGCGAGAGCCGACCACCGATCGCGTGGGGCGCACCGCGCCTCGCCGACACCGGTCGCGCGGGGCGAGAGGCGGGTTGACGAGCACCACGAGCCGTGGCGGCACCCTTCACCAGGTACTCAGTGGCGGTACGCGGCGGCTGTCGCGATCTCGATGAACGGTCGGATCAACGGGTGGGTGTCACCCTCGTTCCACACCGCTACCACTCGGCTCGGCGACATGTCGGTCAGCGGCACCACTGCCGGCTCTGCCGGCAGGTCGTGCCCGAGCGGGGCCAGGCCGACCGTGCCGTTCCACAGCACGGCCCGCACGCATTCCTGGACGACGCGCACCACCGGGCCCTCGCGCGGCTCGCCGCCGTTCCCGTACGACTGCCAGATCGGGTCGGCTCCCTTCGGGAACTGGAACCAGCGGCGGTCGCCCAGGTCGGCCGGCCGCAGCCAGCCGCGGCCGGCCAGCGGATCGTCGGCGCGCAGGACCACACCCACCGGATCGGTACGCAGATCACGCACCGTCAGCGCGGTCTCGTCGAACGGCGCCCGAGTAGGGGCGACGTCGACCAGTCCGGCGCGCACCCCGCAGGTCGGGTCGGTGAGGTCGGTGTCGCGAATGCGGATGTCGACGCCGGGGTGGCTGCGGCGGTAGGCGGCGGCCAGCCCGGTCGCTCCCGGGTCGGTGCTGTCGCCCAGGGTGCCGACGGTGATGGACGCGCCGCCGGCCGCCGCGTTTACTCGGCGCGACCGGGCTGATCCTGCCGCCCCTGTCCGGCATCGCGCCCTGGCTCGCACTGGCCGCGGCCATCGGGTTCGTGCTCCTGCAGTCCGGTGCGATCGTCGTCCACCTGACCGGCGAAGACCGCCGGATCGCACTCAACGTCGGGCTCGTCGCCGTGGCGGCGGTGACCAGCCTGCTGGCCATCGCCTGGCTGTGATCAAGGACTGTTCTCGACCGGTGGCTGCGGCTGCGGGCCAGCCGCTTCACGGCCGCTGCTGGTCCTCGTGATCGTCGAGTGCCGTTGATCATCGAACACGCGGCCATCCGTGTGCTGACCGGTGACCCCGGCGAGTAGCGCCGACGGCCGGTCCGCCGGGTGGTGGGCACGGGTGGCCGGGAGCAGTGTGGGAGGTATCCGCAGCCGCAGAAGTCCGGCTCCGTGTTCGGACGGAGGGCGCTCCCGATGATTGAGCCAGCCGACATCCGTGAGTGGCGCACGCAGGACGTGGTCGATCCCGACGGTCACAAGATCGGCACTCTTGAGGCGGTCTACGTGGATACGAGTACGGACGAGCCCGCCATGGCGACCGTGGAGGTGGGGCTCCCGACCCGTCGCCGCCTGGTCTTCGTCCCGCTCGACGGCGCGGTCGTGGGGCCCGGCTACGTCCGGGTCGCGTACGGAAAGGCGCTCGTGAAGGACTGTCCCGCGATGGGCACGGACGACGTCCTCCCCGCGGAGGAGGAGCCCGCGGTGTTCCACCACTACGGTCTGCCGTACCAGCCAGGAGCCAACGGCGAGCGACAGCTCGCACGGCGCTGACGCGCACCCGGGTTCGGTACGACGGACTGCTCCGAAGACGCCCCCCGGCCGGTCGGTAGCCTGCCCTTCATGACGCGCATCTGGGCTCTGCCGATACTGCTCGTGCTCTGCGGCTCGGCCGTCGCGACCGGACTCATCCGCAAGGACCGCCCCGGCGAGGCAGTGGCGCTGCTCGGGGTGTTCCTGCTGCTCGCCGTGACGAACTCCCCTCTGATCTTCCCGAGGTCGATCGGCGCTCTCGAGGCGCAGCGTCGCAGCGCGGACGACGGCCGGCCGATCGTCTTCTGGAGGCCGGGCTGTGTGTACTGCCTGCGCCTGCGCATCCGGTTGGGGCGCAGCGCCCGACGCATGTACTGGGTGGACATCTGGCGTGATGCGGCAGGTGCGGCGGCGGTGAGGGCGGCCAATGACGGCAACGAGACGGTGCCGACCGTCCTCGTGTCCGGACGGCCCCACGTCAATCCCGATCCCGCCTGGGTGCGGGAGCAGCTCCGCCGTTCCGCGTGACCTCTGCCGGTCGTCGCGGACCACGAACGGATCTTGAGACCACGAGCAGGCCATGGCAGGCTCATGCCGCATGATCGATGAGTTCGCGAAGGGCAACCTGCACGAGAGACAGCGCCGGGACCGCAAGGCGCTGCTCTGGAAACTCGACGGCTTGTCCGAATACGACGCCCGCCGGCCCCTGACGGCGACCGGGACCAACCTCCTCGGCCTGGTCAAACACGTGGCCACCGTCGAGGCCAGGTACTTCGGCGAGGTCTTCGGCCGCCCTTCCCCGGAACCGCTGCCCCGGTGGCAGGACTCCGACGGCAGCGATCTGTGGGCGACCGAGGACGAGACCCGCGATCGGATCATCGGGTTCTACCGCCGCACGTGGGAACACTCGGACGCGACGATCAACGAGCTTCCCCTCGACGCCCCCGGCCACGTGCCGTGGTGGCCGGAGCCTCATTCGAACACGAACCTGTTCGCCGTCATGGTCCATGTCCTCGGCGAGTCCATCCGGCATGCCGGACACGCCGACATCCTGCGCGAGGGCCTCGACGGCCGGACCGGGGTGCGCGCCGAACACGAGCAGCAGATCGACGAGGAAGCCCGTGCGGCCCACCGCGCGAAGATCGAGCAGGCCGCCAGGTCGGCCGCACCGATCAAGACACCCCCTAGAGATCGCCTCACGTGAGGTGATGTCCGGGCGGCATGCCGCCGGTCGTGGGTGGTGGCCGGTCGCAGGGCCTGACCACCTTGAACAGAACGACAACCTGGCCGGAGCGACAACCTTCAGATCGACGAGGCGACACCAGGGGCCGGGCGGTCGGAGCGGCGCGCCGTCGGAGCGCCGGGCGTGCTGCCCAGGCGGCTGCTGCGGATCCGGTGACGACTGGCGTCCCCGTCCCGGGGTAGCCGCCGATCGGTGGCTGCTTCCACGACGGCACGAGTGCGGGGAGGAGGAGGCCGTGACGGAGACGGGAACGCTGGCGGGCTACCGGGGCCGGCGGGACTTCGAGAAGACGGCCGAGCCGGAGGGCGGGTCCGCGGCGCAACCGGCCGACGGTCCGCCGTCGTACGTCGTACAGATCCACGACGCGCGCAGCATGCACGTCGACGTCCGGCTCGAAGCCGACGGCGTACTGAGGTCCTTCGCCGTTCCCAAGGGCCCCTCCAGAGATCCGCACGACAAGCGCTTCGCCACGCCGACGGAGGACCATCCGCTGGAGTACCGCGCTTTCGAGGGCGTCATCGCGGAAGGCGAATACGGCGGCGGCACCGTGATCGTGCGGGACGAGGGAACCTACCGCAACGCCACGAAGGACCGGCGGGGCCCTCGGCACCATCGACCGGCGCCTCGAAGAGAACCCCTGGCACGCCCCGCCGAGACCCCGCTCGCTCACCAAGGCCCGTACACGTCTCACCGCAATCACCCCGTGAACCGGCCCCTGGCAGAGGCCTGCCGGAGGCCGCAGAGAGGTCTGACCGGAGGCCGGACGGAGGCCGGACAGAGGGTCTCTGACGGAGGCCGGACGGAGGAAGGCCCGCCATGACACAGCGCACCACGGTCCGAGACCTGCTGGACGAGCACGGACGCACCCACGCAGAGGAGGCGGGCATCCGGCTGAAGGACACTCCCGCCCCTCTGTACCGTCTCCTGACCCTGTGCGTGCTCTTCTCTGTACGAATCAAGGCCGGCATCGCGGTGGCCGCCGCCCGCGAACTCCACGCGGCGGGTATGGGCACGGCCCGTGCGATGACCACCGCCTCCTGGCAGGACCGGGTGGACGCCCTCGGCCGAGCCCACTACCGGCGCTACGACGAGAGCACGGCCACAGCCCTGGGGGAGGGTGCTGACCTGCTCCTGGACCGCTACCGCGGAGACCTGCGCCGGCTGCGCGACGCCGCCGACGGGGACCCGGACCGGATCCGCGAGCTCCTTCAGGAGGTCCCGCGGATCGGCCCGGTCGGAGCGGACATCTTCTGCCGCGAGGCCCAGGGCGTGTGGCCCGAACTGCGCCCCGCCTTCGACAGCCGCGCCCGCGAGACCGCCGCCAGGCTGGGGCTCCCCACGACGCCCGCGGGCCTCGCCCGTCTCGTCCCCGCCGAGGACCTGCCGCGGTTCGCGGCCGCGTTGGTACGGGCCGGCCTCTCCTGAGCATGCGGAGTGGGCTCCCGACGGCCAACGGGGCTTCACCCGTCGTGAACCACTTCACCCGTCGACGATCTTGCGTACGTTCTCCGGACTTCCGCAGTCCGAGGCCAGCAGCTTCGCGCGCTCCTTCTGGAACGCGACACCCAACTCGGCCCTGCGCTCGTCGGGGACGTTCTCCCTCGCACCGTTGAGGATCGTCCGTTCCTCCTCGTCGACGTGGTGGGAGACCGCCTCCACCAGCTCCTCCAGCCGCTCGTCCCACTCCTCGGAGCCCACGTCCTCGACCTCGAGCAGGGCCAGAAGCGCCTTGTTCCCCTCGGCGTGCTCCTCCGTGCCGTGCTCCACCTCCTCGTCGTCGACGCCCCGGAAGCGCTTGAGCGCGCTGTAGACCTCCGCCTCCTCGGCCTCGCCGTGCGCGATGAGCAGAGCGGAGAACTCCTTCAACGCGGTGGCGCGGTCGGCCTCGACGCTCCGCATGCGGCGGAAGAGTTCCTCCATGGCGCGGTGGTCCTCGAGAATCACCGCGACGACGTCCTGGTCCAGCTTGCTGTCGGTGCTCACCTTGTCCTCCTTGATCGACTGTGGGTCCGGCCTGCCGGTCGGGGCCGGGGCCCGACGAGGCCCACGTGCTCTTCCTGCCGGTCCCGGGCGCGCAGGACGCGGCTGCCCGCACAACGCGGCGCGAAACCGCGGCCGTGCGTCGTCAGCGGGCCGAACAACAACCGGCCCGTCCGGAATGCTCGGCCATCGAGGCTCCGTGGCACGCCTCCGCGACGACCGGCCCGGCCCTGCCCGAGACGCGGGCGGCCGGGCCGGAATAGAGGACCCGGTACCGGGTAGGCGCGTGCCAAGTGAGGAGTCGCGATGAGTGTCCTGACGATGGGCGTCGAGGAAGAGTTCATGCTGGTGGACCGCGTCACCCGCGCGCCCGTGAACCGCGCGCCACAGGTGATCGACCGGGCCTCCCGCGACCTCGGTGAGCAGCTGCAGAGCGAGTTCTTCAACGCGCAGATCGAGATCTGCACCCGGGCGACGTCGCGCCGGACGGCCCTGCGCGACGAACTCTCGTGGATGCGTGGAGTCGTCGCCGCGGCCGCCCGGAGCGAGCACTGCGTGCCGGTCGCGTGCGGCACCCCCGTGCTTCCCCCGGAGGAGCAGCTGACGGTCACGAACACCGAGCGCTATCGACTGATGGCCCGGCGCTACGCGCCGCTGATCACGCGCGACGACGGGACCACGCGCGACGACGGGCTCGTCTGCGGATGCCATGTCCACATCGGGGAGCTCGACCGCGAACAGGCCCTGGCCCTCGCCCAGCACATGAGACCGTGGCTGCCGGTCCTCCAAGCCCTGGCCGGGAACTCCCCGTTCGCGCAGCGCCGTGACACCGGTTACGCGAGCTGGCGCGCCGTCGAACACGCGCGCTGGCCGACCGTCGGCCCCACCCCCGTGCTCGACGAGCCCCAGTACGTCGCCCATGTCGCACGGCTCGTCGAGAACGGGACGCTCCTGGACAACCGCATGGTGTACTGGCACGCACGGCCTTCGGAGCATGTGCCGACCCTGGAAATCCGGATCGCCGACGCCAACGCGGACCTCGACACGGTGGTGCTGCTCGCAGTTCTGGTCCGCGGGCTCGCCGGCACCTTGCTGCCCCGCGTCGCCGCCCGAGTGCCCGCGCCGCGGATGCCCTGCCCGGACCTGTTGCAGGCGCACCGGCTCGCGGCCGCCCAGGGCCTCAGGGGACACGGTATGGACCCGGTCGACGGCCGGGAACGGCCCGCGGTGACCTTGGTGGACGCACTCATCGACTTCGCCCGTACCGCCCTGGACGCGAATGACGACACTGAGTGGGTGCGTGCGCAGTGGGATCGGATCCGCACGGACGGGGGCGGGGCGGACAGGCAGCGAGCCGTGCTCCGTCGTAGCGGGCAGTTCGCCGCGGTGGTCGATTCCCTGGCCGCTGCCACGGTGCGGGGCTGAGCACGCCGCGCGGGTGCGGGGCTGAGCACGCCGACGGGTGGCGCGGGCCGACGGGTGGCGGGGGCTGACGGGTGCCGTGGACGGCAGGCGACGGTCGCAGACGGTCTGCGACGGTCTGCGACCGTGCGTTGTGCGGAGCGGACGATGGTGCGGGAGGCGACTCAAGGCTCAGCTGCCGGAACCATGGCCGTGGACGGACAGCTGGTACAGCGCGAACGCGCCGTCGATGACCGGCTGGGCGACGTTGCGCACGCGTACCCCGCCCGCTGTCCTGCCGTGTTCCGTGCCGAGGTGCGCGTGACCGTGTACGGCGAGGTCGGCGCCCACCGCGTCGATGGCCTCGGCGAGCAGATAGCTGCCGAGGAAGGGGTAGATCTCCACGGGCTCGCCCGCCAGCGTGTCCGGCACGGGGGAGAAGTGCGTCAGCGCGATCCGGACGTCGCAGCGGTCGGCGGACAGCTCCTCCAGCGCGGTCGACAGACGCTCGGCGCCGATGTGCGCCGTACGGACCCAGGCCTTCATCTCCGGTTCGCCGAACGCGCCGGCGCTGCGGCCGGCGAAGCCTCCGCAGAAGCCCTTCGCACCGGCGACGCCGACGGTGTGACCGGCCACGGAGAAGGTGACGGACTGTCCTTCCAGGACGCTGACGCCCGCGGCCGCGAGGACCCGCGTGATGTCGGCCTCCTCGTCCGAGTGGTAGTCGTGGTTGCCCAGCACGGCCACCACCGGGACGCCCAGGTCCCGGACCTCGTCCGCCACCACCGCGGCCTCGTCGACGGTGCCGTGCCGGGTCAGGTCGCCCGCGAGGAGGAGAAGGTCCGCGCACTCCGGCAGCGTCGCGAAGGCGGGGCGCAGCAGTCCGGCGCAGTCGGGGCTCAGATGGATGTCGCCCACGGCCGCCACTCGGACCACACCGTCCGGCTGCGGGGTGCCCGGCCCCGGACTCATGACAGCTCCTCCATCCGCTCGGGTGCGTCCGTGGAGGCCGACGCGAGGTCGTCGAAGACGGTGAGTCCGGCGAGTTCGATCCGCGCCAGCCGCAGGATCTCGTCGCGCCGGGCGGCCGTGGGCACGGTGCCGGAGAGCAGCACGGCATCGCCCCGGAGTTCCACCCGTACGCCGAGTTCGGCCACGTCGTCAGCGGCCAGCCGGTCCCGCAGCCGGGCGAGCCGGTACTCGAGCTCGTGCGTCACGGGTTCACTCATCGGACCGGCCTCCCTCTGCCTGGCCGTCGTGGGGCGGGATGACGTCGAGCAGTTCGAGCAGGTACAGGAAGGCAGCCGCCATGGGTCTGTCCGCGGTGTCACGGCGTACGAGGTCCCAGTCGACGCGCTCCCGCAGCCCGCGCGCGACCGGGAGGAGCGGGCCGTAGTCGCAGTGGTGCTCCGAGAGCGCCGCCAGCCGCCCGGTCATGAGGTCGGTCGGTTCGATGACCGGCATGTGAACCGAGTCCACGGGCAGGGTCGGGGCGCGATCGAGCAGCTCGGTGGTGACGGGCCGGCCGGCCAGGGCGAAGATCAGATCGATCTGTTCGCCGTCCTTGCGTGCCTTCACCAGCCAGTCCTCGGGAGGGTCGACGACCTCGATGCCACGCTCGCGCAGCAGGTCGGTCACCTTCTCGGCGTCCTCGCGCCGCACGACGAAGTCGGTGTCGTGCTGCAGCCTGACCGGGATGCCGTACGCGTAGACCGCGACGCTGCCGACCAGGGCGAACGGACACCCTGACGACTTGAGGACTCCGGCGACCTCCTTCGTGACCTCCAGGATGGCCTGGGTGTGGTCCGGCGGCAGGGCCTGGGCCTGCCGCACGCCCTCGGCGGCCTCCGCCGCGAACGGCGAGTGCGACCGCAAGGGCAGCGAGCCCGTGGGGGGAGGGCCGCCGTCGGCTCGGCGTCCTTCGGCCAGGTTCATGCGATGCCTCCTGCCGTATGCCTTGTGCTGTGTGCCTTGTGCCGGGTGTCGCCGTCGTCGGTACGAGGCGGGGAACACGCGGGTACCCCGTGCGCCGGGAAGAATGCGCGGGCGTGGGAGGCCGCGCGAGCGATCACGAGTTCTGCGTTTGACGGCAGCCCGGCACGGGGCTGCACTGGATTCATGGACGCTGCGGCGACTCCGTCCGAGGGAGAGCAGCGATGACAACCGTGGAGAGTTTCGACCTTCTGCAGCCGTACAAGATCGCCGAGGAGACCTTCGTCATCCCGTGGGCTCTTGAAGCCCCGCCGGTCGGCCACTTCCCGATGAACTCGATGGTGATCCGGGGAACCGAACCCATCCTCGTGGACACCGGGGCGCCCGCGGTGCGCTCCCAGTGGCTGGAGGCGGCCTGGTCCGTCGTGGATCCCCTGGACGTACGGTGGATCTTCCTCACCCACGACGACCGCGACCACGCCGGCAACCTCCTGGCGGTCCTCGCGGAATGCCCGAACGCGACCCTGCTGACGACATGGTTCTCCATCGGCCGCATGGCCGAGGAGTGGGAGACCCCCGTCAACCGGTGCCGCTTCATGACCGACGGCGACACGATCGACGCGGGCGACCGCACCCTGGTCGCCAAGCGACCGCCCCTGTACGACAACCCCACCACCCGCGCGCTCTTCGACCCGAAGACCGACGTCCTCTGGGCAGTCGACACCTTCGCCACCAACGTGCCGACCCCCATGCCCGAAACGGCAGCGCTGGCGCCGGACGAGTTCCGCGACGGCCAGCTCTTCGGCGGAAGGCTGGTCTCCCCCTGGGTCGCCCTGCTGGACGCCCAGAAGTTCGGGACGGTCGTCACCGACTTCCAGCACCTGAACGCCGAGGTCATCGCCGGTTGCCACTGTCCTGTCCTCCGCGGCAGCCAGATACCCGAGGCCTACGACCTCCTCCGCCGACTCCCCGAAGTCCCACCGTGGACGGAGTTCACCCAGGCCGACCTCGACCAGTGGATGGAGGCGGCCGAGAGCTCGGTTCCGCCGGAGCAGCCGCGGCCGTCGGGGACATGAGCGGCGCTGCATGCCTGATGTCACCGGCATGATCTCGTTCCGGACGACCGCCCGCGACTGCCGCGGACGGCCCACCCAGCACACCAGCAACTCCTGAACACGTCCTAGGCGGCGGAGAGAGCCTCCAAGAGGTCGCCGACCTGGGGGTCGGGCAGAGCGCGTGCCACATCGGCCTGGGCGACGACACCGACGAGCACGTGCTCGTCGATCACCGGCAGACGGCGCACCTTGTGTTCCTTCATGGTGCGCAGGATCTCGTCCGCCTCGGCGCCCGCGTCGATCGTGACGACTTCGCCCTGGGCCAGCTCACCGGCCTGGCAGGTTCCGGGGTCCTTGCCCCGGCCCAGTACCTTCACGACGATGTCACGGTCGGTCAGCATGCCCTTGAGCTTCTCGTCGGTGCCGCAGATCGGCAGTGCCCCGACGCCGAGCTCGGCCATCTTCCTGGCCGCGTCCAGGACGGTGTCGGTGGCTTTGACGCACGTCGGGTCCGGGCTCATGATCTCCCTTGCGGTGGGCATCACCAGTCTCCTTTCGCGTGGGACCGTGTCATCGCCCCTGCCCGGCAGGACACCGCCTATGCAATCCGGGCGGTCCCGGCCCACGTGGGCGGGCGTGGCACCGACGGCCAGGAAGCGCGTGGCCACCTCGGTCCGGTCGGTGGCGGTACGACAGCCGTGCGTCACCCTCGCGCCGCGCCACGGCGGTCGGACGAGCCCCCGCCGGGCGGTCTGCGAGGCCTCCCGCCGGAATCAGGACCTTCGAGCCGGCGCAGGTCGTGGGCGTCCCAGGCACGGGTGTCGCGCGGCTCGGTGTACGGCTCCTCGTCCGGGGGCATCCCGCCGAGCACAGCCCGCTGTCGCACCGCCTCGGCGTCGAACTCCAGGCCCAGGAGCAGGGCGAGGTTGCCGATCCACAGCCACACGAGGAAGACGATGACGCCGGCCATGGTGCCGTAGGTCTTGTTGTACGAGGCGAAGGCGCCGACGTAGAGCGCGAACCCGGCGGAGGCGGCCGCCCACATCAGCAGCGCCAGGACGCTGCCCGGAGTGATCCATCTCCAGCCCTTGAACCTGGCGTTGGGGCTGGAGGCGTACAGCAGCGCGATCGTGAAGGACACCAGCACGATCAGAACGGGCCACTGCGCGATCGACCACACCGTCAGTGCCGTGTCACCGATGCCGAGCGCGGCTCCGGCGTGGCGCGCCACGGACCCGGTGAACACCAGGATCAGCGCGCTCAGCGCCGCCAGCACCATCAGCACGGCCGTCATCCCGACCCTGAGGGGGAGGAGCTTCCACACCGGGCGGCCCTCGGGCATGTCGTAGACCTGGTTGGCCGCGCGCATGAACGCTCCCACGTATCCGGACGCCGACCACAGCGCGACCACCACCCCGACGACGGCCATGGCCGAGCCCGCGGCGGAGTGGCCCTGCAACTCCTCCACCGCACGGCCCAGGACGTCACGGGCGGGACCGGGAGTCAGCTCGCCGACGTGGTCCAGCACCTTCTCGGTGGTCGACGACCCGCCGAGGCCGAGCAGGGCCACGAGAACCATCAGCGCGGGGAAGAGGGACAGGACGCCGTAGTACGTGAGGGCCGCCGCGCGGTCGGTCAGTTCGTCGTCCCTGAACTCCCTCACCGAGCCCTTGAGTACAGCGAGCCAGGACCGGCGGGGCAGTTCCGTCGGATCGCCCGGGGCCCGTCGCTCCACTTCGGGCCCGGGGCCGACGTCTTCGGGGGCCGGCGTCTCAGGGGCCCGAGTCTCGGGCGCCGGTGTCTCGCCGGCCGGCGCCTCGCGTGCCGCGGCCCTGCCGGCGCGGTCGGCGTGCACTGATCGATTCGATTCGGCCATGCCCGTTCGGGTACCCCGGTGCCGTGTCCCCAGGCCCTCGAAGAGGCAGGGGCCGCGACCGGCCACACACGGCCCGCCCCAGCGGCCAGGTCGTCGCCCTGCGCCGTCATGCGGCGTCGGCGTGCCCCGCATCGTGTTCGACGCCCGGAGACCGGCCCGGGTCCTCGACCAGCCGCAGGTGGTTCTGTCTGGCGTGCCGCGCCCGCTTCGGCGCGGCCGCCACCCGGTTCTCGAAGCGGTCCATCATGAACAGGAGCAACCCCATGACGGGCAGCAACAACACGGCAACCGCTATCACGGCCCCTTCTCCTCTCGGCCGGACCCCGTTTCGTCGCTGTTCCTTGCTCCTGTCCGCGTTCCCGCGCGAACGGACGGTTCACGACCGCGGATGTGAAGGTCTTGCGACCGTCGGGAACCGATGGAAGTCGTGCCGCGAACCGGGTTCGCTCCGGTGGAGTCGGGCAGACGGAAGACATGAGTGCCGGCGAATCGACCAAGGAAGACAAGTCAGGGCGTGGCGGCTCGCATGCCGCCCAGCCGAAGACGGCCGATGCCGGGGCGACGGTATCCGGAACTCTCACCGCGCTCCCCGCGCCGATGGCCGAGAAGACGCTGGCGGCCATGCACGCGGTACGGGGCACCGTGGGCCGGGGCGGCTGGATCTGGAGCGATCCACGCACCCGCAAGGCCCTCGCGGGAGGCGCCGCCGCGGGCACGGCGGCCGCCCTCACCGGGGCGTACGCCCTCGGGCTGAGGGTGGGACGTCGTCGCCACGGTCTCCTCTCCCGGTTCACCGGGGGTTCGGGGCCGAGCAGCTGGTGGGCGCACGGGTAACGCAGGCCGCGCACGAGCCACCGGACCCACAGGCAAGGCCGCCGTCAGACGACGGCGGCCTTGCCTGCGACGGCTGGTGGCCCCGTTCAGGCCGCCTCGTACCGGTGCGGGCGGCTGCCCCGCCAGGTGACCCAGGCGGGGTCGTCGAGCAGGTCTTCCGCTTCGGGAAGTCCGGCGCGGCGGAGGAACTCGACGACATCCTCGTCGCGGTGGGCCAGACCGAGGATCTCGCCACGCACGGTGACCCGCCGGCCCCCGGTGGGGGAGGGCGGGTGGACGACGATCGGAGCGGTACCCACCCCTCCAGGGTGCCTCCGACCGGTCGAGAACGCCGAGCTCGCCGCCCCGGACCGGCGGGCCGGCGGGTTCCGAGCGGCCCAAGCGGCACCCGGGGTCGGCCTGCTCAGCGGCGGGCGCGTCATGTCGACCTCCCCGGCGGGGAGGCCACTCCCGAGGGACCGGCCATGGCCAGAATCGTCGCCAGGCCGCGAGCCGAGGCCGTGGACATCGAGACGCCAGCGGCGCGCATGAGCGACGTCGCGGTGATCGAGCACGCGCCCAGCGCCCGGCGGAACCGTTCGTGCTGACAGAGCCCGAACCGGCCTCCGGACGAGTTCCCGTCGTACGGGCAGTCTGTCGCCCGCCCCTCATGCCGAGGGGCGGGCGACAGACTTCGGGGGGCGAGGGACCGCGATCGGTCGGCGCGTCGGCGCGATCCGAGCTCGTGACGGAGTGGTCAGGTGGGCCGACGAGCCCGTGGTCAGCTCAGGCGGGGCCCGTCGGAGCCGCCCGGCGGCATCGGCCAGGCCTCCTGGGCTCCCGAAGGGGTACTCGTCGGGCCGGGCGCGCCCCGGGTCCCCGGGGCCTCGCGTACCGGCGCGTCGGACGGCGTCGGTGTGGCGGGGGGCGGCCCGTCGGCGGTGTCCGAAGGCTGGACGCGGCCACGCCAGCCACCGGTCTCGTGACCGTGATCCTCGATGAAGCCCTTGAACCGCTTGAGGTCCCCCTTGACCCGCCGGTCGAGGATGCCGAGTGCGTCGGCCGCCTTCTCGGCCATGCCGTCGGGTTCCACGTCCATGGCGAGACTCACCCGGGTGTGGCCTTCGTCGAGCCCCTGGAAGGTCACGACGCCCTTCTGCTTCACGTCGCCGCCGACCGTGCGCCACGAGATGCGCTCGTCGGCCAGCTGGTCGACGATCTCGGTGTCGAACTCGCGCCGGACGCCCGCGATCTTGGTCTGCCAGTGGCAGTGCCGCTCGTCGAGCTGTGTGACGTCCTCGACGCCCTCCATGAAGCGAGGGAACTCCTCGAACTGCGTCCACTGGTTGTAGGCGTTCCGTACAGGAACGTCCACGTCGATCGTCTGCTTCACCATGCTCATGGCGGTTCCTCCTGCCTGCGTAGCGAATGGTTCGGGGCCTTTCCGCGCGTACCCGGCGACGCCGAGTGCAATCGCGGGGCGCCCGATCCCACGCCGAAGATCCCCCTCCGCTTCCCGTCCGCCGTCCCGTTCGCGCCCTTCGGGCGTTTGTCACTCGTCACCCAGCGGTGTCCGGGGCCTCGTGGCCCTCCGGTGCCTCGATCGCCGCGTCGGGCAGTCGGCGGACGAGCGTGAAGCGGTGCTTCACCTGGGCGTGCTCGACCCCCGCGACGTCGCTCATGCGCGCCGTCACGTCGTACATGCCGCAGTGGGCGCGCCCGAGGGGCAGCCGTTCGGGCGGAAGGCGGATCTCGTACGGGCCTCCGGCGCGGAAGCTGCCCAGGGCGGCCCGCCGAGCCACGGGCTCCTCGCCCTCCCCGACCCTGACGGTTTCGAAGACCAGGCCGTTGGTGTCCGCCCCCAGCCGGAAGGTGAGCGCGATGCTGACCACCGCACCCTCCGGCAGTTCGTGGGGGACGTCGGCATCCGGCCCTTCGAGGGGCACCGTGAACGTTCCCAGCTCGTCGGAGACGACCGCGAGCTCCATCAGTTCGACGGCTCGCGGGGCGAGTCCACTCCTGTCCTCGGAGGAGGGATCCGGCGGGGAGGACCGGGATGCGCGCGTGACGGCCGGCATGGGAATCAACTCCGCGAGGTGGGCTCGCGTCGGGCGAGCCCGACGCGGGCAAGGTTCGGGACGACAGCGAACAAGGCGAAGCGTGCCCGTCCGCGGGAACAGGTGGTGCAGCTGGTGGGGGTTCCGATCAGGAGCAGGTTGTGAGGGGAGAAGTGAGCAGCGAGCAGTCGCCCACGAGCGTCTCGGCCCGGTGGACGCGTGTCGCGTCCGGGGGCGTGAGGTCGCGAGCGGTTGTCATGGCCGGTCACCTCGTACGGGTCGCGGTGAGCGCTTCCCCCGGGCGCATGCCCGCTGCTCGATCCCACAACCGTCGGAAGCGCGGTTCCTTGCTCGCCCCCGTCGCCCTCGTCCGCTGCGCGGCCCCGGTTCGCTCGGACCCCCGGGCGCGAGCGGTTCGCCCGGTGCGGGCGGGCCCCGCCGGTGGACGACGGCCGCATGACATCGTCGAGAACGGGAAACCGCCGGGGAACGGAGTCCGCGCTGAGGACGGCCCGACGGCCCCGGCGGCATGCGGAGGTGACGTCATGGTTCCCCTGCTCCTCGTCCGGCGCCGCTCGACGCACTCACCGTGCCGCGCCCGGCGGGCGGACCTACGGTTGCCTCATGAGCGACCCGGAGAAGAACAAGGCCACGGCCAAGGCGTTCTACGACCTGATGTTCAACCAGTGCCGCCCCGCCGAGGCCGTCGACCGGTACGTCGGCGGCACCTACGTCCAGCACAACCCGCACGTCGGCGACGGCAAGCAGGCGTTCGTCGACTACTTCGAGCGAATGGCCGCCGAGTACCCGGGCAAGCGCGTCGAGTACAAGCGTGCCTTCGCCGACGGCGACCACGTCATCCTGCACTGTCACCAGACCTGGCCCGACGAGGAGTACGCCGGTATCGACATCTTCCGTTTTGACGCCGACGGAAGGATCGTCGAGCACTGGGACGTCCTCCAGGTCGTCCCGTCCTCGTCCGAGAACGACAACACCATGTTCTGAGCGGGGCCGACAGGAAGCCGGGAGTTCGGTGAGGCAGGTGGTGGTCATGGCGCGGCCGGTGGGGTCAGGGAGTCCGACGTTCGGAGTCCGGGCGACCCCGCCGCGGAGAACCGGATACCTGGTAGGGAGAAACAGTGTCACTCGAAGGCAAGAACGTACTGATCCTCACGACGAACTACGGCACGGAGCAGGACGAGTTGATGAAGCCGGCCGCCGACCTGCGGAAGGCCGGGGCCCACGTCACCATCGCCGCACAGAAGGACGAGGCGGTCCACACCGTCGTCTCGGACCGCAAGCCGGGCGCCATCGTCCCGACGGACACGACTCTGACGAAGGCGACGGCGGACGGGTTCGCCGCGGTGGTCGTGCCCGGCGGCACGGTGAACGCCGACCGGTTGCGGACCGACGCGGACGCACGGCGTCTCCTCTCGGCCTTCGCCGAGGCCGGCAAACCGGTCGCCGCCATCTGCCACGGACCCTGGCTTCTCGTGGACAGCGGGCTGGCCCGCGGCCGTGAACTCACGTCGTACCCCTCGCTCCGCCCCGACCTCGAGAACGCGGGTGCCACCTGGCTGGACCGGGAGGTCGTCGTGGACACCTCCGGAAGCCATCCCCTCATCACCTCCCGCAGGCCCGGGGACCTCGACGCCTTCGCTTCGGCGATCGTCGACGCCCTCGACGCCGGAGGAGACCGGGACTGACACCGACCGGCGGAACCGCACGGCGACGCCGAGACGGCGAGCGAGACGGCCGCGGCTCGCGGCGGACACAGGAGACCTGCGCCGAGGGCGCTCCGCCGTCAGCGGCGGCTGGGCCGGTCGCTGTCGGCGTCTTCCCCGTCGGCGGTGAAGACCTGTGCCGCTCGGTCCACGCGGAGCGTCTCCAGGACGTGGATCTGCCGTTCCGCCCGCCGCAACAGATCGCGAACGTGTGCGACGTCGATGCGCGAGTCGGTGCCGGCCAGGGCTTCGAGACAGCGCCAGACACAGGCCTTGCCTTCGACGCCCAGGCGCATGGCCTCCAGTTCGAGAACGTCACTCAGCGGTGAGCGTGTAAGGACACGGCCGTTGAGCTTGAGCCGGCCCGCCCTCTCGGCGAGCCGGCCAAGAGCCACGCGGTGTCGCTTCACGGGGAGGTCGAGGGCGGCCATGATGCGGCGGAGGCTCTCGCGGTCCTGGCTGACTTCCAGGGCCATGGATGCCAGGGGCGGGCCGAGGGCGGTTCCCCGGTGGACCCGGGCCGCGCGGCGGAACAGTTCGACTCCGGCGGCGGCGCCGGCCAGATGGTCGTTGAGGTAGATCCCGAGGAACTGCGGGCGGACGGTCATGACGGCGGTGCCTTCCGTGAGGGGGTTCGCGGCGGGGTGCTTCCGCCCCGCCGCCGAGGGGGCCTGGGCGTGCGATCACCTTCCGTCGTCCGAACGGGCCGGGCTCGGCGGCAGCGGAAGAGGCGGGCTCGGCCGGAACCGTCCCCACACGGCCGGGCTGTGCTTACGCGGCCGGAACCGCCCCACGCGGCCGGAACCGTCCCCACGCGGCCGGGACCGTCACCCGGCTCGTGGTCGGGATCGTCACCCCGGCTCGTGGTCGGGATCGTCACCCCGGCTCGTGGTCGGATGCTGCCGACCGCTCGCCGTTCTCGTCCACGCCCGTGTCGACGTGCATCGCGGCCTCCTCGGCCGGCGCGGCACCGTCGTCCAGTCCGACGTCCCGGGCGACCGCGTGATCATCGTGCCCGGCCGCTGTGTCGACCGGCGCGAGCCGTCCGGCACGGGTGGCGCCTGCCTGTTCGTCGATGGGCTCTCCGGCGCCCCCCGGGAGGTCTCCGATGCCGTCGTCCTCCGGCGGCGGCGCTTCCGGAGGGTCGGGGATCTCCTGCGCGAGACGCTCGTCGAGGGATTCGCCCTCCTGCTGTTCCCGTTGGGTGGTGCCGTGTCGGTTGACGCCGCGAGGGCGCTCGGGCGGGGAGTAGCCGGGTACCGCCATGTCGTCGATCGGATCCGTCATGAGCGCGTTGTCGGGGTCGAGATCGCCGGAGGGGTCGGACGCGTCGGAGGCGGCGGGCTGATACACGTCGTCACCGCGGGACTCGTTCGCGTCCGGCTGGTCGCTGCCGGTGGTGGAGTGGGACTCGTCGCGGGCCATGGCATTCCCTTTCGCTGTGGCGCCACCGAGGCGGGCGAGGCGGTGTCCTCTCTGCTCGCGTGGCCGCGTGGCGCATGCGGAGTACGGCTCAGCCGCCGAGCGCGGGCAGCACCTTCTCGCGGTAGGCGGCGAAGAACTGCTCCTGCCCCTGTCCGATCTGGCCGACGTACACCTCGTCGAATCCGGCGTCCACGTACGCGCGAACGGCATCGACGTGTTCCTCGACGTCCGGGCCGCACGGCACGGAGTCGGCCACCTGATGTCGCGTGACGAGCTCAGTGGCCTGCTCGAAGTGCGCGGGAGTGGGGAGGATCTGGTTCAGTTCGCCGGGCAGCTGCTCGGTCGGCCACATGCGGTGCGCCGTGTCGACGGCCACGTCCCGGTCCTGGTCCCAGCACACCTTCAGGCCGCCCACGACGGGCTTGCCCGCCCCGCCTGCCTCGCGGAACGCCGCGAGGGCGTCCTCGTCGGGGCCCATGGTGACGAAACCGTCCCCGATGCGTCCCGCGAGTGCGGCGGCCTTGGGGCCGAAGCCCGAGACCAGAATCGCGGGCGGCGCCACCGGAACGGTGTAGAGGCGGGCGTTGTCGACCGTGTAGTGGCGGCCCCGATGGCTGACGTCCCGGCCGGTGAACAGCTCCCGCATCACCTTCACCGCCTCCTCCAGCATGTCCGCACGCTCGTCGAACGCGGGCCACCGGTCACCGAGCACATGCTCGTTGAGGGCCTCCCCGGTGCCCACGCCCAGAGTGAACCTGCCGCCCAGCAGCACACTGGAGGTCGCCGCCGCCTGGGCGGTCACAGCCGGGTGCAATCGCACGGTGGGGCAGGTCACGAGCGTGGTGACGGGCAGTTCCACCGTCTGGGACAGGGCACCGATCATCGACCAGACGAAGGGGCTGCTGCCCTGGGTGTTCGTCCATGGGTGGAAGTGGTCGGAGATGGCCAGGCGGGTGAAGCCCGCGTCCGCCGCCAGGCGTGCCTGGCGGAGCAGCTGGTCCGGGGTGAACTCCTCGCAGGACAGGAAGTAGCCGAAGGACGTCATACCGCGTTTCCCTTCACGTCGACCCCCCTTGGTCCGGCTACCCGGGCAGGGCGTCCCAATGCCCCACGGGAGGGATCGACGGACTCCGCGACTACGAAGGCCCTCCCGGGGGCGCTGGTGCGTCGGGGACATCGCCGGCCGAGGGCCGGTCTGGCGGCAGGCGCGGCGCTCGCCCACGGCAGGTCTCGCGGCAGGCGCGGCGCCCCCCGGACGTGGCGCGATCCCGGAGCGCTGGACGGGTGCGAGCTGGGTGTGGGGCCGGCCCTCGTCGTGTCGCCGCGGTCCCACCCCGGTGGATGACGGAGACTTGGAGACAGGGGCACGTGACGAGAGGCGGCGGCTTTCATGCCTCGTACGGCGCTCATCGTGATCGACATGCTCAACACCTACGCGCACGAGGACGCCGAGGCCCTGGTGCCGTCCGTCCGCGAGGCACTCCCCGGGATCACGACGTTGTTGCGGCACGCACGTGCCGAAGAGTCGCCCGTCCTCTACGTCAACGACAACTTCGGCGAGTGGCGCTCGCACCACGGAGAGATCCTGAGGATTGCCCTCGACGGCCGCCACCGCGACCTGGTGGAGCCGGTGGCGCCCGACGAGAACTCCCTCTTCGTGGTCAAGGCGCGTCATTCGATCTTCTTCGAGACCCCGCTGGCCTACCTGCTCGGCCGGCTGGAGGTCGAGCGCCTGGTGCTGTGCGGACAGGTGACCGAGCAGTGCGTGCTGTACTCGGCTCTGGACGCCCACATCCGGCACTTCGACGTGGTCGTGGCGGCCGACGCGGTCGCGCACATCGACGCAGACCTGGCCGGAGCGGCCCTGCGGATGATGCGTACCAACATGTCCGCGACGATCTGCCGGGCGGACGAGATCGCCTTCGGCGCAGGACGGCCGGACTGACATCGGGGCCGGACCCCGCTCAGCGGGGAGGACGGCCGTCCCGGTACAGGATGTGCACCTGCGCCCCGGCGAAGGAGTGAACGGCCGACGGGGGCTCGGGTGGCACGAAGCCGCAGCTCATGACACGTGCGCGCGGCTCGACGCCCGCGCCGGGTCTACGGTGGAAGTGTCCCGTCCCGTAAGCGTGATACGAGGGTGACGGCCGTGTCGACGTCGAGTCATGAGATCGCGGGCGCCCCGTGCTGGGTCAGCCTGATGGCCCGCGAGCTGGCCGCCGCGCAGCGCTTCTACGCCGGAGTGCTCGGCTGGCGGTTCCGGGCCAGCGGCCTGGGGGACGGCTTCGCGGTCGCTCTCCACGACGGCACGCCCGTCGCGGGGATCGGCGCCCTCGCCGAGCCCCTCGACATGCCGGTGGCATGGACGCCGTACTTCGCCGTCGATGACGCGGATCTCACGGCCTCGCGGATCTGTGAACGCGGGGCGACCATGGCCGTGGGTCCCCTGACCTTCGGTACCGGCCGGGCCGGACTGGCCGCGGATCCCGCCGGAGCGGTTTTCGGGTTCTGGGAGGGGGCTGTCGTCCCGGACTGGTCGGTGGGGAGCGGCAGCGCGCCGGCCTGGCTGGAGCTCCGCACCCACGACCCCCTCGAATCGTCGGTCTTCTACGGGGAGGTCCTCGGCTGGGCGGGAAAGGGGCCGGGCCGGTGTGTGGCGTCCTACGAGCACGACCACGTCGTTCTCCGCCACGGCCACGACACCGTCGCACGCATCAGCGGCGGGGCGGACGCCGCGGCCCCGGACCCGGAGGAGCAGCCGCGCTGGCGCGTCCGATTCCCCGTACCGGACCTGGAGGGGACGATCGCGTCCGCCGAGGAGCTGGGGGGCGCGACCGTCTCCCCGGTGGGTACGACCACGGCGGCCCGGTGGGTCGACCTCACGGACCCCGACGGGGCGCGCTTCACAGTGGTTGCGCCTCACCCTCATGGGAGGGGCCGGCGGGACCGCGCGACCGGGGCACCGGCCCCGACCTCCAGCTGACGATGCCCGTCCTGCCGTCGGTCCTCCCCGGCGCCACGAGAGGCGGCCCAGGTGAGCTGTGCGAGGAGGAACCGTCAGGGAGTCGTCAGACGTGTTGGGCGCGGTGGAGGAGGGCGTGCAATCCCTGGGCCCTGAGTGCTGCCCGCGCGGCGTTCGCACCGGGTGCTCCGTGGACTCCTCCGCCCGGGTGGGCGGCCGCGGAGGCCAGGTAGAGGCCCTTGACGGGGGTCTCCGGGCGCCCGGTGCCGGGGGTGGGACGGAAGATCGCCTGTTGGTGGAGGGCGGTGGTGCCGTTGTTGATGGCGCCGTTGTGAAGGTTCTCGTCCATGGCCTGGAGGGTGGTGGGGGCGAGGAGGCGGCGGGCGCGGATCAGTGTGCGGAAGCCGGGTGCGAACCGTTCCACCTGTGCCTCGATGCGGTCGGCCATCGCTTCTTGTTCGCGGGTGTCCCAGCGGCCGGTGATGCGGTCGGGGCCGGCGTCGGAGGCGATGCGCTGGGGCAGGTGGGTGTAGGCCCACGCGGATTCGGTCCCGGCTGGGGAGCGGCTGGAGTCCGCTGTCGTCATCTGCCCGAAGAGGGCGAAGGGTTCGTCGGGGACGTGGCCCATGGCGATCTGTGAGGCGAATCGTGTCAGGCCGTCGACGCCGTCCGCGACGTGGACGGTACCGGCCCCGGCGGCCTGCGGTGCCGTCCACGGCACCGGGCCCGCCAGGGCCCAGTCGACCTTGAAGGTCGAGAAGTCCCACTGGAAGCGATCCAGGTCCCGTAGCAGGCGGGACGGGAGGTGGTCCTGCCCGACGAGGTCCCGGTAGAGCGCGATCGCCGAAGTATCGGCGAGCACGGCCCGACCTGCGCCGATCGTCTCTCCGCCGGCCGTCTCGACCCCCACGGCCCTGTCGCCGCGTACGACGACGGACGTGACCCGCTCCCCGCAGCGCAGCACTCCGCCGCGGCGCCGGAGGCGGCTGACGAGTGCAGAGGTCAGGGCACCGGCCCCTCCGACGGGGACCGGGAAGCCGTGGCTCTGGCCGAGCATCGACATCAGCCAGCCGAAGCCGCCGCTGCCGGCGGCTTCCGGTGCCAGGTCGGCGTGGAGGGCGTTGCCGGCCAGCAGCAGTCGGCCGCCGGCGCCCGCGAACTCCTCCTCGCCCAGGCGGCGCACGGGCAGGGCCAGCTTCCGGGCCAGCCGGAGTCCGCCTGCGGCTCGGAGCTTCGCGGCCAGCCGGAGGCCGGCGCGGACCGGTGGGAAGGGGGTGAACAGGGCCTGGACGAGATCGGGTCCGACGCGGCTCCAGACCGTGTACATGTCGTGCCAGGCGTCGCCGTCGGCCGGCGCGAACGCCGCCAGCCCGGATGCGGTCTCCTGTACGCGGCGTTCGAGCACCGCGCACCTGCCGTCCAGCAGGGGGTGGGCCAACACGCGTGGGGCGTGGCTCCACCGCAGGCCCTCGGCGGAGAGGTCGAGGCGGGCGAGGACCGGTGAGGCGGCGGTGAGCGGGTAGAACGCGCTGAAGAGGTCCGAGACGTAGTCCGGATGGACACCGCGGTCGCTGCGTACCGCCCCGCCTGGTTCCTCCTGCGCCTCAAGGACCTCCACGCTCCAGCCGGCGTCCGCCAGCAGGTTCGCGGCCACCAGCCCGTTGGGGCCCGCGCCGATCACGACCGCGTCAGGCATGGGGCACCTTGCCGTGCCGCAGTTCCACGATCTTGGCCAGGCGGGCCAGCATGCCGCGGTGGCGGAGTTGGAGCAGTGCTTCCGTGGCGGAGTTGTGGAGGGTGCCTCCGATGCCGCGCAGGGGGTGCTCGTCGCAGACGACGAGGGTCTCCTCACCCCACGGCCGGAGCTGGAGGAAGATCCGTGCCGTACCGAGGGGCTTGAAGGAGGCTTCCAGTTCCAGCTCCCGGCCCGGGTCGGTGTGCCGGACAGTGGTGATGCCGTCGAGCGACCAGGGGCCTACACGGACGGAGTAGCGGAGCCGCGAGCCGGCCCCGGGCCAGGCGCCGTCGAGAGGCGCGGACTCGGAGGGCCCCACCACCCACTCTCCGTACGCGTCCGGATCCGCGAGCACCGCCCACACCGCCTGAGGGGAACGTCGGATCAACTGGTGTCGGACAGCCATGGGAAAAGTCCTTCTGCCGGGGCGGACAGGGCGGGGAAGCCGCAGTCGTGCGGGGGTGCGCCGGACGGGTGGCTGAGGGCGGGACGGCTGCCGTGTGGCCGCGAGACCTTGCTGTCCGATACGGCGGCACCGGCGGTGCAGTCTCCGGCCACCTGCCGTGGCGACCTGGCCTCTAGCCCCTTGAGGCGCCGTCGTTGTGCGCGCCAGGAGCAGGGGCCGCCCTGGAGGAGGTGGCGGACGGTCGAGGACGGGGCGTCAGCCGGCGCTGCGCGTGCCTGGCGGGTCCTGGGGGTCGACGCCGGTGGAGCCGGATGCGTCCTTGGTCCCGCTGGGGCGCTGGGAGCGGCCTCGGGGGCCGGTGTCGTGCATGCCCTTCTCGTCACTGCCGGCCTTGCTCTGGTCCTCGCCCCGGCGACTCGTGCTCTTCACGGGCTTGCCGTGCGGGTTCCCGGCTTCCTCTTTGGAGACCTCGCGCCCGGGGCCTTTGTCGGGGGCGAACTGGTCGGGGTGGAATGAGCGGTGGGCGCTCGGGTTGTCCTGCTCACGGGTCTCGTCGACATCGGGCGACCAACCGTGCTGTTCGGTGCCCTTGTGCGGGCTGGGGCCCTCGCCGTGCGGGGGTTGGGGCGACTTTCGCTGTTTGCTCATGATTTCACTCGCCTGCCTTTCCTGCGGACGGGGAGAAGCCCCGGTGGTGGCCGGCCTATGAACAGGAGTGTTTGGCGTCCGCCGACGGAGTGTCCGGGGGTGCCGACGACCCGGGGAATGGCTCCGACAGCGACGATGTGACGCTCCTTTCAGCCTAGGCGCCTTCGTCTCCCTCGGCGTGCCGTGCAGGGCGGGGGGCCCTGGCCGGCGAGCCGGGGCGTGGTGGGCCACCGGCCACCGACGCCGAGGTCAGGGAACCCGCAGCGCCAGCAGGGCGACGTCGTCTTCGGGGGGTGGGTAGGCCATCCGGCTGGTGATCCGGCGGAGCAGTCCGGGCAGTGGACCGTCACCGTGGCGGACCAGCAGGCCCGCGAGCTGTGCGATGGAGGCGTCGATGTCGTGGCCGCGTCGTTCGATGAGACCGTCGGTGTAGAGAAGCAGGGTCGAGCCAGGACTCAGTTCGCGCCGGTGCTCGGCGCGGGAAACGTTCCCGAGGGCCTGGTGGAGGAGGGCGTCGTGCTCCTCCAGGGGGTTCACCCGGCCGTCGGGGGCGCGCAGGAGCGGGGGTGGGTGGCCGGCGTTGGACCAGGTCAGCGTTCAGGGCATGCCGGGCGCGGCGGGGTCGAGGCGGGCGTGGACCAGGGTGCCGCCGGCCTCGATGGGCAGGACGGCGCAGGCGGCGTCCAGGGCGGCCAGGGCGGTTGCCGGGCTGTGCGGGGGATGGTCGAGGGTGGCCTGGCGGAGCATGCTGCGGATCTGCCCCATCACGGTTGCGGCGTGCATGTCGTGGCCGGTGATGTCGCCGACGGTGACCATCAGTGCGGAGTCTGTGCCGGGTGACCTGGGCGGCAGGTGGTAGGCGTCGTACCAGTCCCCGCCGATCATGTGATCGTCGGCGGCCGGCTGGTAGAAGGCACTGATCTCGATGCTGTTGGCGAGGGGCAGATCGGTGAGCATGGCCTCCTGGAGCTGGCGGGCGACGGAGATCCGCTCGTCGAGGTACTGGGCACGCTCCACCGCCTGCGCGATGTAACCGGAGGCTGCGGTGAGCGTGGCGCGCTCGGTGATGCCGACCTTGTGCTGTTTGGCCCAGCCGATGGCGAGGACTCCCAGCAGGGCGCGGCTTCCCCACAGCGGCAGGCACATCACGGTCGTGAGACCCAGCCGGTCGAACAGACCGACCGCCTCAGGGCTGTATTCGGCTACGAGGGTCTCGCGGTCCGGCACGAACACCGTCCGGCTTTCCCGCATGGCCCGGGCGCTGGGAAACGCGGCGCCCGTCGGAAGGGTGAGGACCGCGCGCTCCGCGGAGCTCGCGTCGTCCGGGTCCGGGATCCTGCGCAGCTCGTTCTGGTCGGCGACCAGCAGGCCGACGTACGAGGGCTTTCCGACGCCGGCGAGGAGGTCACGGAGGCGGCGCCGTACGTCCTCCAGCCCCGAGGTCTGGGCCAGTTCCTCCGAGGCCTTCAGCAGGAGCTCGGCGTGGTCCAGACCGGCCTGGGCCTCGTGCTCCAAGCGCTCCGCTTCGCTCCGCGCCCGCTCGGCGCCGGCGCGTGCGATCTCCAGTATCTTCTGGGCGGATTGACGCTGCGCCGACAGGATCCGCAAGCGCAGCTCGGCCGAGCAGGCCGCGGCCAGATCCTCCAGGTCGGCCAGTTCACCGGCGTCCCAGGGCCGCGGCTCGCGGTCGATCGCGCACAGGGCACCCAGGACCAGCCCTTCGCCGTCGGTGAGCGGCATTCCGCCGTACGCGGCCATCCCGAGGGACGGGACTGCCGGGCTGGTGCGCAGCCGCTCATCCGCACGGACGTCGGATACGACCATCGGCTGCCCCGAGACCACCACGTACCGGCAGGGCGAATGCGAGAGGGGCAGCGCCCGCTGTCCGGCCCAGGGCTCGGGCAGGCCGATCATGCCGGGCAGGATCTGACGGCCTTCCCCGGCCAGCGAGACGAAGGCCGCGGGTACGTGGAGCAGTCGTGCCACCAGCCGGGCGAACCGGTCCATCCCGGGGTCGGGGGCGGCCGACAGCCCGGCCAGCCGCAACACCCGCCGCCGTGCGGTTTCGCCCGCTCGTGGATCCCGGTCCTGGCGCGTCATCTGTCCTCCGGTCCCGCTGTCCCGAGGGCTTCTCAGCAGCATCGAGGGCTGCTCAGCAGCATCGTAGAACGGCTGGGGCGGAACGACCGGTCGGTCCGAACCGGACGCAGCCGGCAGGTCTTCCGGCTCCGGTCGGCGGGCCGGGCTGTGGGCAGTCCGCGCACTGCGGCGATCAGCCCGCCAATCGGCCGGACGCCCACCTCGAACGGGTGAGGTGCTGGCTCCGCCGCGCTGTCGTCCGGCTCACGCTGCCCGATGATCGCAGGCGGTTGGTGGACCGCGGTTCCCAGAGCCGCACCGTCCACCGCGACCCGGAAAGGCCGCCCATGCGCATCCTGCTCGTCGCCAGCAGCTTCAACAGCCTCACCCAGCGTGTCCTGGTCGAGCTGCGCGACCGCGGGCACACCGTTCCCGTGGAGGTCACCCACGACGGGGCTGCCGTGCGCGAGGCCGTGGCGCGCCACGCGCCCGACCTGGTCGTGGCCCCCATGCTGAAGGCCGTCGTGCCCCGCGATGTGTGGACGGCGCACCGTTGCCTGATCGTGCACCCGGGGCCCGTGGGCGACCGGGGCCCGTCCTCGCTGGACCACGCGATCCACGACGGGGTCGAGGAGTGGGGCGTCACCGTCCTCCAGGCCGACGAGGAGATGGACGCGGGCGACGTCTGGGCGACCGCCACCTTCCGCGTCCCGGAGGTCGGCAAGAGCGATCTGTACCGCAACGAGCTGTCCGACGCCGCGGTCGCCGCCGTGCTCCTCGCCGTCGAGAGGGTCGCCGCCGGAGCGGCACCGCGTCCGCAGACCGGTGAGGTCCGCGCCCGTCCCGCGCTCCGTCAGGAGGAGCGGCGGATCTCGTGGGGCGAGGACACCACCGAGAACGTCCTGCGCACCCTTCGGGCCGCCGACTCGCAGCCCGGTGTGCCGGACCGGCTGCTTGGCGCCGAGTGGTTCCTGCACGGCGGCCACGCGGAGGACGGCCTCCGCGGGCGGCCCGGGGCCCTCCTCGCGACCCGGGCGGGCGCGGTCTGCCGCGCCACCGTGGACGGCGCGGTGTGGATTCCCGAGCTCCGCGCCCGCACCGGCCGCGGCAGCCCGCGTGCCTGCAAGCTCCCCGCCACCCTGGCCCTGGCCGGCCGGCTGCCGGATCTCCCCGAGGTGCCGGCGCCCGCCGACCCGGCGCCGGGCCGGCGGACCTGGTCCGACATCCGGTACCGCGAGCAGGGGCCGGTCGGCGTTCTGTCCTTCGCGTTCCCCGGCGGGGCGATGAGCACCGACCAGTGCCGCCGCCTCCTGGCCGCGTACAAGGCCGCCTGCGGGCGCCCCACCTCCGTCCTGGTACTCGGCGGGCAGCGCGACTTCTTCTCCAACGGCATCCATCTGAACGTCATCGAGGCCGCCGCCGACCCTGCCGCGGAGTCCTGGGCCAACATCAATGCCATGAACGACCTGGTCGAGGCGGTTCTCACCACGACCGACCGGCTCGTCGTGAGCGCGATCGGAGGCAACGCCGCCGCAGGCGGGGTGATGCTCGCCCTCGCCGCCGACGAGGTCTGGTGCCGTTCGGGGTCGGTGCTCAATCCGCACTACCGGCGCATGGGCCTGTACGGATCGGAGTACTGGACCCGGACCCTGCCCGGGAGGGTGGGCGAGGCCCTGGCCGCGCGCCTCACCGAAGAGGCCCGGCCGGTGTCCGCCGCGGCATCACTGGACATGGGTCTGGTGGACCGGGTCGTCGACTGCGGACCCGGGGAGTTCGCTGCCGAGATCACTCGATCGGCCCTTCACCTGGCATCCGGTGGCGGTCTTCAGTCGCGGATCGCGGCGAAGAAGGCGGAGCACGAGCGCCGGGAGTCCGTCGTTCCCCTTGCGGCCCACCGTGAGCAGGAGCTCCTCCGGATGCGGTCGATCTTCGACGATCCCGCCGCGAGCTATCACGCACGGCGCCGGGCCTTCGTCCGGAAGGAGGCCCCCGAGCGGCGTTCCCGGACGGCCCAGGTGCGGGCGCGGACGGATCGGCCGACTGTTAAGCAAGACCTAGGCCCGAAATGAGGCCTTCGCCCCATCCCTCCTCAGGAGGCGACTCATGAGCGCAGTAAAGCCGGCCCCGGTCGAGGACCAGGGTGCCGCACCCGGCAGCGAAGAGAAGCCGATCCACATCCTCTGGATCAACGCGGGTCTGAGCTGCGACGGCGACTCGGTGGCCCTCACCGCCGCCATGCAGCCAAGCATCGAGGAGATCGCCCTCGCGGGGCTGCCAGGGCTGCCCAGGATCGCGGTCCACTGGCCACTGATCGACTTCGAGTGCGGCCCGGTGGGCGGCGCCGACACGTTCATCGAGTGGTTCTTCAAGGGGGAGCGGGGCGAGATCGACCCGTTCGTGCTGGTCGTCGAGGGTTCCATCCCGAACGAGGCCATCAAGCAGGAGGGCTACTGGAGCGGCTTCGGCGACAACCCGGAGACCGGTCAGCCCATCACCACCAGCGAGTGGATCGACCGGCTGGCACCCAAGGCCCTCGCCGTGGTCGCGATCGGCACCTGCGCCACGTACGGCGGCATCCACGCCATGGCGGGGAACCCGACCGGCGCGATGGGCCTCCCGGACTACCTCGGCTGGGACTGGAAGTCGCATGCCGGCATCCCCATCGTCTGCGTGCCCGGCTGCCCCATCCAGCCGGACAACTTCGCGGAGACGCTGACCTACCTGCTCTACCAGGCCGTCGGATCCGCGCCCATGATCCCGCTGGACGACAAGCTCCGTCCGACCTGGCTGTTCGGGGCGACCGTGCACGAGGGATGCGACCGGGCCGGCTACTACGAGCAGGGCCAGTTCGCGTCGACGTACGACTCGCCCAAGTGCCTGGTCAAGCTCGGCTGCTGGGGCCCGGTCGTCAAGTGCAACGTCCCCAAGCGCGGCTGGATGAACGGTATCGGCGGCTGTCCCAACGTCGGCGGCATCTGCATCGCGTGCACGATGCCCGGATTCCCGGACAAGTTCATGCCGTTCATGGACGAACCTCCCGGCGGCAAGGTCTCCAGCACCGCCAGCGGCGTGTACGGCTCCGTCATCCGCCGCCTTCGGACCATCACGGCCAAGACCGTGGACAAGGAGCCGAAGTGGCGGCACACCGGCGAGCGCATCACCACCGGCTACCGGCCGCCCTGGTGACCGTGACGCCGTCGCACCACCCCCGCAGGACCCCCCATCCATCCCACTGTTCGCGAAGTCGAAGAGTTGACGAAGGGCACCACAGCGACCATGGCATCTCCGGCGAAGACGACGGGTGACGGCTCCGGCCTTGTGGAGATGGCCTGGGATCCCATCACCCGGATCGTGGGCAGCCTCGGCATCCACACGAAGATCGATTTCAAGCAGAAGCGCGTCGCGGAGTGCTACAGCACGTCCTCCGTCTTCCGCGGCTACAGCGTCTTCATGCGGGGCAAGGACCCCCGCGACGCGCACTTCATCACCAGCCGCATCTGCGGCATCTGCGGTGACAACCACGCGACCTGCTCCGTGTACGCGCAGAACATGGCGTACGGCGTGAAGCCCCCGCACCTCGGTGAGTGGATCATCAACCTCGGCGAGTCCGCGGAGTACATGTTCGACCACAACATCTTCCAGGAGAACCTGGTCGGGGTCGACTACTGCGAGAAGATGGTCCGCGAGACCAACCCCGGCGTCCTGGAGCTGGCCGAGCGCACCGAGGCGCCGCACGCCGCCGAACACGGCTACCGCACGATCGCGGACATCATGCGCTCCCTCAACCCCCTCGAAGGCGAGTTCTACCGCGAGGCGCTCCAGGTCAGCCGGTACACCCGGGAGATGTTCTGCCTCATGGAAGGGCGGCACGTCCACCCCTCCACCCTCTACCCCGGCGGTGTCGGCACGGTCGCGTCCGTGCAGCTGTTCACCGACTACATGAGCCGCCTCATGCGGTACGTGGAGTTCATGAAGCGGGTCGTCCCCCTCCACGACGACCTCTTCGACTTCTTCTACGAGGCGCTGCCCGGCTACGAGGAGGTCGGCCGCCGCCGTGTGCTGCTCGGCTGCTGGGGCGCACTCAACGACCCCGAGCACTGCGACTTCACCTACGCCAACATGACCGACTGGGGCCGGCGGATGTTCGTCACCCCCGGTGTCGTCGTCGACGGCAAACTGGTGACCAACGACCTCACCGAGATCAACCTCGGCATCCGCATCCTGCTCGGCAGCTCGTACTACGAGGACTGGCAGGGCCAGGAACAGTTCGTCACCCACGATCCCCTCGGCAACCCGGTCGACCCGCGCCACCCGTGGAACCAGCACACGATCCCGGCCCCGCAGAAGCGGAACTTCGACGACAAGTACAGCTGGGTCATGTCCCCGCGATGGTTCGACGGCAAGGACCACCTGGCGCTGGACACCGGTGGCGGCCCCATCGCGCGCCTGTGGTCCACCGCGCTCTCCGGCCTCGTCGACATCGGCTACATCAAGGCCACCGGGCACAGCGTCGTCATCAACCTCCCCCGGACGATGACCAAGCCGGAGACCACCTTCGAGTGGAAGATCCCGAAGTGGAGCAACGCCCTGGAGCGCAACCGCGCCCGGACGTACTTCCAGGCGTACGCGGCGGCCGTCGCCCTGCACTGCGCCGAGAAGGGCCTGGAGGAGGTCCGCGCCGGACGCACACAGACGTGGGAGAAGTTCGAAGTGCCCGACGAGTCCATCGGCGTCGGTTTCACGGAGGCCGTACGTGGCGTCCTCTCGCACCACATGGTGATCAGGGACGGCAAGATCGCCAACTACCACCCCTATCCGCCGACGCCGTGGAACGCCTCCACGCGGGACACGTTCGGTACCCCCGGCCCGTACGAGGACGCGGTGCAGAACACCCCGATCTTCGAGGAGAACACGCCCGAGAACTTCAAGGGCATCGACATCATGCGCGCCGTGCGCAGCTTCGACCCCTGTCTGCCGTGCGGCGTCCACATGTACACGGGCAACGGCAGGACCGTGAAGCAGATGCACGTGCCCACCGGCCTGAGCGGTCTGGCCGGATGAGCACGGCCACCGCCGAAGCGGCGGGCCGACGCGTCGAGGAGGTCCTGGACCGGCTGGCCGAGAACGGCGACGCCGAGGCCTGCGCGGCCGCGGAGGAAGTCGTACGCGTCCTCATGGAGTTCTACGGCAGCGGCATCGCCCGCGTGATCGAGCTCCTCGGGAGTCCCGCAGCCCGTCCGCCCGCCGACCCGCTGGCTCCGCTGCTCGCGGACGAACTCGTCGCGAGCCTCCTCAACCTGCACGGACTGCACCCCGAGGACACGCCGACCCGGATCGACCGCGCCCTGTCCGCCCTGCCGCAGCCCGTGGAGAACGCCGGATTCGACACGGCGACCGGCGTGCTGCGGCTGCGGGTCACCGCCTCGACCGGCTGCGGCTGCTCCGGCACCCAGGAGTCCGTCCGGCAGGCGGCCGTGGACGCCCTCGCCTGCTTCGCGCCCGAGGTCACCGGCGTGGAGCTGGAGACCGGCGCCCCACGCGAGCCGGCGCTGCTCCAGATCGGCACCCGTCCGTCCCTCGCGGGCGCGGACGGCCGCTCGTCGGCCGCCCTGTGAACGGGCCGCCGAACGGCGCCGCGCGACCCCCGCGGCCCACGGGCCTGCGCCGGTTCACCGCCCCGCGTCCGCCCCGCGAGGAACGGTGCGAACTGTGCGGGGCGGCACTCGCGGCCGAAGCGCGGCACCCGCACCTCGTCGACACGGACAAGCGGGCCCTGGTGTGCGCATGCGGCCCGTGCGCGCAGCTGATGGACCGCTCCGCCGCCTCCCCGGGCCGCTTCAGGGCGGTGCCCGGCCGCTTCCTGAGCGACCCGGGGCACCGGATCGACGACCGGGCATGGGAGTCGCTGCGGATCCCGGTCTCCGTCGCGTTCTTCTTCCGCAATTCCGCCCTCGACCGCCCGGTGGCGCTCTACCCGAGCCCCGCCGGTGCCACCGAGAGCGAGCTGGAGGACGACGCCTGGCAGTCCGTCCTGGAAGCCACCCGGCTGGCCGCCCACCTCGAACCCGACGTGGAGGCCCTGTTGCTCCGCCGCCACGAGGGCCGCACCGAGTGCTTCCTCGTACCGATCGACCTCTGTTACGAACTGGTGGGCCGCATGCGACTGCACTGGCAGGGGTTCGACGGGGGCGCGGAGGCGCGGGCCGCCCTCGACGCGCTCTTCACCCATGTACGCGGCCTGGCGCGCGAACCGCAGGGGAGCCGGCCGTGACCGAGTTCTCCTTCAGCTGCACCGACGTCCGCGCCGATCCCTACGCGGCCGGCCCCACGCTCGTGTTCCGGCTGCGGATCACCGCCACCGGCGGCGCCCGGGTGCACGCGATGGCCCTGCGCTGCCAGATCCGCATCGAACCCGCCCGGCGCGGCTACGACGACCATGAGGCCGCAGCCCTGGGCGACCTCTTCGGCGAGCGCTCCCGGTGGGGCAGCAGCCTCAACCCGGTGCAGTTCGCCCAGGCCTCCGTCATGGTGCCGGGCTTCACCGGCGAGATCGAGACCGACCTCGTCGTACCGTGCACCTACGACACCGACATCGCCGCGTCCAGGTACTTCCGGGCGCTCTCCGACGGTGACGTCCCGCTGCTTCTGCTCTTCTCCGGCACCGCGTTCACCGGCGCCGGCGGCTTCCACGTCGAGCCCGTTCCCTGGGACAAGGAGGTCTCCCATCGCATGCCCGTGAAGGTGTGGCGCGAGATGATCGACCAGCACTTCCCCGGCTGCGGATGGATCAGGCTCCCGGGCGACGCGATGGACGCCCTGCTCGCCTACCGCTCGCGCCGGGCCCTCCCGTCGTGGCAGGCCACCGTCGAGTCCCTGCTCGAAGCGGCGGGGGAGAGGACAGCATGACCACCGTCGCCTTCAGCCCCGGCACCGAGGCGCGGTTCGCCGTCGCCCGGCACGTCGCCGACGCCGTCCTCTTCGAGGGGTACGTGCTCTACCCGTACCGTGCGTCGGCCGCCAAGAACCGGCTCCGCTGGCAGTTCGGCGTCCTGGTGCCGCCGTCCTGGAGCGCCGCCGCCGAGGAGCACGACTTCCAGCACACCGAGTGCCTCATGGAGCCCAGGACCGGCGCCGAACTCGCCGTGGAGGTCCGCTTCCTGCGCGCTCAGCGGCGCACCGTCGAAGAACTCCGTGCGGACGGGACATACGCCCCCACCGACGAACTGCGCCTGGCCGACCGGGTCCTGGTGCCCTGGGACGAGGGCGTCGAGGAGCGGGTCACCCTCGCCGTCCCCGTCGCCGAGCTACGCGGTGACGGCGTCGCCCTGCCGTTCACCCGCCCCGCGGCCGACGAGGTCGAGCAGGTCACCGACGACGGACGCGTCCTCGGCCGCCTCGTACGCCGGCGCGAGGAGATCAGCGGTACGGTGCGGATCTCGGCCGCGGAAATCGACGGCCCGTACCGTGTCGAGCGCCTCTCGGTCACGGTGGAGAACACCAGCACCTGGACCGCCGAACGGGACACCGACCGCCACGCGGCACTGCCGTACTCCCTCGTCGCCGCGCACACCCTGCTCCGCCTCGACGGCGGCTCGTTCCTGTCGATGACAGACCCGCCGGAATGGGCCAAGGGCGCCGTCGCCGCCTGCCGCAACCTGCACACCTGGCCCGTCCTGGCCGGCGAACCCGGCCGTGACGACCTGATGCTCTCCTCGCCGATCATCCTGGAGGACCATCCGGCCATCGCACCCGAGAGCCCCGGCGCCCTCTACGACGCGACCGAGATCGACGAGATCCTCGCCCTGCGCACGGCGGCCCTCACCGACGAGGAGAAGCGCGAGGCCAGGGGGACCGACGCCCGCGCGGCGGCGGTGATCGAACTCGCGGACACCATGCCGCCCGAGGTCCTCGAACGCCTGCACGGAGCAGTGCGGAGCCTCCAGAGCGTCACGGGGAGCCCGAAGCCGGCCGGAAACATCCTCGAACCGGAGACGCCCTGGTGGGACCCGGGCGGCGACACCGGTGTCGATCCGGACAACGACCACGTCCTCGTCGACGGACGCGCCGTCCGCGCGGGCAGCAGGGTCGTCCTGCGTCCACGGCTCCGCCGCACGGACGCCCAGGACCTGTTCCTGGACGGACGCAGCGCGCTGGTCGAGGCGGTCCTCCACGACGTCGACGGAGGAGTCCACATCGCGGTCACCGTGGAGGACGACCCGGGCGCCGACATCCGCCGCGAACAGGGCCGGTTCCTCTACTTCCAGCCCGACGAGGTCGAAGCCCTGGAGGACATGTGAACGGCCCCGGGCCCGAGGCCGCAACGCCCGGCACGGCCCGCACCCTCGTGGCCGGGGTGGGCAACATCTTCCTCGGCGACGACGGCTTCGGCGTGGAGACCCTGCGGCGACTCACCCGTGAGGAACTCCCCGTCTCCGTCGAGCTGGCCGACGTCGGCGTCCGGGGCGTCCACCTCGCCTACGAGCTCCTCGAAGGCTGGGACACCCTCGTCCTCGTCGACGTCACCGCCCGCGGCGGTGCACCGGGGACGCTCTATCTGATCGACGCCTCGGCGGCCGACGAGCGCGGCACGGAGCCCGCGCCGCTCGACGGCCACCGGATGACGCCCGACGCCGTCCTCGCCCTGCTCGACACCCTGTGCGCCGGAACCGGGGCCGCGCCGCCGCGGCGGATCCTCGTCGTCGGCTGCGAACCGGCCTGCCTCGACGAGGGCATCGGGCTCAGCCCGCAGGTCGCCGCGGCCGTGCCCGAAGCCGTGCGCATGGTGACCGAACTGGTCCGTCAGGAAGCCGTCGTATGAACATGGAAACGGAGAGCACCATGCACAGGAACGTCCTCGGCATCGCAGCCGTCGCCACCGCCGCCCTGGCCGTCGCGGCCGTCGTCGTCGGAGTCCTCCCCGACGTCCGGCGCTACCTGCGTATGAGCAGGATGTGACGCACCCGCGGGTTCGGTGGCGGCGGCTGCACCGAATGGACGACACCGACGTCCGGTCCCGGCGTGCCGGGCGATCCCCCGCCACCCCCCGTTCTCTAATGGCGCCCGAGACCCACCCGGGCGCCCAGGACGGAGACCGATGCACGAGATGTCCCTCGCGGTCGCCGTCGTCGACCAGGTCGAGACCGCGGCGAGGTCTCGGGGGGCCGTCGGTGTCAGCAGCATCGAGCTGGAAGTGGGCGAGCTGGCCGGCGTCGTCGCCGACGCCCTCGCCTTCTGCTTCGAACTCGCCTGCGCCGGAACCGTCGTCGAAGGCGCCGAGCTGATCACCCGTACCGTCCCCGGAACCGCGCGCTGCACCCCGTGCGCCGAGGTCTGGCCGGTCGGCATGCCGCCGCGACTGCTCTGCCCCGGCTGCGGCGCCGCGGCCGACGGAATCGTCTCCGGCCGCGAACTCCAGATCCGGGAGGTCCGCTGGGCCGACCCGGAGGCGCCGCGCGAAGAACAGCACCAACCCATCACCGAGAAGAGCTGAGCATGTGCCGAGCAGTCGATCTCCAGCGTGCCGTTCTCGCGAAGAACGAGGCCGCGGCACAGATCCTGCGCACCGAACTGACCGCCCGCGGCACCACCGTGGTCAACCTGCTCTCCAGCCCCGGCAGCGGCAAGACCGCCCTGCTGGAGCGCGAACTCCGCCTCGCCGGCGAACGGGGCGTCAGCGCCGCCGCGCTCACCGCCGACCTCGCCACCGAGAACGACGCCCGGCGCCTGGCCCGCTCGGGCGTCCCCGTCAAGCAGGTGCTCACCGACGGCCTCTGCCATCTGGAGGCCGACATGGTCGCCCGGCACTTGCACGACTGGCTGCCCGAGTCGACCCGGCTGCTGTTCGTCGAGAACGTCGGCAACCTCGTCTGCCCCGCCGGCTACGACCTGGGCGAGTCGCTCCGCGTCGTGCTCGCCTCGGTCACCGAGGGAGAGGACAAGCCGCTCAAGTACCCCACCGCGTTCGGCCTCGCCCAGCTGGTGATCGTCACCAAGACCGACATGGCCGAGGCCGCGGAGTTCGACGAGACGGCCTTCCGCGCCAACGTGGAGCAGGTCAACCCCGGCGTCGAGGTCGTTCTCAGCTCGGTGCGTGACGGCCGGGGAGCAGGCACGCTGCTCGACCGGGCCCTCGCCACGGCTGCGGGGAACCGAGCCCACACCCCGGTGATGGCACGGGCCGGCGCGTGACCACGGCGCGACCCGGACCCGCACCCGCCACGGCCCTGCGGCGCAGCCGTGTCGTCGTCCGCGGCGTCGTGCAAGGTGTGGGTTTCCGGCCCTTCGTCTACGCCCTCGCCACCGGCTTGCGGCTGTCCGGCCACGTCACCAACACGGCGGACGGCGTCGTCGCGGAGGTGGAGGGAGACCCCACGGCCGTCGCGACCTTCTGCGCCCGCCTCGCGCCCGACGCCCCGCCCCTGGCCCGGGTCGAGTCGGTCGAGGCGGCCGACGTCACCACGAGCGGCGGCAGCGGATTCACGATCGCGCCCTCCCGTCAGGGCGGCTCCGTCCGCACCCTCGTCCCGCCGGACACCGCGACCTGCGACGACTGCCTCGCGGAGCTCGCGGACCCGGCCGACCGGCGGTATCTGCACCCCTTCATCACGTGCACCCACTGCGGCCCGCGCTTCACCATCGTCACGGGACTGCCCTACGACCGGGCCCACACCACCATGGCCGGCTTCCCCATGTGTCCGGACTGCGCCCGGGAGTACGCGGACCCGGCCGACCGGCGCTTCCACGCGCAGCCCGTCGCCTGCCCCCGCTGCGGCCCCCGGCTGCGGCTGGTCACCGCGCCAGGCGGCCCCGCGTCCTCCGGTACGGAGCCGTCCCCCGACCACGCCCGGGCCGACCCCGGCGGCGATCCCGGGGCCGACCCGATCGCCGCCGCACGCAGGATGCTCGCCTCCGGCGCGATCCTCGCCGTCAAGGGCCTCGGCGGCTACCACCTGGCCTGCGACGCGACGAACCCCCACGCGGTGGCCGAACTGCGCCGCCGCAAGGCACGCGGTGACAAACCGTTCGCGATGATGGCCGCGGAACTCGCCGACATCGAGCCCCTCGCTCACCTCTGCCCGCTCGAACGAGAACTCCTCACCGGCAACGTCCGCCCCGTCGTGCTGCTGCGCCGCCGCGACGACGCGCGGCCGCGCCAAGGGGCCGCGCCTGCGGGGGCGGTGGCGCCGGGCAGCCCGGACCTCGGCTTCATGCTCCCGTACACCCCGGTGCACCATCTCCTCCTCGGCCTCGGCACGGAGGACGGTGAAGGGCCCCGGCTGCTGGTGATGACCAGCGGCAATCTCGCGGGCGAGCCCATCGTCACGGACGACGGGGAGGCACTGACCAGACTCGCCGGTCTGGCGGACGCCTGGCTGCTGCACGACCGGCCGATCCATGTGCCCTGCGACGACTCCGTCGTCCGCGTCTGCGACGGCGAGCAGCTGACGCTGCGCCGCTCCCGGGGCTATGCGCCGCTGCCGGTCGCGCTGCCCGTGGAGGTCGCCCCCGCCCTCGCCGTCGGAGGGGACCTCAAGAACGCCTTCTGCCTCGGCGACGGACGCCAGGCCTGGCTCTCCGCCCACATCGGCGACATGGACGACCTCGCCACCCAGCTCGCCCTCACCTCCGCCGAGTGGCGGCTCGAGTCCGTCACGGGCGTGCGGCCCGGACTGCTCGCCGCCGACCGCCACCCCGCCTACCGGTCCACCCGCTGGGCCCGCGAACACGCGGAGGGACGGCCCGTCGTCCCCGTACAGCATCACCACGCGCACGTGGCGGCGGCGATGGCCGAGAACGGCCTCGACGGCACGGCTCCCGTGATCGGCGTCGCCTTCGACGGCACCGGCTACGGCCTCGACGGCGCCGTATGGGGCGGTGAGTTCCTGCTCGCGGACTACGCCGGGTTCGAGCGGTTCGCGCATCTGACCTACGTACCCCTGCCCGGCGGCGACGCGGCCGTACGACGGCCCTACCGCATGGCCCTGGCCCACCTTCGCGCCGCGGGTCTCGCCGCCGACAGCGCTCTGCCCTGCACGCGAGCCTGCCCGCCCGGAGAACTGCCCGTACTGGAAAGGCAGTTGGCGGGAGGGGTGAACTGCGTGCCCACGTCCAGCATGGGCCGCCTGTTCGATGCCGTCTCGTCCCTCGTGGGGATCTGCCACCACGCCGGATACGAGGCGCAGGCCGCGATCGAGCTGGAGGCCGCGGCCCTGCGCGCACCCGACGTGGCCGAGGACGGACGATACGTCTTCCGGCTCGGTTCGCCGCGGTCCGGCGCCCCGCTCACCGCCGACCCCGCACCCCTTCTCCGGGCGGTGGCCGCCGACGTGCTGGAGGGGGCCCCGACAGCCGTCGTCGCGGCGCGGTTCCACCGCGCCGTGGCCCGACTCGTGCGTACGGTCTGCGTCGCCGCCCGCGGCGGGACCGGTGTGGAGACCGTGGCCCTGACCGGGGGAGTGTTCGCCAACACGGTGCTCTCCTCGGCCTGCGCCGAAGGGCTGCGGGAAGACGGCTTCACCGTGCTGCGCCACCGCTCGATCCCGCCGAACGACGGCGGTCTGGCGCTCGGCCAGCTCGTTGTGGCCGCCCGGATCACGGACCGAGCGGCCCCCGCCACGCCGCGACGAGAGCGGCATTGAGGAGACACCCATGTGCCTGGCGGTACCCGGAAGAGTGCTGGACGTCGAGGACCGGGACGGTACCCGGATGGCCACGGTCGACTTCGGCGGCGTGGTCAAGGAGGTGTGTTTGGAGTACCTGCCGGACCTGAAACCCGGCGAGTACGCCATCGTCCATGTGGGCTTCGCCCTTCAGAAGCTCGACGAGGAGTCGGCCAAGCGGACGCTGGAGCTGTTCGAGTCCCTCGGCCTGCTCCAGGAGGAGTTCGGGGACCCGTGGGAGGCCGCCGAGGCCGCGGTGAGCGAGTGGCAGGCGCAGGACGACGTCCACGGAGAGGTGCGGCCGTGAAGTACATCGACGAGTTCCAGAACCCGGACCTGGCACGTCGGCTGCTCGACGAGATCAAGGCGACGGCGACCCGCCCCTGGGCCCTGATGGAAGTCTGCGGAGGCCAGACGCACAGCATCATCCGGCACGGCATCGACCAGCTCCTGCCCTCCGAGATCGAGCTGATCCACGGCCCGGGATGTCCGGTCTGCGTCACTCCGCTGGAGATGATCGACAAAGCCCTGGAGATCGCCTCCCGGCCAGGGGTGATCTTCTGCTCCTTCGGTGACATGCTCCGCGTCCCCGGCACGGGCCGCGACCTGTTCCAGGTCCGCGGGCAGGGTGGCGACGTCAGGGTGGTCTACTCCCCGCTGGACGCGCTGCGGATCGCCGAGCAGAACCCGGACCGGGAGGTGGTCTTCTTCGGCATCGGCTTCGAGACCACGGCGCCACCCAACGCGATGACGGTCCATCAGGCGCGCAAGCGGAACATCCGCAACTTCAGTCTGCTCGTGTCCCACGTCCGCGTCCCCCCGGCGATCGACGCGATCATGCGGTCCCCGGACTGTCGCGTCCAGGGTTTTCTCGCGGCCGGACACGTCTGCAGCGTGATGGGCACGGCCGAGTACCCCGAGCTCGCGCAACGCCACCAGGTGCCGATCGTGGTCACCGGATTCGAGCCACTGGACATCCTGGAAGGCGTACGCAGGACCCTGCTTCAGCTGGAGCGGGGCGAGCACACGGTCGAGAACGCCTATCAGCGAGCCGTGACGGCCGAGGGCAATCCGGCGGCGCAGGCGATGCTGAGTGACGTCTTCGAGATCACCGACCGGGCCTGGCGCGGCATCGGCGTCATCCCGGACAGCGGCTGGCGCCTGTCCGAACGCTACCGTGACCACGACGCCGAGTACCGTTTCTCCGTCGAAGGAATCGTCACTCGCGAGCCCGCCGAGTGCCGCAGCGGCGAGGTCCTCCAGGGCCTGCTGAAACCGAACGAGTGCGAGGCCTTCGGCACCACCTGCACGCCTCGCTCCCCGCTCGGCGCCACGATGGTGTCCAGCGAGGGCGCCTGCGCCGCCTACTACCTCTACCGGCGGCTCGACGCGGGAACCCCGGGACCGCGACCCCCCGCGGCGGCCCGCGTGGCCTCTGGAACCCCGTCCCCGGCCACCGCTTCCCTGGAGGGCAGCCCCCTTGCCTGACACCGTCAGCACCACCCCGGCCGTCGACGCCGCACAGCCGGCACCCGACATGCTCGCCTGGACCTGCCCGGCGCCACTGCGCGACCAGACACGCATCGTCATGGGCCACGGCGGCGGAGGCGCGCTGTCCGCCGAGCTGATCGAGCACGTCTTCGCGCCCGCCTACGGCGGACCGGCCCTCGCACACACCGCCGACGCGGCTGAGGTCCGCATCGGCGGCGCCCGCCTGGCGTTCTCCACGGACTCCTTCGTGGTGCGTCCGCTGTTCTTCCCCGGCGGCAGCATCGGCGACCTCGCCGTCAACGGCACCGTGAACGACCTCGCCATGATCGGCGCCCGGGCGAGCCACCTCTCCTGCGGGTTCATCCTGGAGGAAGGCGTCGAGACCCACGTGGTCGCCCGTGTCGCGCAGGCCCTCGGCGCGGCGGCGCGCGTGGCCGGCGTTCAGGTCGTCACCGGGGACACCAAGGTCGTGGAGGCCGGTCACGGCGACGGCATCTACATCAACACCTCGGGGGTCGGGCTGATCCCCGACGGAGTCGACCTGCGTCCGCAACGGGTGGTGCCCGGAGACGTGGTGATCGTGAGCGGCCCGATCGGTATGCACGGCGTGGCGATCATGAGTGTGCGGGAGGGTCTCGAATTCGGTGTCGAGATCACCAGCGACTGCGCACCGCTCGGTGGCCTCGTCGAGGCGATGCTCGCCGTCACGCGGGACCTGCACGTGCTGCGCGACCCCACACGCGGGGGCCTGGCCGCCTCGCTGAACGAGATCGCGGCCGCCTCGGGCACGGGCGTCGTCATCCAGGAGCGGGCCGTTCCGATCCCCGAAGCGGTCGCCAACGCCTGCGCGGTGCTCGGACTCGACCCGATGTACGTGGCGAACGAGGGCAAGCTCGTGGCCTTCGTCCCGCGAGAGCACGCGGACGCCGTACTCGCCGCGATGCGCGCCCACCCCTCGGGTACCGAGGCGGCGGTGATCGGCGAGGCGGTCGAGACCCATCCGGGCATGGTGGTGGCTCGTACCGGACTCGGCGGAACCCGGGTCGTCGACCTGCCGCTCGGAGAACAGCTGCCGCGGATCTGCTGAGCTCAGGCCCGCCGGCCGCGTCCCTCGCGGGAGGTGTCGAGGGTCCACATGTGAGTGCAGTTCGGGCACTGCAGGTGGACCCGGTGCCCGTTGCTCCCGATCAGATAACGCCAGTGGCTCCGGCAGTTCCGGCGTTCCAGGCAGGTTCCGCAGTCGCGGGCGTCGTCGCAGCCGGGGCAGGCGACCCAGGCCCGCCGAGCCAGGTCGGCGTGGGGATCAAGCGGAAGACGCACGGCCCGGCACCTCCCCGGGCAGGACACCGGCCGCGACCAGCATCGCGTGAAGCCTCTGCTGCTCCTCGTCCAAGCCCGAGTACAGCAGGGCGTGCGCCGCCTCCTCCTCACGCAGGACGGCCACGGGGTCCCAGTCGGGCCCGAGGGCAGCCACGACTTCGACACGCCGACGTGCCTCTTCGACGGTGAGGTCGATACGGAAGTCGACCAGGGCGGAACGAGGGTCGGGGCCGTGGTTCATGGCTGGGCTCTCAGGGAGGAATCGAACACGTACGCCACCACGTCTATCAGAGCGGCCGCTGCGTACGGAAGCGCCTGACCTGCCTTCGGCGGTCCCTGTGGCACACGTCATGCCGAACAGGCGGAGACCGATGCCAGCGGCTCGTCACGGCCGGTCACTGTTCGACCTCGACGACCTCGACGACCTCGACGACCTCGACGACCTCGGCAACCCCGAGGACCCGATGACGTCGTCACCACGGCAGGCGGCAGGCCCGTCGGCCGGGTCAGGGCCAAGCCGGCCGACATCGACTCGGCGGTCGTCGAAGCGGGCGCGAGCCGTCTTCCGGCGGCGTCTCCGGCCACGGGGGTCATCCGAAGCGATCGGTCAGCCCAACAACCGGTCCCTGACCGCGGCAAGGACTTCCGCGCGGCTGCGCGGGCCGTTGTCGGCTGCGATGAGATGGTCGCCGATGCGCAGCGAGAAGGTGATCAGGCAGCGGGCCTCGACATCGCCCTCGTCGGGGCAGAAGGCCCCGTAGAGCTCGCGCAGGTAGTCCATGCGGCGGTTGTCGGCCCGGCGCAGGCAACGCGCGACGCCTTCGTCGCGCCGGGCCCAGTCGCGGATCGCGAGCTCGACCCCGGCGCTGGTCACAGGCGTTTCGCCCGACCCCACGAAGTCGAAGAGGCGCCCCAGCCGCTCGCGGGCGTCGCCCCCGTCGCGTTCGATCCGCTCGATGACGTCCTCGGTGACCCCGCGTTCCCAGGTGTCGAGCATTTCCTCCAGCAGGCTGGCACGGTTCCGGAAGTAGCCGTAGAAACCACCCTTGCTGACGCCGAGCGTCTGGGCGAGGACCTCGACCCGGACGGCTTCGGGGCCGCCGCCGGCAAGCGCACGCAGCCCTTCCTCGATCCACTTGTCCCGCGGTGTGCGGATCGCGCCCATCCGTGTCTCCTCTCACATTCCCGACCAAGTATACGGAGCCGTATGGATGGGTCTATGCTCGATCTATACGCCACCGTATAGACAGGGATTTGCCATGAGCGATCTGCGCCTTCCCGCAACCGACCACACGTCCCGCCCCTGGCGGATCCACCAGATCGCCGGCGACTTCCGGCTCGAGGACGTGTGGGCACTGCCGACACCGGGCGGCCCGGACGACCTGCACCTCCTGGTCGAGCAGATGGCGGACGGCAAGGACGGTCCGGACGGTGGCAACCCCGTCGGCCGGTTCCTCTTCTCGGTGCGCTGGAAGCTCGGTGCGCTGCTCGGATGGGACAAGCCGGACTCGGGCGTGGGCGGCCGGGTGGCGACGCTGCGCGACCGGCTGCCGGACGACCTGCGCGACGGGCCGCAGGGGCCCGACCTCAGCGCGGCGCCCTTCACATCGGTATTCCAGACACACGACGAGTGGGCCGCCGAGTACGCCAACAAGACGATGCACGGGGTGATGCACATCGGCTGGGTCGCCGACGGGAACGGCGGCTACCGCGGTCAGATGGCCGTCCTGGTGAGGCCCAACGGCCGCCTCGGCTCGCTGTACATGCTCGGCATCAAACCCTTCCGGTACCTGGGGGTCTACCCGGCCCTGATGCGATCGATCGGCCGGGAGTGGGAAGAGAACACGGCACGCCGAACGGCGCGCTGACGCATCCCTTCCCCGGAGCCCCTCGTCAAACGGCGCGGGGCTCGGGCGAAGGCACGGGAGACCGTGGGCTCCCATCAGTCCTCGGGGTCGCGCAGGCCGACGCAGTCAAAGGCCCAGAAAGCCTCTGAGTACACGAAGGTGCCCGTCATCCACGGCTCGTGAGCGGACAACCGGGCGACCTGAAACGCGGCTTCAGGGATACGCAGCGACGGCGAACGAAAGCCCACCGCGCCGGCACCCTCGAAGCCACACATGCCGTAGTAGTGCGGCGAACCCTCCAGGAACACCAACGGCACACCCGTGCGCATAATGGCGACCAGCAGCGCGCCGCTCGCCTCCAGGACCTGCAGCAGGCCGACCGGCCCCGCCTCGCGGGGCAGCCGGAGGTGCCCTCCTGTGTGCGCGTTCTGCCCTTTCCGGCTGCGGGCGTTGCTGTTGTTGTGAGCTGAACTCTCACGACAACAGGAAGACAACCATGCTGAATGAACACACCTCGGAACGAGGCTCCGAGAAGAGGAACGCGGCACCCAGAGCCTCCGCTCCTCTCGACCCGGGTGGCCTTCTCGCGCTGCAGCGAGCCGCCGGCAATGCCGCGGTCACGCGGATGCTGCAGATGGCCGGCCACTCCTTTGCACAACATCAGCATGGGGCGGGATGCGGGCACCAGTCGGCTGCTTCCGCGGAGTCTCCCGTGCAGCGATCGGCTGTTCACCAAGTCCTCGCGGGAGCCGGCCGCCCGCTCGACGGCCGGCGGCGTGAAGAGATGGAGGCTCGTCTTGGCGCGGACTTCTCCGACGTCCGCATCCACGACGACAGCGCCGCCCGTGACTCGGCCGCCGAAGTCGGTGCGCGCGCCTATACCTCCGGGAGCCACGTCGTGATCGGCGAGGGCGGGGGCGACAAGCACACACTCGCCCACGAGTTGACCCACGTCATACAGCAGCGACAGGGGGCGGTCGCGGGGACGGACCGCGGCGACGGTCTGAAGGTGAGCGACCCCTCGGACCGGTTCGAGCGCGAGGCGGAGGCCAACGCCCGGCGAGTGCTGGCCGCTCCTCAACCTGCCCGGGAGGACGGCTCGGGCGACCCCTCGACCAGGACGTCGTCGATGCAGTCGACCGCCGACGCGGTCCAGCGTGTCGTGGGACAGGGCTCGAACTCGACGGACGGGGTCTTCCATCTCCAGGGCGAGCACATCTTCAACAACGTCGGGGGCTACGTCACACAGTTCGAAGCCGCCGTCACCGACCTACGGAGGGCTGCCCGGGACCACGTCCTGGCCAGCCCGTATCCCAAATGGAAGAAACGGCTGGCGGCTGACCAGGTGACTCGTATGGGCACACTCGTGGCCCGGCTCAACGGAGCAGCCGCAAACCTCACGGGCCTGCGGGCCCGGGAGGAATTCGCCACCGCAACGAGAGGAGACGGCGACAACGCCGGGGCCTTCGGCGAATTCACACGCGAGATCACGACCCTGCTCAACGACTGCTCGCCCGCAAACGTCTTTCAGACATTCAACCGCCCGCGAACCGTCGCCATGATGCGAACGCAAGTCGAGGCCACGATCATCGACTTGGTGGCGAAGAACAGCCGCTTCAACGACTTCAGGAGACTGCCGAGGAAGCAGAGGGAGTTCAACGACTGGTTCGCGGAGACGCAGACCGCGATGCTCGCGGCCTTCGCCACGATTTTTGACGTCGTCACAGCAGCGCAGGACTTCAAGGACGCGCTGAACAGGGAGGACCCTCCTGTCGCCCCAGAGGCCGCCAACCAGTAGGCGCCCACCGAGGGCCTCGCCTCCACCGCGCGCGCGATGGAGGCGAGGCCTGGCCGGCGGCGGAACGCCGGTCGGCTGCCGGTCGGCTCAACGAGTCCTGCCGACGAACGACGCTGAACCCGGCCGGGGGCTGCTCCTGCTACCTCGTCCTGGACCCCTACGCGCCCGGCGCCCGGTACTGGACCCGTTCGGCCTTGCGCAGGGCATCCATGGTTTCCTCGACGGTCAGGAGAACTGTCGTCTCGAACGAGCTGAGCGCGCCCCCTCCACTGATCGCCAGCGCGACCGCGGCCATGGACACGTTGTCGGGGGCCTCCCACAGGTTGTATCCGTCGTGCGTGCCGAAGGCGTACCAGAAGCCGTGGAGCTTCCCGCCGACGGACTCGATGTACGCCTGAGCAGCCTTTGCGCGGTCCTCGGGGTGGACGGTCAGCCTCGCCCAGGTCTCCGGTGTGTAGCTGAACCTCGAAAGATAGAGCGGCATCAAGTTTCCCTTTCGTTCCACCGAGAGATGCCCGGTGGGGCGGGAAACGCCCCGGGTGCGGCCCGAGTGTCCCCTGAACGGCTGGGGACGATGACCGTGACGGCCACAGCCGACGGGTGAGCGACCTGCCCGGGTGCTCCGGCCCTGCTCGTCGTACGCGGTGGCTGACACGTCCGCGCTCAACCGGGATGCGTTGCGTGACGCGGACCGGGACCCCGGCTGTGGCCCGTGCCGTCGGACCGGTTCACCGACACCAGACACCAGACACCAGACATCAGGCACGGGACACCAGGCACCAGGCATCAGGCACCGGTTTCAGCCGTGCCTGGAGTCGAGCTCCTTCGGTCCGTAGAGGGCGGCGGTCTCTCCTGCGATCAAGGCCCAGTAGCGGTCCCCGAAGGACCAGTGCCACCACTCCGTGGGGTAGTTCACCAGCCCCGCTGCCGTGAGCACGGTGCCCAGCAGCTTCCGGTTGGCGCGGGCCTCGTCGGTGATGTTCGAGGCGTGCGTGTAGCAGGCGCCCGCGCTCTCCTCGGGATCCGCGTTCATGCGCGTGCCGAGGTCCAGCTCGCGCCCGTCGGCATCGGCGAGGGTGAGGTCGACGGCCGCGCCGGCGCTGTGCGGCGCGATGTCGGGGGGTGACACGTACCTGCTCGCCGCGGAGTGGATCTGATGGGAGGACCACCCGGGGTTGTCGGCTCGCAGTCGGCCGGCGTATTCCTCGAAGTACTCATGCTGGAGGGAAGGGGGCCGGTAACCCTCGACGAACAGCAGCCGCATGCCCGCCGGAAGCATCGTCTGTGCCGTGAGCAGCCGCTCCAGCACACCCTCCCGGAGGTGGGCGAAGGCGTCCGCCGGGTCCTGCTTGCGGGCGTCGACGAGCAGCCGGCCGCCGAGGCGGACGTCCACAAGACGTTCCCCGCACTCGATCACAGGTACGGCGGCGACCTTCGGGTCCGACATCAGCACGATCTCGCTCACGGTGCCGCCCTTCATCCGGCCCGTGTGGCCGAGGGGCGCACGCCGAACCACTGGTCGGCGCCGTACTCCTCGTACCGCTCGACCTCGGTGAAGCCCAGCTTCGCCGCGAGGCGCATCGCGCGGTCGTTGGCGCTCTGGGTGGAGAGCACCACGGGTTCGCCGGGTCGTGCGCCGGCGAACCAGTCGAGTGCCGCCGCGCACGCCTCGAAGGCGTAACCCCGTCCCCATGCCTCCGGCAGGAACAGGTAACCGAGCTCGGCCTCCCCGGCCTCGGGGCGGACATGCCCCCGGCGCTCGGCGCCGCGGGGATCGAAGGTGATCATGCCGATCATCGTTCCGTCGCGTTCGACCACGAAACAGCCGGGACGTCGGCCAGGTACTTCGGGCACCGCGCGCTCGAGCACTTCGCGAGGCTGGGCGCCACCGATGTAGGCGCCCACATCCGGCGATGCGAACAGCTCGACGAACGCCGCCCGGTCCCGGCCCTCGGACTCGCGGAGCACGAGCCGTTCGGTCGATATCGGGGCGGGCGGCCAGGCGAAGGTTCCGGGTTCGATCATGGCCCGGAACCCTATCGCACGCCCGCGAGAACGAACGGCGGAGAAGCCTGGCTCCTCTCTGGTCGTCCATCCGTGGTGATCTTTTTCCAGCAGTCCGCAACCGGGACCGCCTCGGCGCGCGTGTCGATGATCTGAGAAGCGCGAAGCGAGAAGCCGTTGTGCGGACGGCCGTCACGAGGGTTCGAACCGCCCGCCGAGAGAATCTGGAGCCGTTCCTTGTTGGATGGGATCACTCTTCGTCCTGTCACCGCCGACGATGTCGACCTGTACGAGAGGGAGTTCAGCGGGCAGGACGGCTGGGGCGTCCATCAGTGGTTCGCTCGCCGGTCGACAGCCGACCTGCGCCGTCACCTCGGCGGGACGGCGAGGTGAGCACGGTGCGGCGAACGGACGGGGGGCGGCGGGCTGTGGACCACGACCAGGTGCTCGAAGCCTTCCGGGTGGAATGCGAGGCCCTCAGCGGCGCCGTGGCCGGGCTCTCCGAGGCCGAGTGGGACCTCCCGACACGCTGTACGCCCTGGACCGTACGCGACCTGCTCGGGCACGTGGTGGTGGTGATCGACTGGCTCCCGGCCATGCTGGACGCGCCGGCACCCGACGAGGCGGAGATCTCCGCGGTGGAGTACTACCGTCCGGACGACCGCTTCTCACCCCGGACCAATGCCAAGCGGATCGCATTGGCCCAGGACCGGGCGGCGGGACCGGCCGACGGCGCCGCCTTCGCCGAGGACTTCGCCGCGACGTGGCGGCGATCCGACCGGCTGTGCCGGGCCCGATCAGGCGCCAGGACCGTGCGGACACGCCACGGCGACGCCATGCTCCTTTCGGAGTTCCTCCTCACCCGCGTCGTGGAAGTCGCCGTCCACGGCCTCGACCTGGCCGACGCACTCGGACGCGAAGCCTGGCTCACGCCGGCGGCCGGTGACGCCGTGACGGAGCTGCTCCTCGGCCCGGAGCATGCCGCGGCGGCCGACGAGCTGGGGTGGAGCCGTTCCCGTTTCCTGCGCAAGGCCACGGGCCGCGAGCCACTCAATGAAACGGAGGCCGCACAGATCGAACAACTCGGGGTCCGCTGGATCGCCCTGGGTTGAACGGTTCGGTGCCGAGGGCCCCGGCCTGCCGCGCCCTCGGATCATCGAGGAGCACGGGCCGATGAGGATGCACCTGGCCGTGGGACGAGGACGGCACCCGCACCGTGAGGGCGCCGGTGACGGCGCCTCTGGTGGTGGTGAGCAGGGGGTGGGCGGGTCGCCCGGCACGCACGAAGCCGGGCGACCC
>NZ_LIPQ01000160.1 GCF_001418135.1 Streptomyces aureus
ACCGACCTGCCCCCGCACCGGATCGCCGACCTCGGAATCGGCCGGATCTTCCAGAACCTGGCCCTGCCGCCCCGCGCCACCGTCGAGGACAGTCTGATGCTCGGCCGCCACCGGCTGACCCGCACCGGCTTCGTCGCCGCCGGGCTCCGTCTCCCCTCCGCCGCCCGGGAGGAGGCGCGGCACCGCGCCCGGGTCCGGGAGGTCGCCGCCTTCGTCGGTCTGGAGCAGCAGCTCGCGCGACCGGCGGGCTCCCTCCCGTACGGACAGCAGAAGCTCGCCGAACTGGCCCGCGCCCTCTGCATGGAGCCGAAGCTGCTGCTCCTCGACGAGCCCGTCGCCGGGATGACCGCCGACGAGCGGCGCCGGACCGCCTCGGTCATCGCCGGGGTCCGCGACAGCCTCGGCATCTCGGTGCTCCTCGTCGAGCACGACATGGGCCTGGTGATGCGGCTCGCCGACTCCGTCACCGTCCTCGACTTCGGCCGCCGGATCGCCGACGGGGCACCCGGCGACGTCCAGAACGACCCGGCGGTCGTCCGCGCCTACCTCGGAGAGGAGTCCGCCGCGTGAGCACGTTCGCCGAGTTCCTGATCAACGGCATCTCACTGGGCTCGATCTACGCCCTCATCGCCCTCGGCTTCGTGGTCATCTTCCGGGCCACCGAGGTCGTCAACTTCGCCCACGCCTCCCTCCTCCTCGCCGGCGGCTACGTCACCGCCGTCCTCCACGACGAGCTCGGCTTCTGGCCCGCCCTGCTCGCCGGCGTCGCGGGCGCGGCGGTGGTCGGCGCGGCCGTCGAGTTCTTCGTGATGCGCCGCCACCGGGGCGCCGACCACAGCGTCCTCGCCATCGTCACGATCGGCGTCGACATCCTCCTCGCCACCGAGCTGACCCGTCGGATCGGCACGGACATCCTGTCCCTCGGCGACCCGTGGGGCGACTCCGTCGTCACCGTCGGCGGGGTCACCGTCGCGGAGACCAGGATCGCCGCGCTGCTCGCCGCGGGCCTCCTCATCACCGCGTTCCTGCTCGCCTTCCGGTACACGTCCTGGGGCGTCGCCATGCGGGCGGCCGCCGAGAACCAGGAGACCGCCGCCCTCATGGGCATCCGGCTCGGCCGGGTCTCGATCGGCGCCTGGGCGGTCGCCGGCGGTCTCGCCGCCGTCGCGGCGCTCTTCCTCACCGTCTTCCCGACCCCGGGTCTTGAGCGGGCCACCTCGCTCGCCGCGCTCAAGGCCTTCCCCGCCGCCATCCTCGGCGGTCTCGACTCCACCACGGGCGCCCTCGTCGGCGGCCTCCTCGTCGGCGTCACCGAGTCCCTCGCCACCGGCTACCAGGGCGACCTGGCGTTCCTCGGCCGGGGGATCGGCGACCTGGCCCCGTATCTCGTCATGGTCGCGGTGCTCCTGATCCGCCCGGCCGGACTCTTCGGCACGAAGGAGCTGGCCCGTGTCTGAGACCCTCGCCCGGAGCGGCCTGCGGGTCGGCAGTCCCGCGGTGTACGGAGGGGCCGCCGCCTGTCTCGTCCTCCTGGTCCTGCCGTTCTACCTGGACCGGTTCTGGCTCCAGGCCGGCCTGTTCGCGATGGCCGCCGCCCTCGGCGCGATCGGCATCAACCTGCTGACCGGCGCCACCGGACAGCTCTCCATGGGGCACGCCTTCTTCCTCGCCGTCGGTGCCTACGGATACTGCGCCTTCGCCGGGGACGGCGCCGACGGGCTCGCCGGACTCGGCCTGCCCGGCTGGCTCGCCGCCGTCCTCGCCGTCGCCCTCTCGGGCCTGGCCGGCGGGGTGTTCAGCCCCATCGCGGGACGGCTGAGGGGCGCGTACCTCGGCATCGCCACCCTCGCGCTGATCTTCATCGGCCAGCACGTCCTCTTCAACGCCCATGACCTCACGGGCGGCTACAACGGCCGCGCGGTCCCGCCGCTCTCCCTCTTCGGGCTCACCTTCGACGACACCGAACTCCTCGTCGCCCAGGTGCCGTTCGGGGCGGTGGAGAAGCTCTGGTACCTCGGTCTGATCCTGCTGCTCGGCGGGGTGCTCTTCGCCCGCGGCGTCCTCCGGGGCCGCCCCGGGCGGGCGATGAACGCCATCCGCGACCACCGGATCGCCGCCGGTGTCATGGGTATCCCGGTCGCCCGCTACCGGGCTGCCGTCTTCGTCCTGTCCTCCATGTACGCGGGTCTCGCCGGCGTCCTGCTCGCCCTGGTCTTCCAGCGCACCGTGCCGGAGTACTTCGGCATGGCGCTCTCCCTCGAATACCTCGCCATGATCGTCATCGGCGGTCTCGGCTCGGTCGCGGGAGCGGTCGCCGGAGGCGTCTTCGTCTCCCTGCTGCCGCAGCTCCTCAACCGCTACAGCGACGCGCTCCCGCTGGTCTCCGCCCCGGGAACGGGCGGCATCGCACCGGGGGAGGCCGCGCGCTACCTGTACGGCGCCGCCGTCGTCGCGGTGGTCCTGTTCCTGCCCGGAGGCCTGGCCCGGCTGGCCGCCCGGAGGCCAGGAAAACCCGGAAGCGGCAAGGGCCCCAAGAACCCCACGCACACCCCGACCACCAACGAACCCTCAGGGGAGGCACGATGAACCACCGACGACAGGCCGTGCGGGGCCTGGCCGCCGCGCTCGCCGCACTGGTCGCCCTCACCGCCGCCGGATGCAGCTCGAAGGCGAAGACAGGCGACGGCAAGCAGACCGGCGCGGGCGGGGTGAAGGCCGGCGAGGGCGTCACCGACAAGACGATCTCGCTCGGCGCGCTGACCGACATGACCGGCGTGTACGCCACCCTCGGCAAGAGCGTCACCCAGGCCCAGCAGCTGTACGTGAAGCAGGTCAACGCCGGCGGCGGGATCTGCGGCCGGCAGCTGGAGCTGACGGTCCGCGACCACGGCTACGACCCGCAGAAGGCGCTCGCCGCCTACACCGAACTGGAGCCGAAGGTCGTCGGCTACACGCAGTTCATCGGCTCGCCGTTCGTCGCCGCCGTCAAGCCCCGGGTGGACGTCAAGGACAAGGGGCTCGTCCTCCCGCAGGCCTGGTCGGCGTCCCTGCTCGGCTCCCCGTACATCCGCGTGCTGGGCGCCACGTACGACGTCGAGACCATCAACGCCGTCGACTTCCTGCTCAAGGAGAAGGGCCTGAAGTCGGGCGACAAGCTCGGCCACGTCTACTTCGAGGGCGACTACGGCGAGAACGCCCTCAAGGGCTCGAAGTACGCGGCGGAGAAGGCGGGCGTGACCGTCGTCGAGCAGAAGATCAAGCCCACCGACAACGACATGTCGGCGCAGGTCGCGGCGCTCAAGCAGGCCGGGGTCAAGGCCATCGTCATCAGCGCCGGCCCCCGCCAGGCCGCCTCCCTCGTCGGAGTCGCCGCCGCCACCGGACTGAAGGTCCCCGTCGTCGGCAACAACTCCGCCTTCGCGCCGCAGCTGCTCGGCACCCAGGCCGGCCCCGCCCTGGAGAAGATGTACTGGTTCGCCTCCCCGAGCCTCCCCATCGGCGCGGACACCCCGACCGCGAAGAAGCTCGTCGCGGACTACAAGGCCGCCTACCCGAGCGACTCCCTCGACAACGGCATCGTCGCCGGCTGGACCGCTGCGAGCGTCTTCGGCGAGGCCCTGAAGAAGGCCTGCGAGAGCAAGGACCTCACCCGCGACGGTGTCGGCAAGGCGCTCCTGACGCTGACGTCCTACGACGCCGGCTTCGGGATGAGCCACAACCTCGGCGATCCCAAGGCCCCGTCGTCGCGGGAGTCCGTCATCATCCAGCCGGACAAGAAGGTCCCCGGCGGCATGCGCACCGTCCGGCCGCCCTTCGTCGCCGACGCCGCGAAGTCCTACACCCCCTGAGGGCTCAGCCGGCTCGGCCCGGGTCCCGGTCCGCGAAGCCCGTCCGCCAGGACGGGTGGACCGGGGCCCAGCCCAGGGCGCGGGCCCGGGCGTTCACCGCGCCCCGGGCCCAGGGCGCCCCGCCCTCGCTCCGCGGCGGGGCCGGGACCCCCAGGGCCGCCGCGAGGACCGGCAGCCAGGTGTGGCCGGGCGCGGGCTCGTCGTCCACCACGTTGTACGCGCCCGGGGGCCACGCGAGAGCCCGTACGGCCGCCTCGGCGGCGTCGGCGACGTGCACGAAGGAGCTCACCGCGTCGTCGGCCGCCGTGCTCCCGAGGAAACGGGCCGCCGGGTCCCCGGCGAGCGCGGCGGCCACGGCGCCGCCCGGGGCGTACCAGGTGCCGGGGCCGTACAGGATCCCGTACCGCAGCACGACCGCCTCGGGGAGCTCGGCCACCGTGTCCTCCAGGGCCCGCACCCCGGCGACGATCCGCGACCGGGGCGCCTCGTCCGTCGGGTCGAGCGGTACGGACTCGTCGGCGGGTCCGTTCCCGGGGGCGTACGCCCAGCTGATCGACTGTGCCACGATCCGGCCGACGCCGGCCCCGCGTGCCGCGTCCACCAGGTGCCGGGTGCCCTCGACCCGTACGCGGTTGTTCGCGGCCCCGTCCGCCCCACCCAGGTCCGTGAGCTGATGGACCACGGCGTCCGGCGCCGCCTCGGCCACCGCACGGCGCACCGCCCCGGCGTCCAGCACGTCCACGGGGTTCGGCCCGCGCCGGGACAGACCCACGACCTCGTGGCCGGCCGCCTCCAGGCGCGGCACGAGCTGACGACCGACGGCGCCCGTGGCGCCCGCTACCAGTACACGCATGGACCCAGCGTAAAAGATCTTCACATGCCGGAAACATCGCGGTGTGAAGCTCGGGCCCATGACTGCACGTATCGAGGAGAACCGCTCCCACCCACGCCTCCCCGACCTGCTGGCCGCCTACCACCTGGTCAACCAGGCCGAGAAGGGGACGGCGGTGGAGGCGGCCGCCCAGCTCCCCGCCGTATACCGCGCCGAGGTCGAGGACCCGGCCGGCGCGTTCGCCGCCGACACGGTCCTGCTCGCCACCCCGCCCGGCGAGGACATCCCGGCCGGCTGCGTCGTCCTCAAGGCCCCTCACGAGGGCCGGGCGCCCGAGATCAAGCGGCTCTGGGTGGCGCCCGAGGCCCGCCGCAAGGGGATCGCGAGGGCCCTCATGACCGAGGCCCTGCGCCGTGCGACGGCCTCCGGCGCCTCCGCCGTACGCCTCACCGTCTGGAACTGGCGGGAGGAACCACTGGCCCTCTACCGCGCCCTGGGCTTCGAGACGGTCGCCTCCTGGGACGAGCGGCCCGACCTCCTGTGCCTGCGGAAGCCGCTGGAGAAGCCACTGGACAAGCCGCTGCAGGAGCCACTGGACAAGCCGCTGCAGGACTCGCTGGAGAGGCCCATGAGCCCCGCCTCCGCCGACCGCATCGAGCGCCTCACCTCCGACGAGGTCCGCGCCCACGCCTCCGCCGGTCTCGCCGCTCTCCTCGTCGACGCCGTGGACTCCGGCGCATCCGTCGGTTTCCTGGCGCCCCTGGCGGCACCCGACGCGGCCGCCTGGTGGGCGCGCGTCGCCGAGGAGGCAGCCGAGGGCGTGCGGGACGTCTGGGCGGCCCACGGCCCCGACGGGAGCCTCACCGGCGTCGTCACCCTCGTCCGCGGGGGCCCGGCCAACGGCAGGCACCGCGGCGAGATCGCCCGCCTCCTGGTGCACCGCTCGGCCCGGGGCAGAGGCCTCGGGTACCGGCTGCTCGCCACGGCCGAGGCCCACGCCGCCGCCATCGGCCTCGCCCTGCTCGTCCTGGACACCCAGACCGACAGCCCGGCCGAGCGCCTCTACCGGGGCGCGGGCTGGACGGCCGCCGGCACGATCCCGGACTTCGCCGCCGACCCGGCGGGCGTCCTGCGCGCGACCACGCTCTACTACAAGCGCCTCGGCTAGGCCGGGGGAAACGGAAAGGCCCCGGAGGCGATATCGCCTCCGGGGCCCTTCTCGTCCATGCGCTGCGTGCGCTACGGCAGCTGCGCCGCCCGCGCCTCCCGGCTCTCACGCCGGTTGCCGCGGAAGGTGTTCACTCGACGGGCCGTCGCGAAGAGGGGGATCACGGCGCCCATCACGACCTGGAGCGCGCACCCGGTCTGGAGCAGGAACTGTCCGCCCGGAGCGTCGAAGGCCCAGGCCGCCAGCATGCCCATCGCACCGACGATCCAGCTGAGCATCGCCACCGCGAGGATGCCCCGCGGCTTGGGGTACTCGACCCGGCTCACCATCAGCCAGGCGACCCCGATGATTGCGAGCAGCGTCGGGATGAACGGCAGCTCCAGGAGCACGATCGAGACCACCGTCAGCGCGCCGAAGGGGCTCGGCATGCCCTGGAACATGCCGTCCTTCATGGTCACGCAGGAGAATCTCGCAAGCCGCAGCACCACCGCGAGCAGCACCACGATCGCGGCCACCGCCGAGACCTTCTGCTGCGCGCCGGGCGTGACCATGCCGTACACGAGTACGAAGTAGGCCGGGGCCAGACCGAAGCTGATCAGGTCCGAGAGGTTGTCGAGCTCGGCGCCCATCGGGGAGGAGCGCAGCTTGCGCGCCACGATGCCGTCGAACAGGTCGAAGATCGCTGCGGCCAGCATCAGGATGACGGCGGTGGCGGCGCTGTTGCGCGCCATGCCGGTCTCCGTGCTGCCCGTGAGGTGCGGGATGAGGATGCCCGTGGTGGTGAAGTACACCGCCATGAATCCGCACGTGGCGTTACCGAGCGTGAGGGCGTCCGCTATGGACAGCCTCAACGACAGCGGCATCTCCTCGGCCTCTTCGGCCCCTTCCGTATCGGTGCCGGCGACCCAGTCGGCGGCCCGTGTGTCGGGATCAATCACGGTCAATGCGAGTCACCCCCGCTGTGGTGGCCTGGCCGACCTCGACGGCGACCTCGACACCCTCGGGGAGGTAGATGTCGACGCGCGAGCCGAAGCGGATCAGACCGATGCGGTCACCCTGCTCGACCTTGGTCCCCTGCGGGATGTACGGCACGATGCGCCGGGCGACGGCGCCCGCGATCTGCACCATCTCGATGTCGCCGAGTTCGGTGTCGAAGTGCCAGACAACGCGCTCGTTGTTCTCGCTCTCCTTGTTGAACGCCGGGACGAACCCGCCGGGAACGTGCTCCACGGACGTCACGGTGCCGGCCAGCGGCGCGCGGTTGACGTGGACGTTCAGCGGGCTCATGAAGATGGCGACCCGGGTACGCCCGTCCTTCCACGGCATGATGCTCTGCACCACACCGTCGGCGGGGGAGATGACCCGGCCCTGAGCGATCTCACGCTCGGGGTCGCGGAAGAACCACAGCATGCCGGCCGCGAGCGCGGTGGTCGGCACGGCGATGGCCGCGGCCCGCCTCGACTTGCGCGCGCGCACGAGGCTGAGCGCCGCGGTGGCGACGGTCGGCAGAAGCCACGGCGATGCTCCGCGCGCAATGCGTACGCCCGTGAGGCTGTCGCGGTGTGCAGAGGTTTGGCTGTGGGGCATGGATGACCTTCGTAGCGGATGATGCCGCACTGGCAACGGGGGACGGCGGCTTTCCCTCGATGCTATCGGTTGCGGGGCGCAACTGGGTAAGCCAGGAACCGAGTCGACGGCCGGAAGACGAACACAGGGTGTGATCTTCTTCGCGGCCGAAACGACTCAAAACCGACAATCAACCCTGGAATCGGTACTCCTCGAGCAGCCGACGACCAATGATCATTTTCTGGATCTCGGCGGTACCTTCACCGATGAGCAGCATCGGCGCCTCACGGTAGAGACGCTCGATCTCGTACTCCTTGGAGAACCCGTAGCCGCCGTGGATGCGGAAGGCATCCTCGACGACCTCCTTGCAGTATTCGGAGGCGAGGTACTTCGCCATCCCTGCTTCGAGGTCGTTTCGTTCCCCGGAGTCCTTTTTGCGTGCTGCATTCACCATCATCGCATGAGCGGCCTCGACCTTGGTAGCCATCTCGGCCAGCTTGAACTGGATCGCCTGGTGCTGAGCGATCGCCTTGCCGAAAGTGTGACGCTGCTGGGCATACGAGACACCGAGCTCGAAGGCACGCTGAGCGACGCCGCAGCCACGGGCCGCCACGTTCACGCGGCCGACCTCGACGCCGTCCATCATTTGGTAAAACCCTCGGCCGGTGACCCCGCCGAGGACCCGATTGGCCGGAATGCGCAGTCCGTCCATGATGAGTTCGGTGGTGTCGACGCCCTTGTAACCCATCTTGTCGATCTTCCCGGGGATGGTGAGGCCGGGGCGGACCTCTCCGAAGCCGGGCTCCTTCTCGACGAGGAAGGTCGTCATCGACTTGTGGGGGGCGGTGCCCTCCGGGTGTCCTTCGTCACTTCGGACGAGAACGGCGACCAGCGTTGACGTTCCGCCATTGGTCAGCCACATCTTCTGGCCGTTCAGGACGTACTCGTCGCCGTCCTTGACCGCCTTCGACGTGATCGCCGACACGTCCGAGCCGAGGCCCGGCTCCGACATCGAGAACGCGCCACGCGTCTCGCCGGCCGCCATCCGCGGAAGGAAGTAGTCCTTCTGCTCCTGGGTGCCGTGCTGCTTCAGCATGTACGCGACGATGAAGTGCGTGTTGATGATGCCGGAGACCGACATCCAGCCACGCGCGATCTCCTCCACGCACAGCGCGTAGGTGAGGAGCGACTCACCCAGACCCCCGTACTCCTCGGGGATCATCAGACCGAAGAGGCCGAGCTCCTTGAGCCCGTCGACGATCTGCTGGGGGTACTCGTCGCGGTGCTCCAGCTCGGTGGCGACCGGGATGATCTCCTTGTCGACGAACTCCCGGACGGTCTTGAGGATCTCCTGCTGGACGTCCGTGAGCCCGGCGGTCTGGGCGAGTCGGGCCATGGCTACTTCTCCGTCTTCTTGGCGGGCTCGATCAGCTCGGGGCGGCCGGGCTGCTCGCCGCCGCGCTCCTTGATGTACGTCTCGGTGGGGACCATCACCTTGCGGCGGAAGACACACACGAGGGTGCCGTCCTGCTTGTAGCCCTTGGTCTCGACGTAGACGATGCCGCGGTCGTTCTTCGACTTCGACGGGGTCTTGTCCAGGACCGTGGTCTCGCCGTAGATCGTGTCGCCGTGGAAGGTCGGCGCCACGTGCCGCAGCGACTCGATCTCCAGGTTGGCGATGGCCTTGCCGGAGACGTCCGGCACGGACATGCCGAGCAGCAGCGAGTAGATGTAGTTGCCGACGACGACGTTCTTGCCGAAATCCGTCGTGTTCTCGGCGTAGTTCACATCCATGTGCAGCGGATGGTGGTTCATCGTCAGCAGACAGAAGAGGTGGTCGTCGTACTCGGTGACCGTCTTTCCGGGCCAGTGCTTGTAGACGGCACCGACTTCGAACTCTTCGTAGGTACGGCCGAACTGCATCGGACTCAGGCCTCCGGGATCTCGAACTTGCTGGTGCGCTGCATGCCGGCGGCACGGCCCTTGCCGGAGATGACCAGGGCCATCTTGCGGGAGGCCTCGTCGATCATCTCGTCGCCGAGCATCGCGGAGCCCTTCTTCCCGCCGGCCTCGGAGGTGTAGTAGTCGTACGCGTCGAGGATCAGCTCGGCGTGGTCGTAGTCCTCCTGCGAGGGCGAGAAGATCTCGTTCGCGGCGGCGACCTGGTCCGGATGCAGCACCCACTTGCCGTCGAAACCGAGGGCGGCGGCGCGCTGCGCGACGGCCTTGTAGCCCTCCTGGTTGCGGATCTGGAGGTACGGGCCGTCGATCGCCTGCAGGTTGTTCGCGCGGGCGGCCATCAGGATGCTCATCAGGATGTGGTGGTACGCGTCCGCCGGGTAGCCGGGCGGCTGCTCGCCCACGACCAGCGACTTCATGTTGATGGAGGCCATGAAGTCGGCCGGGCCGAAGATGATCGTCTCGACACGCTGGGAGGCCTGCGCGATCGCGTTGACGTTGGTCAGGCCCTGGGCGTTCTCGATCTGCGCCTCGATGCCGATCTTGCCGACCTCGAAGCCCATGGTCTTCTCGATCTGGGTCAGCAGGAGGTCGAGCGCGACGATCTGCTGGGCGTCCTGGACCTTCGGCAGCATGATGCAGTCGAGGTTCTGGCCGGCGCCCTCGACGACGGTGACGACGTCACGGTACGTCCAGTGGGTCGTCCAGTCGTTGACGCGGACGACACGGGTCTTGCCGGTCCAGTCGCCCTCGTTCAGGAACTTCACGATGGTGTGCCGGGCCTCGGGCTTGGCCAGCGGGGCGCACGCGTCCTCCAGGTCGAGGAAGACCTGGTCGGCGGCGAGGCCCTGGGCCTTCTCCAGGAAGCGCGGGTTGGAACCGGGGACCGCCAGGCAGGAGCGGCGCGGACGCAGGCGGTTCACGGGGCTGGTCATGCGGGGACCTCCGTACTTTCAAGGGGGTGGAGCTTGTTCGCTGTCCGGATCTCGTCGACGATACGTCCGATGATCTCCGTGATACCGAAGTCCTTCGGTGTGAAGACGGCGGCCACACCCGCACGCTTCAGTTCTGCGGCGTCGGCGTTCGGGATGATCCCGCCGACGATGACCGGCACGTCGGCCGCGCCCGCCTCGCGGAGGCGGTCGAGGACGTCCGGGACCAGCTCGGCGTGCGAGCCGGAGAGGATCGACAGACCCACGCAGTGCACGTCCTCCGCGAGGGCCGCGCTCACGATCTGCTCGGGCGTCAGCCGGATGCCCTGGTAGACCACCTCGAAACCGGCGTCACGCGCGCGTACGGCGATCTGCTCGGCCCCGTTGGAGTGCCCGTCCAGGCCCGGCTTGCCGACGAGCAGCCGCAGCCGTCCGACGCCCATCTCCTCGGCGGTCCGCGCCACCTTGTCCCGTACGAGGGCCAGCGGCGTGCCCGCCTCGGCCGTCACCGCGACCGGCGCCGAGGACACGCCCGTCGGGGCGCGGAACTCGCCGAAGACGTCCCGCAGCGCCCAGGACCACTCCCCGGTCGTGACGCCCGCACGCGCGCACTCCAGGGTGGCGGCGAAGAGGTTGCCGTCACCGGCAGCCGTCGCCTTCAGCGTCGCCAGGGAATCCTGGGCGCGGGTCTCGTCGCGGTTGTCGCGCCACTCGTGGAGGGCCGCGACAACCCGCGCCTCGTTCGCCGGGTCCACCGTCATGATCGCGGTGTCCAGGTCGGCGGTGAGGGGGTTCTCCTCGGTAGCCTGGAAGATGTTGACACCGATGATCTTCTCGTCGCCGGCCTCGATCCGGGCGCGCCGCTCGGCGTGCGAGGAGACGAGCTGCGACTTGAGGTAGCCGGACTCGACGGCGGCCATCGCGCCGCCCATCTCCTGGATCCGCCCGATCTCGGCCAGGCACTCCTCGACGAGCGAGTCGACCTTGGCCTCGATGACGTGCGAGCCGGCGAAGATGTCCTCGTACTCCAGGAGGTCGGACTCGTGGGCGAGGACCTGCTGGATGCGGAGCGACCACTGCTGGTCCCACGGCCGGGGCAGGCCGAGCGCCTCGTTCCAGGCGGGCAGCTGCACGGCGCGCGCGCGGGCGTCCTTGGAGAGGGTGACGGCCAGCATCTCCAGGACGATCCGCTGGACGTTGTTCTCCGGCTGGGCCTCGGTCAGACCGAGCGAGTTGACCTGCACGCCGTAGCGGAACCGGCGCTGCTTCTCGTTCTCGATGCCGTACCGCTCGCGGGTGATCTTGTCCCAGATGCGGCCGAAGGCGCGCATCTTGCACATCTCCTCGATGAAGCGGACGCCCGCGTTCACGAAGAAGGAGATCCGGGCCACGACCTCGCCCTTGCGGTCCTCCGGGACCTGGCCCGACGCGAACACCGCGTCGAGCACGGCGATCGCGGTGGACATCGCGTACGAGATCTCCTGGACCGGAGTGGCCCCGGCCTCCTGCAGGTGGTAACTGCAGATGTTGATCGGGTTCCACTTCGGGATGTTGTTCACCGTGTAGGTGATCATGTCCGTCGTGAGGCGGAGGGAGGGGCCGGGCGGGAAGACGTGCGTCCCGCGCGACAGGTACTCCTTCACGATGTCGTTCTGGGTGGTGCCCTGGAGCCGGGTGACGTCCGCGCCCTGCTCCTCCGCGACCACCTGGTAGAGCGCCAGGAGCCACATCGCCGTGGCGTTGATGGTCATCGAGGTGTTCATCTGGTCCAGGGGGATGTCCTGGAACAGCCGCCGCATGTCACCGAGGTGCGAGACGGGGACGCCGACCCGGCCGACCTCGCCGCGGGCGAGGATGTGGTCGGGGTCGTAGCCCGTCTGCGTCGGCAGGTCGAACGCGACCGAGAGGCCGGTCTGACCCTTGGCGAGGTTGCGCCGGTACAGCTCGTTGGACGCCTCGGCGGTCGAGTGACCGGCGTACGTCCGCATGAGCCACGGCCGGTCCTTCTGGCGCTCAGTCATCTATGGTCCCGGGCTCAGATGTTGCGGAAGCGGTTGATGGCGTCGATGTGCTGGGCGCGCAGCTCCGGGTTGCGGACGCCGAGGCCCTCCTCGGGCGCGAGCGCCAGGACGCCGACCTTGCCCTGGTGCAGGTTGCGGTGGACGTCGTAGGCGGCCTGGCCGGTCTCCTCCAGGGAGTAGACCTTCGACAGGGTGGGGTGGATCTTGCCCTTGGCGACCAGACGGTTGGCCTCCCACGCCTCGCGGTAGTTGGCGAAGTGCGAGCCGATGATGCGCTTGAGCGACATCCACAGGTAGCGGTTGTCGTACTCGTGCATGTAGCCCGAGGTGGAGGCGCAGGTGGTGATGGTGCCGCCCTTGCGGGTGACGTACACGGAGGCGCCGAAGGTCTCGCGGCCCGGGTGCTCGAAGACGATGTCGATGTCCTCGCCGCCGGTGAGCTCGCGGATGCGCTTGCCGAAGCGCTTCCACTCCTTGGGGTCCTGGGTGTGCTCGTCCTTCCAGAACTTGTAGCCCTCGGCGTTGCGGTCGATGACCGCCTCGGCGCCCATCGCCCGGCAGATGTCGGCCTTCTCGGGGGAGGAGACGACACAGATCGGGTTGGCGCCGCCGGCCAGGGCGAACTGCGTGGCGTACGAGCCGAGTCCACCGCTCGCGCCCCAGATGAGGACGTTGTCGCCCTGCTTCATGCCGGCGCCGTTGCGGGAGACCAGCTGGCGGTACGCGGTGGAGTTGACGAGGCCCGGGGACGCCGCCTCCTCCCAGCTCAGGTGGTCGGGCTTCGGCATCAGCTGGTTCGACTTGACCAGCGCGATCTCCGCCAGGCCGCCGAAGTTGGTCTCGAAGCCCCAGATGCGCTGCTCGGGGTCGAGCATCGTGTCGTTGTGGCCGTCCGAGGACTCCAGCTCGACCGAGAGGCAGTGCGCGACGACCTCGTCACCGGGCTTCCAGGAGTTCACTCCCGGGCCGGTGCGGAGCACGACGCCCGCGAGGTCCGAGCCGATGATGTGGTACGGCAGGTCGTGGCGCTTGCTGAGGTCGCTGAGCCGGCCGTAGCGCTCCAGGAAGCCGAAGGTCGAGACGGGCTCGAAGATCGAGGTCCAGACCGAGTTGTAGTTCACGGAGCTGGCCATGACGGCGACCAGGGCCTCGCCCGGGCCGAGCTCGGGCAGCGGCACGTCGTCGAGGTGCAGCGACTTGCGCGGGTCCTTGTCGCGGCTGGCGAGCCCGGCGAACATCTCCGTCTCGTCCTTGTGGACGGTGACGGCGCGGTACGACTCGGGGAGCGGGATGTTCGCGAAGTCGGCGGACGTGGAGTCCGAGGACTGGATCGCGTCCAGGATGTCCTTCACGGGGTTGCCTCCGGCGGTGCGGCGTCCTGAGGGAGACGCGCTGAGGGTTACGTCTGGGCTGCTGCTGTGGAGGTGTGCCGTCGGTTCGGCGGGGTGGTGCGGGCTGCGCCGGTGGGCGCGGTGGGTGCCTGTGACGCAGGCGTCCGGGCGCACAATCACGATCGCTTGTGGGGACAGCCGGCGCACGAGGAGACCTCTGCGCGCCGACCGCCCGGACACCATCAACGTATGGCACGCCGTGTCACGTGACAAGGCACTGCGTGCCAACAATTTCACTCATATGCAATCTGCCGGTCACATGTGAGCGATGATCGATCGAATCGCAGGTCAAAAGGGGCGAAGGCCACCCCGAAGAGGGGCGGCCTTCGCCGTGAGAAGTGGGGGACGAGGCGCGGAGGCTGTTCCCGCCGGGGCGTCGTCAGCTCTTCGTGAGCGCCTGCTGGATCGTGCGCATGACCTCGTCGAGCGGCGCGTCCGTCCGGGCCACGGCGACCACCACGTCACCCGTGGTGGAGGCCCGGACGGCCGGGGCCGGCTCGGTGGTCCCCGGGGAGGACGAGGAAGGGGCCGGGCGGCCCGCGCCTATGCCCGAGCCGAAGGTCTCCCGGACGATCGCGAAGGCGTGGTCCAGCTGGCTCTCCACATCGCCCTGCCCGCCCGCCCGCAGCCAGCGGCGCAGGACGTGGTTGTGGGCCGTGACGACCGCAGAGGCCGCCACCTCGGCGAGCAGCGGGTCGTCGTTCCCGTCGTGGTGGTCGCGCTCGTCGAAGTGCCCGAGCAGATAGCGGGTGAAAAGCCGCTCGTAGCGGGCCACCGAGGCGATCTCCCGCTCCCGCAGGGTCGGCACCTCGCGCGTGAGCCGGTAGCGCTCCACGGAGACCGCGGGGGAGCCCGCGTACATCTTCATGACTTCCTTGATGCCCCGGCACACCGTGTCGAGCGGGTGCTCGTGCGGCGGGGCCGCGTTCAGCACCGCCTCCGCCCGCACCAGGGTGTCGTCGTGATCCGGGAAGATCGCCTCTTCCTTGGAGCGGAAGTGCCGGAAGAACGTCCGCCTGGCGACCCCGGCCCGGGCGGCGATCTCGTCGACCGTCGTGGCCTCGTACCCCTTGCTCGCGAAGAGCTCCATCGCGGCCGTGGCGAGCTCCCGGCGCATCTTGAGCCGCTGAGCGGCGGCACGAGTGCCCGCCGCGCTCTCCGGAGCGTCGGACGGGGAGGTGGCACGGGGTGTCTTCGCGGCCTTGGGCATGGTCCGAACGTACTGCATCGGACGGGGAGTGTGCCCAGGTGGGGGCGGGGAGCCCCCCGGGACACCGACGGTGCCCGGAGGGCTCAGCAGGCCACCCCAGCCGGCCGCTCCCGGCTCAGCGTCGGGCATATTCGCGGAAGCCGCGCCCCGTCTTGCGACCCAGGCAGCCCGCCGCCACCAGGTGCTCCAGGAGCGGGGCCGGGGCCAGGCCCGGGTCCCGGAACTCACGGTGCAGCACCTGCTCGATCGCGAGCGACACGTCCAGACCGACCACGTCGAGCAGCTCGAACGGGCCCATCGGGTAGCCGCCGCCCAGCTTCATCGCCGCGTCGATGTCGTCCAGGGTCGCGTAGTGCTCCTGGACCATCTTGATCGCGTTGTTCAGGTACGGGAAGAGCAGCGCGTTCACGATGAAACCGGCCCGGTCGCCGCAGTCCACCGGGTGCTTGCGGATCTTCGTGGTGACCTCGCGGACGGTCGCGTGCACGTCGTCGCCGGTCAGCACCGTGCGGACGATCTCGACGAGCTTCATGGCCGGCGCCGGGTTGAAGAAGTGCATCCCGATGACGTCCTGCGGGCGCGAGGTGGCACGGGCACAGGCCACGACCGGCAGGGAGGAGGTCGTGGTGGCCAGCACCGCGCCCGGCTTGCAGATCTTGTCGAGCCGCGCGAACAGCTCCTGCTTGATCTCCAGGTCCTCGGCGACCGCCTCCAGGGCCAGGTCGACGTCGGCGAAGGCGTCCAGCGTGCCGGCCGGGGTGATCAGGGCCAGCGTCGCGTCGCGCGCCTCGCCCGTCATCCGTCCCTTGTCGACCGAGCGGGCCAGCGACTTGGCGATCCGGGCCTTCGCCGTGTCCGCCTTCTCCTGGGAGCGGGCGGCGAGGACGACCTGGTACCCGGCCTTCGCGAAGACCTCGGCGATGCCGGAGGCCATGGTGCCCGAGCCGGCGACGCCGACCGAGCGGACCTCACGGCCACCGGCCGCCTCCGCGGAGCCCAGCGGGGTCAGCGCGTCCCGCACGACCTCGCCGGAGCCCGGAGCCTCGTACGTGTAGAAGCCGCGGCCCGACTTGCGGCCGGTCAGACCCGCCTCGCTGAGCTGCTTGAGGATCGGGGCCGGGGCGTGCAGCCGGTCGTGGGAGTCCGCGTACATGGCCTCGAGGACCGTACGGGCCGTGTCGACTCCGATCAGGTCGAGCAGCGCCAGCGGGCCCATCGGCAGACCGCAGCCCAGCTTCATCGCCGCGTCGATGTCCTCGCGGGAGGCGTACTTGGCCTCGTACATGGCGGCGGCCTGGTTCAGATAGCCGAAGAGCAGCCCGTCCGCGATGAAACCGGCCCGGTCGCCGACCGCCACCGGCTCCTTGCCCAGGTCGAGGGCGAGCTGCGTGACGGCGTCGACGGCCCGCGGGTCGGTCAGCACGGAGGAGACCACCTCGACCAGCTTCATGGCCTGGACCGGGGTGAAGAAGTGCAGGCCGAGGACCCGCTCGGGGTGCGCCGAGTCGGCGGCGAGCCGGGTGACGGACAGCGCGTTCGTGCCGGTGGCGACGATCGTGCCGGGCCCCACGATGCCGTCGAGGGCCCGGAACACCTCCTGCTTCGCCTCGTACGACTCGGGCACGACCTCGATGACGAGGTCGGCCCCGGCGGCCGCCTGGAGGTCGGAGAAGGTACGGAAGCGGGCCAGGACGTCCTGCCGCTCCTCCTCGGTGATCCGCTCGCGGGCCACCGCACGGGCGGTGGAGGCCTCCAGGGCGGCGACGGCCTGGGCGGCGGCGGTGTCGCTGATGTCGATGCCGATGACCTCGCGGCCGGCGCGGACGAGGACATCGGCGATACCGGTGCCCATGGTGCCGAGACCGACGACGGCGATGGTGGAGAGAGGGGTGTCCATCAGGGGACTCCTGAGAGGAAGAGTGACGACTGAGGGCAGTGCGCGCACGAAAGGGCGCGGGAAAGAGCGAGGGCTCTGCCCGGAGAAAGGGCGATGCCCTGGAGGAAAAGGGGCGACGGACTCTGTCCCGGAGTCACGTCGAAACTGCCGAACCGACAAACACCCACAACGGCTGCGTCACCAGGCCGTTGTGAGAAGCGCGGGGGGTGCCCCGCTCACCCGAGACTAACCGGCGGGTAACGAGCGCGCCAGTCCCGGGAAGTTGAGGAAAATGTGATCTGGATCGCGGATAGGCTCGGATTCATGGAATACGCCGAGGATCCGGAATTCTGCTCGATGATCGATCGATTGCGGGACGAGATCGAGAATGCCTCCGGAACCGTCCCGGAGGCATTCGAACAGCTCGCGGAAACCACCGATCCCGAGGAACTGCACCGCGTCCTCACCGCCCCGGGGCAGCCTCTCTGGGCCCGGGAGATCGCCGCCTACGCCCTCGGCGTCACGGGTGACCCACGCGCCTTCGAGGCCCTGGTGCTCCTCCTCAACCACCGCGACCCGGAGCGCTGCGTCACCGCCGCCCACGCCCTGACCCTGCTCGGCGACCCCCGTACCGCCCGCGCGGCCGCCGCCCTCGCCACCAACGAGCTCCGCGTCGCCTACGCCCTGCTGCCGATCCGGCTGCTCGCCGCCCTCCGCGCCCCCGAGTCCGTTCCGGCGCTGATCACCGTCCTCGAACGGCGCCTGCCCGCCGACGACCCCCACTGGCGGGTCGGCCTCGCCTGTGG
>NZ_LIPQ01000161.1 GCF_001418135.1 Streptomyces aureus
TCAGCAGCACCGTGGTGCCCCCGCCGACGAGCGAGCGCACCGACTCCCAGACCTCGCCACGCCCGCGTGGGTCGAGTCCCGTCGTCGGCTCGTCGAGGAAGAGCACCTCGGGCTCCGTGATCAGCGAGGCAGCCAGGTCGAGCCGCCGCCGCATGCCGCCGCTGAACTGCTTGACCGGCTTGCGGCCGGTGTCGGTGAGGCCGAAGCGCTCCAGGAGCTCGTCGGCCCGGGTGCCCGCGCGCCGCGCGCCCAGGTGGTGGAGCCGGCCGAACATCTCCAGGTTCTGCCGGCCGCTCAGCTCCTCGTCGAGGGCCGCGTGCTGCCCGAGCAGCCCGATCCGCCGCCGCACCTCCCGGGCCTCGGTCCGTACGTCGTGCCCCGCCACCCGCACCAGGCCCTCGTCGTGGCGGAGCAGTGTGGCCAGGATCCGTACGGTCGTCGTCTTGCCCGCGCCGTTGGGCCCGAGCAGACCGTGGACCGTGCCGCGCCGGACCGTGAGGTCGAGGCCGGCCAGGGCGTCCTTCTCCCCGTACCGCTTGCGCGCGCCCTCCACGAGGATCGCGTCCCCAGTCGCCGTCATGTCGATTCCTCCAGAAATCGTCGTAGTCAAATTTGACCAGTCGCCACCGACGGAGCAAGGTATGCCCTTCCGAGGCCTTAGTCAAACTTGATTAGCCTGCCCACTTCAGCAGTGCTCGATCAGGTCGCGAAGGGGTTCTCCTCACCTTCCGCGAGCACCCCCACGAAGGGTTCGCCCTCACCCGCGAACACATACGCCCCGCCCTCGATCCGCTCGATGAGGCCGAGCGTCCACTCCTTGCCGGCGTCCGCCGAGTGGACCCACATGTGCATGATCTCGCCGATGTGCCCGAGCTGACCGGGACCACCCTCCGGCGTGTAGTACTCCGTGACCGCGGTCCGCCACTCGTCGAGCGCCCGCACCCGCTGCCGCAGCAGCTCCGCGGCCTCTTCGCGGGGCAGGTCCACGATGAAGCCGATGCCCGCCGACAGGACGTCCATCTTCTGGTCGTACGTGGTCAGCGCCTCGCGCAGCAGGGCGAAGTACTCCTCGCGGCCGCCCTCCGTCAGCTCGTACTCGACGCGCGGCGGCCCGCCCACCGCGCTCGGTGCCACCTCGTGCGCGTGCAGCAGTCCCTGCTTCGCCATCTGCTTCAGCGCGTGATAGATCGAGCCGGGCTTGGCATGGGACCACTCGTGCGCGCCCCAGAACTCCAGGTCGTTGCGGACCTGGTAGCCGTGGGCGCGGCCGTGCTGCTTCACGGCGCCCAGGACGAGAAGACGGATGGCCGACATCCCACGTACCTCCTAGTCAATTTTGACCAGGGTACGCGCAGGGGGTCACCCCGCCTGCTCCGCCGCGATCAGTTCGAAGGAGCCCTTGCCGTCCAGGGACTCGCGGATGACGTCCGCGTGCCCGGCGTGCCGGCCGGCCTCCTGCACCAGGTGGAGCAGCATCCAGCGCACCGACACCCGTCCGTCCTCGGGGAACCAGGGCGCCTTGGGCAGCGGGAAGGTGTCGTCCAGACTCGGCACCGAGCGGATGTACTCCTCGGTCTCCTTCGCCACGCCCGCCCAGAACTCCACGATCTCCGGGATCGTCTCGCCGTCCACGAGCCGGAAGCCCTCGCCCCAGGTCTCCTGGGTGCGCCGGCGCTCGTTCGGCAGCTGCTGGGCCAGCCGGAGCCAGTTCAGCTCGACCTCGGCGACGTGCTTGAGCAGCCCGGAGAGGCTGAGCTCACTGGCGCTGGGGCGACTCGCCGCCTGCTCCTCGGTGAGACCGAGGAGCGAGCGGCGGATCGCGGCGCGCTGGGCCTCGACGAAGTTGAGGAGCGCGCCGCGCTCGTCGCCGTGAGCCTCCGTGGGAACCAGAGCCACCATGATGTCCGCCTTCCGTACGCCTGCGCAGATGGGTGCCGGGGAGGCCTGACGCCCCTCTTCCCGACACCCCTCACGTTACGAACCCTTGCGGACAAGTACTGTCCGCAAGGAGGAACCGGCGGGCCCGGAGGGGGATCAGAAGGGGAAACGGCTCCGGCCGTGCTGGATCGAGATCCACTTCTGGGTGGTGAAGCTCTCCACCATCGCCTCGCCGTTGAGCCGCCCGACGCCCGAGTGCTTCTCGCCGCCGAAGGGGACGATCGGCTCGTCGTGCACGGTGCCGTCGTTGATGTGGATCATGCCGGTGTGGATGCGCTTGGCGACCCGTACACCCCGCTCGACGTTCCCCGTGTGGACGGCGCCGCTGAGCCCGTACGGCGTGTCGTTGGCGATCCGCACGGCCTCCTCCTCGCCGTCGAACGGGACGATCAGGGCGACCGGGCCGAAGATCTCCTGGCCCAGGATCGGGGCGTCCGGGGCGAAGCCGGTGAGGACGGACGGGGAGACGAGGTTGCCGTCGACCGTGCCGTGCAGGAGTGCCGTGGCGCCGGCCTCGACCGTCTGGTCGACCAGCGAGGAGACGGCCTCCGCCTGCTGGGAGTTGATGAGCGGACCGATGTGGGTGGCGGGGTCGGCCGGGTCGCCGACGCGCAGGGTCTTCACCTTCGCCACGAACTTCTCGGTGAACTCCTCCTCCACCGTACGGTCCACCAGGATCCGGTTGGCGGCCATGCAGACCTGGCCCTGGTGCACGAAGCGGCTGAAGACGGCCGCGTCGACCGCGTAGTCCACGTCGGCGTCGTCGAGCACGATCAGCGCGCTGTTGCCGCCGAGTTCGAGGACGGCGTGCTTGAAGTTCTGCGCGCAGACCGTGGCGACGTGGCGGCCGACCTTGTCGGAGCCGGTGAAGGAGATGACCTTCGGGACGGGGTGGGTCAGGAGCGCGTCGCCGATCTCGGCGATGTCGGTGACGACGACGTTCAGCAGCCCGGCCGGCAGACCGGCCTCCTCCAGGACCTTGGCGACGAGGGTGCCGCCGCAGATCGGGGTGTTCTGGTGCGGCTTGAGGACGACGGCGTTGCCGAGGGCCAGCGCGGGCGCGACCGACTTGATCGACAGGAGGAAGGGGAAGTTGAAGGGGGAGATGACACCGACGACGCCGACGGGGACGCGGTAGACGCGGTTCTCCTTGCCGTCGACCGGGGACGGCAGGATGCGCCCCTCGGGGCGCAGCGCCAGCTGCACCGCCTCGCGCAGGAACTCCTTGGCGAGGTGCAGCTCGAAGGCCGCCTTGAGACGCGTGCCGCCGAGCTCGGCGACGATCGTCTCGGCGATCTCCTCCTCGCGGTCCTCGACGATCCGCAGCGCCCGCTCGAAGACGAGCCGGCGGGTGTACGGGTTGGTCTCGGCCCACTCGGCCTGGGCGCGCTCCGCGGCGCGGTACGCCCGGTCGACCTCACCGGCGGTGGCGACCGTGATCGACGCGAGCTTCTCCCCCGTGTACGGGTTGAAGTCGATGATGTCCCACGAGCCGCTGCCGGGCTTCCACTCGCCGTCGATGTACTGGTGGGCCAGGTCGGTGAAGTGCGACATGGATCGAGACCCCTCTACCCGCTCTACTTCCGTACGGATGACAGAAGTGACGTCGAAACGCCGAAGCGTCGGAACTGATGTCACGTCATCGTACTGATGTGTCAGGTGAGTTGGAGGAGCCCTCGGAGAAGGTCGCGACTTTCGGCCGGATCCGGCCCTTCCTTCTGCAGCCGCTCCATCACGCGCTGGTACTGGGCGACCTCCTCGCGCTTGTCGAGGTAGAGGGCGCTGGTGAGTTGTTCCAGGTAGACGATGTCGGAGAGGTCGGACTCGGGGAAGCTCAGCATCGTGAAGGCGCCGCTCTCGCCGGCGTGCCCGCCGAAGCTGAAGGGCATGACCTGGAGCGTGACGCCCGGGTGTTCCGAGATCTCGATCAGATGCCTCAACTGGCCCCGCATGACGGACCGGTCGCCGTAGGGGCGGCGCAGCGCGGCCTCGTCGAGGACGGCGTGGAACTGCGGGGCGCGCTCGGAGACGAGGATCTTCTGCCGTTCGAGGCGGAGCGCGACGCGGCGGTCGATCTCGGCGGCGGGGGCGTCGGGCATGCCCCGGGTGACGACGGCCTGGGCGTACGCCTCGGTCTGCAACAGACCGTGGACGAACTGCACTTCGTAGACGCGGATGAGGGAGGCGGCGCCCTCCAGGCCGATGTACGTCTGGAACCAGCCCGGCAGGACGTCGCCGAAGCTGTGCCACCAGCCGGCGACGTTGGCCTCGCGGGCGAGCCCGAGGAGCGAGTCTCGCTCGGCCTCGTCCCCGACCCCGTACAGCGTGAGCAGATCCTCGACGTCCCTGGCCTTGAAGCTCACCCGTCCCAACTCCATGCGGCTGATCTTGGATTCGGACGCGCGGATCGAGTAGCCGGCCGCCTCGCGGGTGATCCCGCGCGACTCGCGCAACCGCCTCAGCTGTGAGCCCAGCAGGATGCGCCGCACCACACTCCCGCTCGCTCCGCCCGATTCGCCTGCGGTCACGGCTCCCAGCCTCCCCTTTACGGTGTCGAGCCCCCGTCGAGCCCCGGATTCTGCCACCAAACGCTTCAGCGCGTACACATTCGATTACGGAAAGAGGGCGAGTTCCGGGCAGTCGCGGAAAGTTCCCCTCCAGCAGCGGACGACTTATGCACAGATTAGGCACGGGGACGGACAGGTCCGGCGCGTGCACGTGCATCTGCCCTTGCATCCAGTGGTCGCATTCGGAACCATGGACCCCGCGCAGCCGCGTACTCGTTCGTGTTGTCGTGTTGTCGCACCACAGTCGCGATTCCCGGGAGTGCCTCGCATGGGGACGAATGGATCGACCGTGCTCGAGCCGTTACGGCAGGGCCTTCCGCCGATCGATCCCGGCGCCGTCTCCACCTCCGCCTCGTGCGCGCTTCCCGCGCGGTACGAAGCCGTGCGCGGAGCCCGCAAGTTCACCAGCGCGACACTCGACAGCTGGGAGCTGACCGAGCGCTTCGACGACGTGGCCCTGGTCGTCTCCGAACTCGTCACCAACGCGCTGCGCCATGCGATGCCCGCCGACGCGCCCCAGGAAGAATGCCAGAACCCACCGGTTCGCCTGCATTTGATGCGCTGGTCCTCGCGCCTGGTGTGCGCCGTGCGCGACCCCAGCCGGGAGAGCCCGGAGGCACGCGGCGGCGAGGAGGACTTCGCCGCCGAGTCGGGACGCGGACTGTTCCTGGTGGACTCGTTCAGTGACAGCTGGGGGTGGCATCCGCTCGCCGGCACGCTGCGGGGCAAGGTGGTGTGGGCGCTGTTCCGGATCGGTCCGGAGTAGCCGCGCCGCACACCGCCCATACGAATGAAGGGCCCCGGCCGCATCCGCCGGGGCCCTTCTTCCGTATGCCCATCGTGTGTCCGCGGTCCGCGTACCCGCGGGGGGGGGTCGCCCACTCGCGGTCCACGCGCCGCGTGGCGCTCACACCAGGTGGTCGAACTCGCCGTCCTTGACGCCGAGGAGGAGCGCCTCTATCTCCGCGGGCGTGTAGACGAGGGCGGGCCCTTCGGGGTGTCGCGAGTTGCGTACGGCAACGTTTCCCCCCGGCAGTTTGGCGAACTCCACGCAGGATCCCTGGGAGTTGCTGTGCCTGCTCTTCTGCCACACGACACCTCGCAGCTCCGTGGCCGCCATGCCGTTGTACGCGCGATGCGCATGATGCACTGGTAGCTCCCCGAGTTGCTTGGTGCAGGTGTCAACTTCCTCGGATCATAGCTGTGTTCATATGCCAATGCATGAGCAGATGCACGTGCACGGGGGGTGGCGTAGCGGCTACGCGACAGAGCGTGCTACCAGCGAGTACGGCGCCCCAGTCCCCCTCACCCTACGGGTCCCGATCTTCGACCGACGGCCCAGGAGACACCGTCTCCGCTCAGGAGGGACCGCCTTTGGGGATCAGAGGCAGCTCGGAGAGGAGCTTCCCCGCCCGGTCGTAGAGCGCCGTGCCGACCTCACCCATTCCCGGCCCGGTGTGCGCGTACCAGACGCCCCAGCCCGGCCTGCCCGGGAGTTCGAGCAGGGCGGCGACGACCTTGCGGCCCTCGGCGTTCGTCAGCTCGACGCGGCCCGCCGCTCGGGTCCCGTAGTAGAGCCCCGAGTGGAACGCCCCCTTCGGGTTCCCCTGACTCTGATGGCTGACGCCCGGCGTCATCACGTCGATGTTGCCGTCGGTGACGCTGCGGTCGTTCTCGTAACCGTCGGGCCCGGCCCAGTGCTTGCCCTCCGCCGTCAGCCAGACCTTCCACCCCTTCCCCGCGTTCACCCGCTCGCCCGGGTCCACGACCCTGACCGGGGTCGGGACCGGCGGCGCCTCGCTCGCGCGTACGGGCGGCGCCG
>NZ_LIPQ01000162.1 GCF_001418135.1 Streptomyces aureus
CCGGTGCGGGGCGTGGGGCCGGCGGTCCCGGGGAAGGGGCCGACGCCGGGCGTGGGGCCCGTCCCGGGGGTGCCGCCGCTCCCCGGCGTGCCGTCGTCCTTGTGACCGATCCGGTCCAGTGCGTCCTTGGCCTTGTCCGTACCGGAATGGATCTTGCCGCTGTACTTGCCCTTGGTCTTCTCGTCGACCAGCTTCGCGGCCTTCTCGATGCCGTGATCGATCTTGTCGCCGTGCTGCTGCGCGAGGTCGGCGACCTTGTCCTTGGCAGGGGCGAGCTTTGCCTTCAGCGAATCCAGGAGACCCATGGGGCACCTTCCCTCCGAGGACCCCCGAGGAGTCCCTCTTCCGTGTGCTGCCTACTTACGGGCGCCTTCGCCGGCCTCGTTGTCCGCGGCGGCCCCGGCGGACTGCTGCTTCGGGATCTCCACGACATCCACCACGTCCACCACCTCCGGGGCGACCGCTCCGGTCTCCACCTCGTCCGCGTCGACGCCGTCCGCCTCCGCGGACGCGGCCTTCGCCGTGACCGCATCAGCGGGCGTGGCCCTCGCCGTGTCGGCCCCGGCCCCGGTCGCCGCTTCCGGGGCGTCCGCTCCGGTCTCCGTCGCCGTGTCGCCGTCCTCCACCGGAGCGACGGCCCCGGTCTCCGTCTCCTCCGACGAAACCGCGGCCGCATCCTTCTTCTTACGGCGAAACATTGCAAAAACGCCCATATTCACTCCATAGCGTACTCGGATGGGAGGGATTCCGTGATGATCGACGGCCGGAACCTCGCAACAGGCAACGAAGCCGGATGAGGCCCGTCACGTAGCTCATTCGGGGACGGGCCGGGAGGTTTGCGAGACTGGTGCGGTGAGAAGCGCAGCTCCCGCCCCGCGGGTCATCGCCGTCGTCGGTCCCACAGCGGCCGGAAAGTCCGATCTGGGTGTATTCCTCGCCCAGCACCTCGGGGGCGAGGTCGTCAACGCAGACTCCATGCAGCTCTACCGGGGGATGGACATCGGGACCGCCAAACTGACCCCGGAGGAACGCGGCGGCGTTCCGCACCACCTCCTCGACATCTGGGACGTGACCGAGGCCGCCAGCGTCGCCGAGTACCAGCGGCTCGCCCGCGCCGAGATCGACCGGCTGCTCGCCGCCGGCCGCACCCCCGTCCTCGTCGGCGGCTCCGGTCTGTACGTACGGGGTGCCGTCGACGCCCTCGAGTTCCCCGGCACCGACCCCGCCGTCCGGGCCCGGCTCGAGGCCGAACTCGACGAGCGCGGCCCCGGCGTCCTGCACGCCCGGCTCGCGGAAGCGGACCCCGAGGCGGCCCGCGCGATCCTGCCCAGCAACGGGCGCCGGATCGTCCGCGCCCTCGAAGTGATCGAGATCACCGGCAAGCCCTTCACCGCCAACCTGCCGGGTCCCGACTCCGTCTACGACACGGTTCAGATCGGTGTCGACGTGGGCCGCCCCGAGCTCGACGAGCGGATCACCACGCGCGTGGACCGCATGTGGGAGGCCGGCCTCGTCGACGAGGTGCGCGCCCTGGAGGCCCAGGGCCTGCGCGAGGGGCGCACCGCGGCCCGTGCCCTCGGCTACCAGCAGGTCCTCGCCGCCCTCGCGGGGGAGTGCACCGAGGACGAGGCGCGCGCCGAGACCGTCCGCGCCACCAAGCGCTTCGCCCGCCGCCAGGACTCGTGGTTCCGCCGCGACCCGCGCGTCCACTGGCTCAGCGGAGCCGCAGATCACCGGGGGGAACTCCCGGGGCAGGCGCTCTCGTTGGTCGAACGAGCGGTCACAGCCTGATCACGTGATGGCATCGGGACGCTCCGCCCGTCATTTCGGCGGTCGGGAGCGTGCCATCATCGAGCATCGATCGACCAAGTGGAGTCCGAGTGGGGAGGGCGCGTGGCGATGGAGGCCGGCCCTCGCGACAGAGAACAGCACGAATCGGCGCTCGGTGACCCGACGGGTGACACACCGGGTCGTCCGACCGACGACCTGTCGGTCGGTGCCCCCGGGCTGACCCCGGACGGCCCCGACGACGCGGTGGGAACCGCCGTCGAGGTGGACGCCGACGAGGTCGAGGTCGAACTGCGCCCCCAGCGCCGGCTGCGGATCTGGCAGCTCGCCCCGATCGTGGGCCTGGCGGCCGTCGGCTCGCTGATGTTCGCGTTCCCGCTCGCCTTCGGTTCGGGGGACGGCGGCGCCGTCCTCGCCATGCTGGGTCTGCTGATCAGCTTCTGCGCGGCGGGCTGGGGCATGATGGCCGCCCGCAAAGTCGGTTACACCTGGCCGGGCCTCCCGCAGCGCGGCTCGGGCGAGCGCCCGAACTGGCGGTACCTCGCGCTCTACGTGACAACGATCGCAGCGCTGGTCGCCCTCGCGGTCTGGCGCGTCGCCCGCCTGCGCTGACCGGACGAGCGCGGTCGCCCGGCGGGTCGCACCGACCGCCCTGTGGACGACCGGGCGGTCTGTCGGGTCCACCCCGTACAGTTGATCTCGTGACCAGCGCGCAGACCTCACCGCTCCCGCCCCTCCGGTTCCTCAAGGGCCACGGCACCGAGAACGACTTCGTGATCGTCCCCGACACGGAGAACGCCGTGGACCTGCCCCCGGCCGTCGTCGCGCGCCTCTGCGACCGACGGGCCGGCATCGGCGGCGACGGGCTGCTGCACGTCGTGCGCAGCGCCGCCCACCCCGAGGCCCGGCACATGGCCGACGAGGCCGAGTGGTTCATGGACTACCGGAACGCCGACGGCTCGGTCGCCGAGATGTGCGGGAACGGGGTCCGGGTCTTCGCCCGTTACCTGGAGCACGCCGGGCACGTCACCGCCGGCGAGGTCGCCGTCGCCACCCGCGGCGGGATCAAGCGCGTCCACCTCGACAAGGACGGCTCCGTCACCGTCGCCATGGGGCGCGCGCTCCTGCCCGAGGCCGGCGTCACCGTGACCGTCGACGGCCGCAGCTGGCCCGCGCGCCATGTGAACATGGGCAATCCGCACGCGGTCGCCTTCGTCGAGGACCTCGACCACGCGGGCAACCTGTTCACCGAGCCGCCGTACACGCCGGCCGCGGTCTACCCGGACGGGGTGAACATCGAGTTCGTCGCCGACCGCGGCCCCCGCCACGTCGCCATGCGGGTCCACGAGCGCGGCGCCGCCGAGACCCGGTCCTGCGGCACGGGCGCGTGCGCCGTCGCCGTCGCCACCGCCCGCCGGGACGGCGCCGACCCGGCCGAGAGCGGCACCCCCGTCACGTACACCGTCGACGTGCTCGGCGGGACGCTGGTCATCACCGAGCACCCCGACGGGCAGATCGACATGACGGGCCCCGCCGTGATCGTCGCCGAGGGCACCGTCGACCCCGCCTGGCTCGGCTGAGGCCGAGCGCCCGCACCGGCGCGGAATCGAAGGAAGCGACGAAATCGAAACAGTCAACGACTGATTTGTCGCTCGAATGGGTGATCCGATTCACGCTGAGCGAGAGGGCGACTGCGCCACGTGGTGGGGTCGGTAGCATCAAGCACCGGCCCCCCGGGCACGCCTGGCCCGCCCACCGCCGGTCGACGTTGCCGGAGGTGCCCCATGAGCGCAGAGGCCACCAACCCTGTGAGCGCGGCGGAAGCCGCCGTCACCGATGCGACCGCCCGCAGACGCGGACGCGCCCGAATCGACCTGCGCCGGATCGGCCGCGCCGCGCTGCTCGGCGCCACCGCCGGACCGGCTCCCCGCGACCGGCTGCCCGACGCGATCAGCCATGTCGCCGAGGCGCACCGCGCCCACCATCCCGAGGCCGACCTGTCGGTGCTGCGCCGGGCGTACGTCCTCGCGGAGTCCTCGCACCGCGGCCAGTTCCGCAAGAGCGGCGAGCCGTACATCACCCACCCGCTCGCGGTGACCCTGATCCTCGCCGAACTCGGCGCGGAAACCACCACCCTGACCGCGTCCCTCCTCCACGACACCGTCGAGGACACCGACGTGACGCTCGATCAGGTGCGCCGGGAGTTCGGCGACGAGGTCGCCTACCTCGTCGACGGCGTCACCAAGGTGGAGAAGATCGACTACGGCGCCGCCGCCGAGCCGGAGACCTTCCGCAAGATGCTCGTCGCCACCGGCAACGACGTCCGGGTGATGTCGATCAAGCTCGCCGACCGGCTCCACAACATGCGCACGCTCGGGGTGATGCGGCCCGAGAAACAGGCGAGGATCGCCAAGGTCACCCGGGACGTCCTCATCCCGCTGGCCGAACGGCTCGGGGTCCAGGCCCTCAAGACCGAGCTGGAGGACCTCGTCTTCGCCATCCTCCATCCCGAGGAGTACGAGACCACCCGCGCGCTCATCGCCGGGAACCCGCACGCGGGCGACGCGCTCGCCGCCGTCGCCGACAAGGTCTCGGCGGTCCTGCGCGAGGCGGACATCGGCGCCGAAGTCCTCGTCCGGCCCCGGCACTTCGTCTCCGTCCACCGCGTCCGCCTGAAGCGCGGCGAACTGCGCGGCTGCGACTTCGGGCGGCTCCTCGTCCTGGTCTCCGAGGACGCCGACTGCTACGCGGTGCTCGGTGAGCTCCACACCTGTTTCACCCCGGTGATCTCCGAGTTCAAGGACTTCATCGCGGCCCCCAAGTTCAACCTGTACCAGTCCCTGCACACCGCCGTCGCGGCCCCCGACGGCGCCGTGGCCGAGGTCCTCATCCGCACCCACCGGATGCACACGGTCGCGGAGGCGGGGGTCGTCGCGCTCGGCAACCCGCACGTGGGGCAGGAGCCGACGGCGCAGCCGGGCGCCACCCCGGACGGAGAAGCCCAGGCCGCCGCGGCTCCCCCGGCGCCGGCGAACACCGGCCGCCAGGCGACCGGCACCCCACGGGGCACCGCCGCACGCGCCACCCCCGCCGCACGCACCACCCCTGCCGCCCGCGCCACATCAGCCGCTTCCGGCCCATCGGCCGTACCCGACGCAGCCGACGCACCCAGCGCGGCTGACGCACCCGCCACGGTCGATCCGCCGGCCGCCGAGGACGGCGAACGCGTCGACCCCACCCGCCCCGGCTGGCTCTCCCGGCTCCTCGACTGGCAGCAGGCCGCCCCCGACCCGGACACCTTCTGGACCTCGCTCCGCGCCGACCTCGCCGAGGACGACGAGATCACCGTCTTCCGTGCCGACGGCAGCGTCCCCGGCACGATCAGCCTCCCCGCCGGCGCCAGCTGCGTCGACGCCGCCTACGCCCAGCACGGCGAAGCCGCCCACGCCTGTCTCGGCGCGCGCGTCAACGGGCGCCTCGCGCCCCTCAGCACCGTCCTCGGCGACGGGGACACCGTCCAGCTGCTGCTCGCCCAGGACGCCGTCTCCGGGCCGTCCCCCGAGTGGCTCGACCACGCCCGTACCCCCGCGGCCCGGATCGCGATCACCGGCTGGCTCCGGGCCCATCCGGAGAGCGCCGCGCCGCCCGTCGCCAGGACCGGCCCCCGGCCGCAGTCCGGCGTCACCGCCGACCACCGCTCCGGCGCGGAACTCCACGCCGACCTGGAGGGCGAGCCCCGCGCCTCCGTCCGGCCGGCCGGCTGCTGCACCCCCGTACCACCGGACAAGATCACCGGTTTCCGGGTCCGCGGCGGATCCGTCACCGTCCACCGGAACGGCTGCTCGGCCGTCGACACCATGCGCCGGCTCGGCCGCGAACCCGTCGCCGTCCGCTGGGGCGACACCACCCAGGGCCGGGTCACCCTCGTCGCGGAGTCCTTCGGCCGGCCCGGTCTCCTCGCCGACCTCACCGAGGCCATCGCCGCCGCCGGGGCCGCCGTCGTCTCCGCGACCGTCGAGCCGCCCAGCGAGCAGCGGGTCCGCCACACGTACACCCTCCACCTGCCCGACGTGACCCGGCTCGCCGCCCTCATGCGGGCCATGCGGGACGTGCCCGGGGTGTACGACGTGAGCCGCGCCCGGCACCGCTCCCCGGAGCCCCGCCGGGCCTGACCCGCCGGGGACGGGGCGGTGCCGCGAGGCATCGGGCCGGCGTGGCGCGGGACCGGCCGTGTCCCCCTTCGAGTGGCGGGCGTGCGCGCCGCCCGGGGGAGCGGGCGCGGTCCTGGTAGCCGTAGGGCCAGTCCTCCGGAAAGGCCTGGCCCATGCCGCTCGTCCGAACGCCCCTGCCCCGTGCGCGGTGGCTCCGCTCCGCCGTCCTGGTCGCCGCCTCGGCCGGGCTCGTCGCCGCCGCGCTGCCCGCCCCGGCGCCGCTCGGCATCGGGGACCCGCTCTTCCCCCACCTCGGCAATCCCGGTTACGACGTCCTCTCGTACGCCCTCGACCTCACCTACCCCGGGGTCAACACCGCGCCGCTGGCCGCCGTGACCCGGATCGACGCGCTCGCCACCGCCGACCTGGAGCGGCTCAACCTCGACTTCACCCACGGCACGGTCTCCGCCGTCACCGTCGACGGCCTGGCCGCCACGTACACCACCAGCGGCGAGGACCTGGTCGTCACCCCCGCCGTGCCGATCGACGAGGGCGAGTCGATCGAGATCACCGTGACCCACACCAGCGACCCGAGCGGTCCCGCCGACACCGGCGGCTGGGTCCGTACCGGCGACGGTCTCGCCATGGCCAACCAGGCCGACGCCGCCCACCGGGTCTTCCCGTCCAACGACCACCCGTCGGACAAGGCGTACTTCACCTTCCGCGTGACCGCCCCCAGCGGGCTCACCGCCGTCGCCAACGGGCTGCCCACCGGCCGGGTCGTCCGGGGCGACACGACGACCTGGACGTACCGCACCAGCCACCCCATGGCCACCGAGCTCGCCCAGGTGTCCATCGGCCGCTCCACCGTCGTACACCGGTCAGGACCCCACGGCCTGCCCGTACGGGACGTGGTGCGCACCGCCGACCGGGAGCTGATGGAGCCCTGGCTCCGCAAGACCCCCGGCCATCTGGAGTGGATGGAGCGGAAGGTCGGCCCGTACCCCTTCGAGACGTACGGAGTGCTCGTCGCGGACGCCACCACGGGCTTCGAGCTGGAGACCCAGACCCTGTCGCTCTTCGAGCGCCGCCTCTTCACCGAGCCCGGCTACCCGGAGTGGTACGTCGACTCGGTGATGGTGCACGAGCTGGCCCACCAGTGGTTCGGCGACAGCGTCTCACCGCGGACCTGGTCCGACCTCTGGCTCAACGAGGGGCACGCCAGCTGGTACGAGGCGCTGTACGCCGAGGAGACCGCGGGCAAGTCCCTGGAGCGGCGCATGAAGGCCGCCTACGCCGCCTCCGACGGGTGGAGGGCCGACGGCGGCCCGCCGGCCGCCCCCCAGCCGCCTTCGCCCGGCCACAAGATCAGCCTCTTCCGGCCCGTGGTGTACGACGGCAGCGCCCTCGTCCTCTACGCGCTCCGCCAGGAGATCGGCACCGAGGCCTTCGGGCGCCTGGAGCGGCGCTGGGTCGCCGACCACCGGGACGGCACGGCCACCACCGCCGACTTCGTCGCCCTGGCCGGGGAGGTCACCGGACGCGACCTCACCGCCTTCTTCCGCGGCTGGCTGTACGAGGCGAAGACCCCGGCGATGCCCGGCCACCCGGACTGGCGCAGCAACCCGGCCGGGGCCGCGCGGACCGCCCCGAAGCCCGGATGACGGGCCGGGAGCCCGGCTGGGACGACGGGGCCGAAACCCGGATGACGGGCCCCGCCGGGGCGTGTCACCATCTTCAGGTCGGCGACGCGGCCGACGGACCGGGAATCTTCCCGTGCCCTCACGCGTTGTGACGGCATAAGACTCATCGCTCCATGGCGCGCCGATACCGGCGCCGCTGTGAAAGCAATCGACGTAAGGATCAAATGACCTCCTCTTCTTCCCCTTCCCAGGACGAGCAGAGCTTCGCGGAGACGAGCCGTACCGAGAGCCTTCGGGCCGATGCCCTGATGGAAGAGGACGTCGCCTGGAGCCACGAGATCGACGGAGAGCGGGACGGCGACCAGCTCGACCGTTCCGAGCGCGCGGCCCTGCGCCGTGTCGTCGGCCTCTCCACCGAGCTCGAGGACGTCACCGAGGTCGAGTACCGCCAGCTGCGCCTGGAGCGCGTCGTGCTGGTCGGTGTCTGGACCTCCGGGACCGTCCAGGACGCGGAGAACTCCCTCGCGGAACTCGCGGCCCTCGCCGAGACGGCCGGCGCCCTCGTGCTCGACGGCGTGATCCAGCGCCGTGACAAGCCGGACCCGGCGACCTTCATCGGCTCCGGCAAGGCGCGTGAACTGCGCGACATCGTGGTGGAGACCGGTGCCGACACCGTCGTCTGCGACGGCGAGCTCAGCCCCGGCCAGCTCATCGCCCTCGAAGACGTCGTCAAGGTCAAGGTGGTCGACCGGACCGCCCTGATCCTCGACATCTTCGCCCAGCACGCCAAGTCCCGAGAGGGCAAGGCGCAGGTCGCGCTCGCGCAGATGCAGTACATGCTGCCGCGCCTCCGTGGCTGGGGTCAGTCGCTCTCCCGTCAGATGGGTGGCGGCGGCGGTGGTGGCATGGCCACCCGTGGTCCCGGTGAGACCAAGATCGAGACCGACCGGCGCCGTATCCGCGAGAAGATGGCGAAGATGCGCCGGGAGATCGCGGAGATGAAGACCGGCCGTGACATCAAGCGGCAGGAGCGGCGCCGTAACAAGGTGCCGTCGGTCGCCATCGCCGGATACACGAACGCCGGCAAGTCCTCCCTGCTCAACCGCCTCACCGGCGCGGGCGTACTCGTGGAGAACGCACTGTTCGCCACGCTCGACCCGACCGTCCGCCGGGCCGAGACGCCCACCGGCCGGGTCTACACCCTGGCCGACACCGTCGGCTTCGTCCGGCACCTGCCGCACCACCTGGTCGAGGCGTTCCGCTCCACCATGGAGGAGGTCGGCGACTCCGACCTCATCCTGCACGTGGTGGACGGCTCGCACCCCGCGCCGGAGGAGCAGCTGGCCGCCGTTCGCGAGGTCTTCCGGGACGTCGGCGCGGTGAACGTGCCGGAGATCGTCGTCATCAACAAGGCGGACGCCGCGGACCCGCTGGTGCTCCAGCGACTGCTGCGGATGGAGAAGCACTCCATCGTGGTCTCGGCCCGTTCGGGCCAGGGCATGCAGGAGCTGCTCGCGCTCATCGACTCCGAGCTGCCCCGCCCGCAGGTCGAGCTCGAAGCGCTCGTGCCGTACACGCAGGGCGGTCTCGTCTCGCGGGTGCACGCCGAGGGCGAGGTCGAGTCCGAGGAGCACACCCCGGAGGGCACCCTGCTCAAGGCCCGGGTGCACGAGGAACTGGCGGCGATGCTCGCGCCGTACGTTCCCGCGGCGCACTGACCTGACTGCGACGAAGGCGCCGGCCTCCTCCCGCGAGGGAGGGGACCGGCGCCTTCTGTCATGACGGTGGGCGCCGTGACGGGACGGGTCAGCGGGCGTACTTCTTGCTGACCATCTCGTGGGCCGCCTTCGCGCCCCGGCCCAACTGCGGTCCTGCGAGCCAGCCGTTGCTGCCGGCCGGGCCGATCGAGGTGTTCGACACGAGCGCCGTCTTCCCGTTGGGCAGCACGCGGAACCAGCCGCCGCCGGACGAACCCGCGGTCATCGTGCAGCCGATCCGGTACATCACCGGGGTGGCGGGCGCCGTGGTCATGCGCGTCGCCCGGTCCAGGCACTTGTGCATGATCACGCCGTTGTACGGGGCGGCCTGCGGGTATCCCCAGGCGCCGATCGTGCCGGACTGCGCGGGCGCGGGGGCGGAGAAGTCGACCGGCAGGGCGGCGCCGACGGTCTCCTCCAGGGACTTGCCACCCCGCTGCGGCTGCACGTGCAGGACGGCGTAGTCGTACGGCCAGGCCTGGTTGGTGCCGCCGGACTGGATCCACTCGCCCGAGGTCACGGCCCAGTCGGCCCAGTACTGGCCGTACGGGTAGATCTCGTGCGCCTGAGCGTTGTTGAGCGCGGAGGGCGACTTGCCCAGGTCGTTGAAGGCCGGGACGAAGGTGATGTTGCGGTACCAGCCGCCCTTCTTGCCCGCGTGGACACAGTGGCCGGCCGTCCAGACCAGGTTGGACTTACCGGGCCGGCGCGGGTCCTTCACGATCGTGCCGGAGCAGACCATGTGGCCCTGCGGCGAGTCGAAGAAGATCTTCCCGACCGGGGCCGCGTTGCGGTGGTACGGGGTCTTCTCGCGCTGCGCCTTGACGGGGCGGGGCGTCGGGTCGGTGCCGCCGCCTCCGGCCTGCGCGGTGATCGTGGGGTCGGGGCTCTTGGCGGACTGCATCCGCGCCGGGTCCCAGAGCCCGTCGATGACCGGGTTGACGAAGTCCTCGGCCTCACGCAGCCAGGTGTTCGTGTCCCAGTTCTTCCACTCGCCGTCCTTCCACTTGTCCAGGTCGACGCCGTGCTTCTTCAGCTTGTCGGCGAGGTCCTTCGTGAGGTCGGCGCCACCGTCTCCGGTGGCCGCGCTGTCGGTGCCCGACGCGGAACTGCTCGCTCCCGCGGCCGGCTTGTCGGCCGCCGGGGTCTCGGTGGGGCCGCAGGCCGTGGCGGTCAGCGCGAGCGCGGTGACCAGGCCGAGAGCGGCGGGTAGGAGTCGTACGGAACGCATGTGGTGAATTCCCCCTGAGATGATTCCCGCGTCCGGGGAGCGGCCTCGTCTCCGGCGCGTTCTCGCCTTGACGTTGCCATGGACGCGTCACTTGCGGTGCACAGTATGCCGGTCGGGCGAACGGCCGAGCGAAGGGCGGGCCGGCGGGCTCTCCCTGTCCGGGTGAAGCCCCCTGGAGGCAGGCATGGCGGGAGGCGAGACCCACAGGGCCCCGCCTCCCGCCCCGCGCGCCTACTGCCCGGCGTACTTCTTGCTGACCTCGTCGAAGATGGCCTTGGCCTCGGGACCGAAGCGCGGACCCGCGAGCCAGCCTGCCGTCGACGGGCCGATCGAGGTGTTGGACACCAGCGCCGGCTTGCCGTCACTGCCCCGGGCGACCCAGCCGCCACCGGACGAACCACCGGTCATCGTGCAGCCGATGCGGTACATCGTCGGCTGCTCCTTCTTCAGGGACAGCCGGCCCGGCTTGTCCTCGCACTGGAACATCCGCTGGCCGTCGAACGGCGGCGCCGCCGGGTAACCCGTCGCCTCCATGGCCGCGATCTTGGGCACCGCCGGCGCGTTGAAGTCCACGGGAAGCGCCGAACCGACGGTCTCCTCCAGGGACTTGGTCGTACCGCCCTTCTCCGGGGTCACCTGGATGACCGCGAAGTCGTAGGGCGCGCCCGCGCCGCCCGTGGAAGCGCCCTCGGCGATCCACTGGTCGGAGGTCTTGACCCAGTCCGCCCACCACACGCCGTACGGCGCGATCTGCTCCCGCGACGCCTTCTCGAGGTCGGCGGTCGACAGGGCGGCGTCGTTGTACGAGGGCACGAAGGCGATGTTGCGGTACCAGCCGCCCTTCTTGCCCTTGTGGACGCAGTGGCCGGCCGTCCACACCATGTTCGACTTCCCGGGGTGCGCCGGGTCCTGCACGACCGTGGCCGAGCAGACCATCGAGCCCTCGGGGCCGTCGAAGAAGACCTTCCCGGACTCCGGGGCGTTGCTGTGGTACTTCGCCGCCACGGCCTTCGCCCGCACCGGGTCCGGCGTCGGGTCGGTCACGCCCTCGTCACCCGAGATGTCCTCCTCCTCGACCGGCTTGTCGGGACGCTCGGCGTCCCGCATCCGGTCCGGGTCCCAGAGGTCCTCGATGATCGGGTTGACGAAGTCCTTGGCCTCACGCAGCCACTTGTCGCGGTCCCAGTTCTTCCACTCGCCGTTCCGCCAATTGTCGACGTCGATCCCGTGCTCCCTCAGGCGATCCTTCAGGTCCTCCGGAATCTTGATCTTGTCGGCCGGGTTCTGGGCGGTCGAGGGCGCGCTGGGCTTGTCCCCCGCGTTCTCCTCGCTCGGTCCACAGGCCGTAACGGTGAGCGTCAGCGCCGCGACGGCGGAAGCCGCCGTCAGCAGCGGACGAATCGATCGCATCTCGTGATCCCCCTGGGACTACGTCAACTTGTGCATGGACAGCGGCCGCGCCCGTGCGGGCGGCGGCCGACGGCCCCCACTATGCCGGTGCCGGAGGGGACGGTACGCGGTCGGTCCGCGGTTCCGGCCATCGTTCCGTCGTTGCCGTGCCGTGATCCGGGACACGCCAAGTTCTTGCCTCCGGCCCGTGATCCTGGGCAGTTCGCGTCGTTGGTACGTACGGGGGACACAACGGTGGCGTTCAGGGCGGCCCTTGCGGCGGCTCCACGACGTCCCGATGTGCAACGCAACTGTTACAGCGGGAGGACACCGAGCCGTGGCCGTGACCGATTCAGCTCCGGCCGTCCCACCGGCCGTGCGGACGCAGACCCGGACGCCCGACGGCCGGACGCCCGACGGGCCTGGCGCCGGACAGCCCGACGCAGGGACGCACACCCCGACGGTCCGGGACACCCCGAACCGGGGACCTTCGGACCGGGCGCCCGCGGCTCAGGGGGTTCCGGACCCAGGGGCTGCGGCCCGGAGGGTTCCGGACCGAGCGGCTTCCGCCCAGGGACCCTCGGATCAGGGAGGCGGGGGCGGGTACGAAGCCATCCTGCGCCGTCAGTCCCTGCGCGAGTCCGCAGCCCGCACCTACGCCCGCTCCCTGCCCGTCGTCCCCGTACGCGCGCGAGGGCTGACCATCGAGGGCGCCGACGGCCGCCGCTACCTGGACTGCCTGTCGGGCGCCGGGACACTCGCCCTCGGCCACAACCACCCCGTGGTCCTGGAAGCCGTCAAGAAGGTGCTCGACTCCGGGGCCCCGCTCCATGTCCTGGACCTCGCCACCCCCGTCAAGGACGCCTTCACCTCGGAACTGTTCGCCACCCTGCCGGGCGAACTCGCCGACAACGCCCGCATCCAGTTCTGCGGACCGGCCGGAACGGACGCCGTGGAGGCGGCCCTCAAACTCGTCCGCACCGCCACCGGCCGCAGCGGACTCCTCGCCTTCACCGGCGCCTACCACGGCATGACCTCCGGCGCCCTCGACGCCTCGGGCGGAGCGACCGACGTCCGTGTCACCCGGCTGCCGTACCCGCACTCCTACCGCTGCCCCTACGGCGTCGGCGGCACCCGCGGCGCCCAACTCGCCGCCCGCTGGACCGAGTACCTCCTCGACGATCCCAAGAGCGGCGTCACCACCCCCGCCGGAATGATCCTCGAAGCCGTCCAGGGCGAGGGTGGGGTCATCCCCGCGCCCGACGACTGGATGCGCCGGATGCGCCGCATCACCGCCGACCGCTCCATCCCCCTCGTCGTCGACGAGGTCCAGACCGGCGTCGGCCGCACCGGCGCCTTCTGGGCCGTCGAGCACAGCGGCGTCGTGCCCGACGTGATGGTCCTCTCCAAGGCCATCGGCGGCTCCCTTCCCCTCGCCGTCATCGTCTACAGGTCCGAGCTCGACGTCTGGGAACCCGGCGCCCACGCGGGCACCTTCCGCGGCAACCAGCTCGCCATGGCCGCCGGCACGGCGACCCTCGCGTACGTCCGCGAGAACAGACTCGCCGAGCGGGCCGGCATCCTCGGCGCCCGCATCCTCGGGCAACTCCGGGCCCTCGCCGGCGCCCACCCCTGCGTCGGCGACGTCCGAGGCCGGGGCCTCATGATCGGCGTCGAACTCGTCGACCCCGACGCGGCGGGACCGGACGACCCCGTACCGCCCGCCGCCCCCGTCCCCGGGCCCTCCCCGTCCAGCAGGAGTGCCTCGCCCGCGGCCTCATCGTCGAACTCGGCGGCCGGCACTCCGCCGTGGTCCGGCTCCTGCCCCCGCTCACCCTCACCGACGAGCAGGCCACCGCCGTCCTGGACCCCTTCGCCGACGCAGGGGTGGGCGCCGGCGAGGGCCCGGCGTTGCCCCAGGCTGCGGGCGCCGAGGATGCCGGCGCGCTCGGCGAGTCTGTTCTCGCGGACGTACGCGCGGGTCGCCGTGCCGGCG
>NZ_LIPQ01000163.1 GCF_001418135.1 Streptomyces aureus
TCACCGACGACGAGCTCGCCCGGGCCGAGACGCTGGCGCTGACCCCGCCGGGCGCCGCCGCCCAGCAGAACGTCGAGGGCGGCCGGGGACCCCAGCACCTGGGCACCGGCCTCGCCGACCCGCTCCCCGGGGACGGCACGCGACGCGCCGAGGTCCGCTTCTACGACTACGGGCGGGACGAGCTCATCACCCGGACCGTCAACCTCGACACGGGGAAGGTCGAGAAGTCCGGTGCGCGGCGCGGGGTCCAGCCCTCCGCCCACCCCGAGGAGCTGCGCGAGGCCCTGGAGCTGATCCTCGCGAGCCCCCTCGGCAAGGGCGTCAAGGAGGACTACAAGGACGCCACCGGCAAGGAGCTCACCTCCACCGGCCAGTTGTGGTTCAACGGCGACGTCTACCGCCCCTACCGCGAGGCGAACGTGCCCGCCCAGCTCACCCGTTGCGGGGAGCACCGGTGCGTACGGCTCGTCACCAAGGTCCTCAACGGGGCCTGGATCGACACCCGCGACCTGATCGTCGACCTCTCCGCGAGGACCGTCACCCGCGTCGGCTGACCACCGCCGCCGGTCCTCTCCCGCCGCCCCTCGCGGACGGCGGGCCGATCTCCGTACGAGGGAGTACGTTCCCATGTCCACCCAGCACAGCCCGACCACCCGGCGAAAGCGACGCACGCGCGGCGCCGTCCTGACCGCGGCCGTCCTGCTCGGCACCGCGACCGCCGCCACCGGCCCGGCGACCGGGGCCACCGCCGCCCCCGTACCGGCCCCGACGCGCACCCCCGCGGTGCCGCCGCCGTCCCCGACGCGCACGCCCGTCACGCCCGTCACGCCCGAGGCCGACTGCTCCCACGCCTACCGCATCACGCAGAAGCTCGACGGCGGCGCCACCTGGCGCATGTGCTGGCGCTACGACACCGACGCCGGGCTCACGCTCGACAAGGTGACCTACCAGCCGCCCGGCGCGGCGACCCCCGTCAAGGTCCTCACCAGCGCCCGGCTCGCCCAGATCCACGTGCCCTACGACGACGGGGGAGCGGAGTACGACGACCTCACCGGCGCGGGCTTCGGCTGGGGCCTGCAGAACCTCAAGCCCGCCGAATGCCCGGGCGGCACCCTCACCACGGTCAAGGTGCCCGAGGTCGGCCAGATCAAGGGCCTGTGCACCACCACGCGGGCGCGTGGCCACGCCTACCGCATGGCCAGCGACACCGGCGGCAAGGTGTACCAGGCGCAGGCCAAGGACCTGCTCGTCTACACCGTGAACAAGGTCGGCTGGTACGAGTACATTTCCGAATGGCGGTTCTCCGCCGACGGCACCATCGGCGCCAACGTCGGTGCCACCGGAAGCCTCTCGCCCGTCGACTACAACGCCACCGACGGCCGCGGCTGGCCCATCGGCAAGGGCTCCCGCGCCTACGCCACCAGCCACGCCCACAACGTCTTCTGGAAGCTCGACTTCGGGCTCGACGGCTCCACCAAGGACCGCGTCGAGCAGTTCGACTCCACCGTCACCCCGCCCGCCCCGGGCGGCGGCGGACCGACCGTGAAGACCAGGCGGACCGTCGTCACCAAGGAGCTCGCCGGCGACGCCGAGAACATGCGCTGGTGGCGGGTGGTCAGCGGCACCGGCAAGAACGCCGACGGCCACGCGCGCTCGTACGAGATCGTCCCCGGCCACACCGACACCCACGCGGGGCGCGGCTTCACCAAGCACGACGTGTACTTCACCCAGGCGCGCGCCTGCGAGAAGTTCGCGAGCGACAACATCGGCAACTGCGCGCCCAACGCCGGTGACAGCGTGGACGAATGGGTCAACGGCGAGACCCTGACCAAGCCGTCCGTCTGGGTCAACATCGGGTTCCACCACATCGCCCGGGACGAGGACCAGCAGCCCATGCCGGTCCACTGGCAGGGCTTCCAGCTCGCCCCCAGGGACGTAACCGCTATGAATCCGCTCACTCCGTCCGATCTCGCCTCCCAGAACGGGCAGCCCGATCTGGGGAGTTGAGGAAGGAGCCTGACGATCCTGCTGCACCGCCTCCCGCTCGCGGAGTACCCTTCCTTGATCGTTGTCGGACCGGTCGACACGGGCGTCCAGGAGCAGAAGGCGGTGCGCGGGTGAGCTCGGGAGGTCTGGAGCTGCCCCCAGGGGATCCGGGTCAGGAGAAGGGTCCCGCCGGCCCCGCCGAGGCCCCGCCGGGCGCGGTCGCGCCGCCGGGCGCCGTGCCGCCCGGCACGGTCACCGTGACCCGGCCGGTGGAGATAGGCGCCGAGCTCGACTGGGACGCCGAGGCCTGGAGCGAGGTCCGCACCCGCGCCCAGCGCGCGGGACGGGCCTACATCTGGCTGAACCTCGTCGAACAGCGGCTCCGCGCCGTGGTCGCCGCCGTCCTGCGGCCCGTGTACGAGCCCGTGCACGGCGAGGAGTGGGTGGTGGCCGCGGCGGGCCCGGCGGGCCAGGAGTGGGTGCAGCGGGCGGTCGCCGTGCGCGAGGTGTCGCGCCGGAAGGGCTATCTGCTCGACCCGGCCGACGACAACGTCCTCAGCTTCCTCACGCTGCCGCAGCTGCGTGAGCTGATGGTGCAGCACTGGCCGTGCTTCGAGCCCTACTTCGACGACCGGCGCGAGGTCGAGCTCGCCCTCGACGAGCTGGAGGTCACGCGCAACGTGGTCTCCCGCAACCGGGCGCTCTCGCTGACCGTGCTCGCCCAGTCGGAACGGGCCTCGGCCCGCATCCTGGAGATCCTCGGCAGCGGCGCCGGGGTGCCCTCCGCCGACCGGCTGCCCGTGGACGCGGTCGAGGACCTCGTCGGGGACCGGTACGCGGACGTGGTCTCCGTCCACCCCGACCGGGTCCGGCTCCAGCGGCAGCTGCCGGCCGAGGACCTCTTCGGCGGGGCCCGCCGCCTCGACGCCACGGGCATAGGTCTCAATCTGCTCGTGCAGAACTTCTCGGGGCGCCGGATGGTCCGGCTCGCCGAGTCCGGCTGCCGTACCCGGCTCCTCTTCCTCAACCCCGCGAGCAGCGCGGTGAAGCGCCGTGAGCGCGAACTCGGCCTCAAGAAGGGCGAGCTGAGCCGGTCGGTGGAGATGAACATCCTCCATATGCGCCGGGTCCGCTCCAAGCTCCGCGACCCGGGCGCCTTCCAGATCCACGTCTTCGACGAGACGCCCCGCTTCACCGCCTATCTCGTGGACGGCGACGGGCCGGACGGGGTCGGCGTCGTGCAGTCCTATCTGCGCCGGGCCCGGGGCATGGAGGCGCCGGTGCTCGTCCTGCGCGGCGGCGGACGGAACGTGGTGCGGCACGGCCAGGGCATCCGTGATGGCGATCACGGACTTTTCGAGACATACCGGGAGGAATTCGAGTCCGTATGGCTCGACTCCCGGCCCGTCTCCTGACCCTTCGACGGGGGAGGCCGGGGGCGTTGTCAGTGGTGCGTGCGAGGGTGGTCAGCACCACGGGGGAGATCACGTAAGGAGGACCCGATGGCTTGGCACGGCGAGACGCTGGTCGGCTTCGACCTGGAGACGACCGGCACCGAACCGCTGGAGGCCCGGATCGTGACGGCCTCGATCATCGAGGTCGACGGCGGGGGACACGTCACACGCAGGCGGGACTGGCTCGCCGACCCGGGCATCCGCATCCCGGAACAGGCCTCCGCGATCCACGGCATCAGCACCGAACGGGCGGCCGCCGAAGGCCGGCCGGTGCGCGAGGTCGCCGACGAGATCGCGAAGGCCCTCGCCGAGTACTGGGAGGACGGCGTCCCGGTCGTCGCGTACAACGCCTCCTTCGACCTGACGCTGCTCTCCGCCGAGCTGCGCCGGCACGGACTGCCCTCGCTCAGCGAGCGGCTCGGCGGCGTCCCCATCGGGCCCGTCGTCGACCCGTACACCATCGACCGGGCCGTCGACCGCTACCGGCGCGGCAAGCGGAACCTCGAAGCGGTCTGCGGGGAGTACGGGGTGGTGCTCGAAGCCGCCCACCAGGCCGCCGCCGACGCGCTCGCCGCCGTCCGGGTCGCCGTCGCGATAGCCGAGCGGCACCGCCAGGTCGCCGAACTGAACCCGGCCGAGCTCCACGAGCGCCAGATCGGCTGGTACCGCGCCTGGGCCGAGAACTTCCAGGCCTTCCTGCGCCGCAAGGGCGACGCGGAGGCGGTCGTCGAGTCCACGTGGCCCCTGCGCGAGGCGGTCGCCGCGGCGCTCTAGGCCCCGTGGTCACCTCCCGCCGTCGCCCGAAGGTCGGCCCCGCGGCGTCAGGAGTTCTCCTTGAGGAAGGAGAGCAGCAGTTCGTTCACCCTGTCCGGCTGGTCCAGCGGGAACCAGTGGCCCGCGTCCTCCACGCGCTCGTAGCGCCAGGGACCGGAGACGTGCGCGCCGGTGTCCACCATCTGCCGCTCGTCGAGGAAACGGTCGCCGGTGGACCAGACGCCCATGGCCGGGACGGACAGCGGGGGAGCCACCGGGGGCACGGCCAGCTGGGTCTCGATGGACAACCCCGAGCGGTAGATCTGGAGGGCGGCGGTCAGCCCGCCCGGAGCACGCAACGGCTCCAGGACGGCCTCCGCCTCCGCGTGGTCGTCGAGCATCTCGCGCAGCCGCGCGAAGTCCTCGCGGGAGAGCCACTCCTCGGCGAGTCCCTCGTGCTGGAACATCGACAGATGCCACAGGCGCTGCCGCTGCCCCCAGCCCGCGGCGAGGATCGCCGCGAGGTTGCCCACCGACATGAGCGTCGCGCTCGCCACCCGGTCGGGCACGACCTGCGCGATGCCCTGCGCGAGACCCGAGCCCCAGTCGTGGCCCACCACATGGAACCGGTCGACCTCCAGCCGGGCGAGCAGCTCCAGCAGATCACCCACGTGCCTGGCCGGGTGGTACGCCTCCGGACCACCCTCCGGACGGTCCGAGGCGCCGAACCCCCGCAGCGTCGGGGCGACCGTCATGAACCCGGCCGCGTTCAGCGCCGGGATCTGATGACGCCACAGACGGTGACTGTCGGGGAAGCCGTGCACGAGCAGCACGGCCGGTCCCTCGCCGCTCACCTCGACGTCGAGCGTCACCTCGGACAGTTCCACGCGCATCCCAACACCCCGTTCTCGAAAGCCCGGTTCGTCAGGGCCACATGATGTCAGAACGGGTACCAGCGCACCTCGGGGTCACCGTCCCGCAGCGAGGCCACCCGCCGCTCGAATTCGGCCAAAGCCTTCGGGTTCGTCGGCGCGTGCTGCGCCACCCACGCACAGCTCGCGGTCTCCCGCGCCCCGCGCAGCACCGCGCACCCCTCCCACTCCCGCACGTCCCAGCCGTACGCCTCGGTGAAGGCCCCGTAGGCGGCCGGGTCCAGGCCGTACCGGTCCCGGGAGAGGGCGAGCACCACGAGGTCGTGCTCGCGCAGATCCGAGGAGAAGGTCTCCAGGTCCACCAGGACCGGGCCGTCGGGGCCCACATGGACGTTCCGGGGGAGGGCGTCGCCGTGGATCGGGCCCGGCGCCAGGTGCGGCGTCAGCGCGGCGGCCGCCGGGGCGAAGGCATCGCGCCGCTCCCGCAGGAAGGCCGCGTCCGCCGGGTCGATCGCGTCGCCCGCGAGCCGCAGCCACCGCTCGACCCCGCCGAGCAGCTCACGGCGCGGCAGCGCGAAGGCCGTCGGCTCCGGAAGCGCGTGGATCCGCCGGAGCAGCGGCGCCAGATCACGGGGCTCCGCGGGCCGTACGGCCTCGGGCAGCCGGTGCCAGAAGGTGAGCGGGTGCCCCTCGACCAGCCGCGGCTTCTCCTCGGCGGCCCGCACCGCCGGGACCTCCGCGTCGGCCAGCCAGGCGGCCAGCGCCAGCTCCCGCTCCGCCCGCTCGAACAGCTCGGCGTCCCGGCCCACCTTCACGGCGAGATCACCCACGGCGAAGACCGCGTTCTCGCCGAGGGCCAGCAGTCGCGCCTCCGCGACCGGCAACCCCGCCGCGGCCAGGATCTCCCGCGCCCGCGCCTCGTCCATCGACCTCTCCCTACCTGTGTGATTGAGCCAAAGTCTCCCATCCGCGCAGCTCACCGCGCGGATCGTCTTGACCGCCTCCCGGGCCGTCAGCACCATGGCGGAGTTCCCACGGCGGCTCGGGTCCCCCGGCCGGAGTCCGGGGAAAGGAGGACGGGGGTCGAATCGGTGAGCTCGCTGACCGCGACGAAGCGGCCGGGCCGGACGCGCGCACCGCGCGCCGCCCACCGGACACGCCCGCGCGGCCCCGACTTCGGCGCCTGGTTCCTGGTGCTCCCGGCGCTGCTGCCGATCCTGGTCCTCAGTGTCGGCCCGCTGCTCTACGGCATCGCGCTCGCCTTCACGGACGCCCAGTCCGGCCGCACCCGGGCCACCGGCTGGGTGGGCACACTCAACTTCCAGGACCTGCTGCACGACACCCTGTTCTGGGACTCGTTCCGCATCGGCGTGGTCTGGGCCGTCGGGGTCACCGTCCCCCAGTTCCTGCTCGCCCTCGGCCTCGCTCTCCTGCTCAACCAGAAGCTCCGCTTCCGGTGGCTGGCGCGGGCGCTCGCGATCGTTCCCTGGGCGATGCCCGAGGTCGTCGTCGGCATCATGTGGCGGCTCGTCTACAACCCCGACGCCGGCATCCTCAACGAGTCGATCCGGAGCCTGGGCCTCGGCGAGGGCCGCGACTGGCTCTCCGGCCTCGCGACCGCGCTCCCCGCCGTCGTCCTCGTCGGCGTCTGGGCCGGGATGCCCCAGACCACCGTCGCCCTGCTCGCCGGACTCCAGAACACCCCGCACGAACTCCACGAGGCCGCCGCCCTCGACGGTGCCGGAGCCTGGCGCCGCTTCCGCGCCGTCACCTGGCCCGCGCTCAGACCGGTCGCCCTCGCCATCACCGCGCTCAACCTCATCTGGAACTTCAACTCCTTCGCCCTGGTCTATGTGCTGACCAACGGCGGACCGGGCGGCCGGACCCGGCTCCCCATGCTCTTCGCCTACGAAGAGGCCTTCCGTTACGGGCAGTTCGGCTACGCCGCCGCGATGGGCTGCGTGATGATCGCCGCCGTCTCGGTGCTCATCGCCCTCTCCCTCGTACGACGGCTGAAAGGGGACCAGGACCGGTGAGCGCCCTCCGGACGAGCAGACCCGCGCGATTCGGCCAGTACGCGGCCCTCCTCGCGTATCTGGTCTTCCTCGCCTTCCCCTTCCTCTGGCTGGTCTCCACCGCCTTCAAGCCCGCCCCCGAGCTGGCCTCGCTGCACCCCACCTGGATCCCGAAGGACCCCACGTTCGCCAACTTCCGGCAGGCCTTCGACGAGCAGCCGCTGCTCGGGGCAGCCGGGAACAGCCTGGTCGCCGCGGTCGCCGCCGCGGTGATCGCGGTCGCCGTCGCCACCCCGCTCGCCTATGTGACGGCCCGCCACCGGGGCAGGCTCGCCTCGGTCGCGACCGGCTGGGTGGTGATCAGCCAGGCGTTCCCGTTCGTCCTCGTGATCATCCCGCTCTTCCTGATCCTCAAGAACCTGCACCTCGTGAACAGCGTGTTCGGCCTCGTCCTCGTCTACGTGGTCTGGTCGCTGCCCTTCGCCCTCTGGATGCTGACGGGCTACGTCCGGGCCGTCCCCGCCGAACTGGAGGAGGCCGCCGCCGTCGACGGCGCGGGCCGGCTCCGTACCCTCGTCTCGGTCACCGCCCCGCTGCTGGTCCCCGGCATCGTCGCCACCGCCCTCTTCGCCTTCGTCACCGCGTGGAACGAGTTCTTCTTCGCGCTCGTGCTGCTCAAGACCCCGGAGAAGCAGACCCTGCCGGTCGTCCTCACCCACTTCATCGGCGCCGAGGGCGTCGCCGACCTCGGCCCGCTGGCCGCCGCGGCCTTCCTCGCCACGCTGCCCTCCCTCGTCGTCTTCGGCTTCCTCCAGCGACGGATCACCGGCGGGATGCTGGCCGGGGCGGTGAAGTCATGAGACGACGGATCCTCACCCTCACCGCCGCACTCGCCCTGCTCGTCACCGGCTGCACGGCGGGGAACGAAACTCCCGACGACGGGGTCGTACGGCTCCGCTTCCAGTCCCTCGCCTGGCAGAAGGAGTCCGTCGACGCCAACCGGCAGCTGGTGAAGGAGTGGAACGCCACCCACCCGGACGTCCAGATCGAGTACGTCCAGGGCAGCTGGGACTCCGTCCACGACCAGCTCCTCACCTCCTTCGAGGGCGGCGAGGCGCCCGACATCATCCACGACGCCTCCGACGACCTCGCCGACTTCGCCTACGGCGGCGACCTCGCCGACCTCCGCCCCCTGCTGCCCGAACGGCTGCGCGCCGACATCCCCGCCCGCAGCTGGGAGACCACCACCTTCGGCGAGGGGGTCTACGGCGTGCCGTTCCTCCAGGAACCGCGCGTGATCATCGCCAACCGGAAGATCCTCGAATCCTCCGGCGTCCGCCTCCCCACCCCGGAGGAACCCTGGACCTGGACCGAGTTCCGGCAGGTCACCCAGGACCTCACCCGCACCATGGGCTCCGGCCGGTACGCCGTCGCCTGGCCGCTCAAGGAGCCCGTCTCCGTCAGTCTCAATCTGGGACTCTCGGCGGGCGGGCAGCTGTTCCACCGGGAGGCCGACGGCCGGGTGACCGTCCGTTTCACCGAGGCCGACGCCGTCGTCGCCGGCACGATCCACGACCAGGTCGTCAACGACCGCACCGCCCCGCGCACCACACTCGGCAGCGGCGGCTCCGACACCCTCCCCGGCTTCTTCGCCGGCAAGTACGCCATGGTCCCGCTGGGCTTCGCCTACCGGCAGCAGATCGCCCAACAGGCCCCGAAGGGCTTCGAGTGGACGGTGCTTCCGGCCCCCGCCGGAGACGCGGGGCTCACCCAGGGAGTCTCCCCGCAGACCCTGTCGATCGCCGAGGACAGTCCGTACAAGAAGGAGGCGGCCGCGTTCCTCGACTTCTTCCTGCGCCCGGAGAACATGGTGCGGCTCGCGCGCGGCGACTGGATGCTGCCCACCGGCACGACCGCGCTCGCCGACCCCTCGCTGCACACCGCCCGGGACGGCTGGGCGACCGGGGCCGCGGTGGCCGAACGGCTGAGGCCCGCGCCGGCGCAGTCGGTGCGCGGATACCCGGAGTGGAAGGACAAGGTGGCGACGCCCGCCTTCCAGGAGTACTACAGCGGCGCCATCGACGGCGCCGAGCTGCGCAGGCGTCTGGTGGCGGACGGCAATCGGGTGCTCGCCCGCTATCAGCGCAAATGACACGTTCACCGGAGGCTCGGCATTACGAAAGGTTGTTGGATAAGTCACAGATGGGTGAAGGGTCTTCTCGTGGATCCCCCTGATCGGACAGTGTTCGAACCGGCCACCGCGCCGCCCCCCACGAGGCGCGGTGGCCCGGCCTAGTCTGAACCCATGACGCAGACATACGCGCTCCTGCTCCGCGGCATCAACGTGAGCGGACACCGCAAGGTCCCCATGCCGGAGCTCCGTTCCGTCCTGGAAGGCCTCGGGCACCAGGACGTCCGCACCTATCTGCAGAGCGGCAACGCCGTCTTCACCACCGACTCGGCCGCGGACCAGGACGCGCTCACCGCCGAGATCGAGGACGCGATCGAGGGCCACTTCGGCTTCCGCGTCGACTGTCTCGTCCGCGACGCCGACTACCTGGCCTCGGTGGCCGAGGACTGCCCCTTCCCGGCCGCCGAACTCGAGGGCAAGCAGCTCCACGCCTTCTACCTCTCCGGCCCCGCCGACCCCGAGCGCTTCGCCGCGATCGACCAGGAGGCATACGCGCCCGAGGCCTTCGCGCTCGGCGACCGGGTCCTCTATCTGTACGTCCCCGACGGCCTGGGCAGGTCCAGGCTGGGAGACGTCCTCACCCGGCCGGCGACCGCCAAGGGGCTGGTGGTCACGGCCCGGAACTGGAACACGGTGGTCAAGCTGGTGGAGATGACACGGGGCGACTGAGGGCGCGAATGGCCCAAGGGGAAGGCTGGTGATTGGACCAGAGAGGCAGGCCATTCGCTGGCTAGATTCATCCCATGACGACCACCGGCATCCAGCCACAGCCACAGCCACAGCCACAGCCACAGCCGCAGTCCCAGGCCTCGCCCCGCCCAGCCGTCGACTTCTACTTCGACCCCGCATGCCCCTTCGCCTGGATCACCTCCCGGTGGATCCTGGAGGTCGAGCGCGAGCGGGACATCGACCTGCGCTTCAAGGTCATGAGCCTGTACCTGCACAACGAGGGCAACACCCTGCCCGACTGGTACCGCGAACTCGTCGACGCCTCCGTCGGACCCGTCAGAGTCGCCGCGGCCGCCGCCGAGCGGCACGGCGAGGAGATCCTGCGCCCGCTCTACACCGCGTACGGAACCCGCATCCACGAGCAGAAGCGGCAGGACTTCGACGCGGTCGTCGCCGAGTCGCTCGCCGAACTCGGCCTGCCCGCCGAACTCGCCGGGGCCGCCCACGACCCGGCGTACGACGAGGCCGTCCGCCGCAGCCACGAGGCCGGCAAGGACCCCGACGCCGACGCGTACGTCGGCACCCCCACGATCCACGTCGACGGCACCGTGTGGTTCGGTCCGGTGCTGCGTGCCGTCCCGCGCGGTGAACGCGCGGCCGAACTCTTCGACAGCTTCCGGGTCCTCGCCGGCCACCCGGACCTCTTCGAGCTGAAGCGCACCCGCACGGGCGGCCTCGACTTCGGCTAGGCCCTGTCCTCGCGGGGCAGACGGGAGTGTGACGACAGGGCCTGGCGGCGCCCCGGTGGTCATGGCAGGGGCCTGCCCCCCGACGAGCGGGAGACAGGCCCCGGGGCGTACCGGCGGTTCGTGGGCCGGTCGCAGCCGATCAAGCTCCTACCTGGCGAAGCCGTAGTCCAGCAGCTTCTTGACGTCGGTCGCCCGGTTCGCCTCGCTCGACGAGGCGAGCACCGCGCCGATGACCGTCTTGCCGCCGCGGGTCGCCGCGAAGACGAGGCAGTACTTGGCCTGCGGGCCCGAACCGGTCTTCACGCCGATCGCGCCGCTGTAGGTGCTGAGGAGCTTGTTCGTGTTGCTCCAGGACATGTACCGGTAACCGCCGGTCTTCGTGGTCACCTTCTGCTTCGTGGACTTCGTCGCGACCACGGTGCGGAACGTGGGGTTCTTCATCGCACTGCTCGCGAGCTTCGTCAGATCGCGGGGAGTGGAGTAGTTGCTCCCATTGCTTATTCCGTCGAACGAGTCGAAGTGGGTGTTGCGCATGCCGAGGTTCCTGGCCTCGGTGTTCATCTTCCCGATGAACGACTTGACCCGGGCGGCCCGCGTGGTGCCGGTGCCGAACTTGTCGGCCAGCGCGTAGGCCGCGTCGCAACCCGACGGCAGCATCAGACCGTAGAGGAGCTGTCGGACCGTCACCTTGTCCCCGACGATGAGCCGGGCGGACGAGGCGTTCTTGGAGACGATGTAGTCGCTGTAGGCCTTGTCGATGGTGACCTTGGCGTCGAGGTTCAGGCCGCGCTGTGCCAGGACCACCTTGGCGGTCATGATCTTCGTGGTCGAACCGGTCGACCGACGGGTGTCGGCCGCCTTCCCGAACAGCGTGGTGCCCGTCCCGTTGTTCATGACGAAGCCGCCCTGGGCGGTGATCGACGGGGTGGGCGGCGCGGCGTACGCCTGGCCCGTGAAGAGGCCGCCGGCCAGGACGGCCGAGGTCGTGATCGTGACGGTCACGGCTCTGCGCACGCCGAGTGTCGAAGTGATCAAAGTCTTCTGCCCTTGGTAGGAACCGATGTCAGCCGGGCTCGCAATGGCCCGGCGCACAGAAGACGCGCGAGAGGGTTCGAAGGATGCACGGCGCGGGCATGAAGTTCCTCGCAACCCGTCGACCGGCCCAATAGTCGGACAGGCCCGGGCCGGCCTAGGCCGAGTGGGCCACGGCGACGCGGGCCGCGTGGGCGGCGTCGTAGCGCTCCAGGAGCAGCCGGGCCAATTCCGGGGCGGGGCCCAGGACATCCGCCAGGACGTCCGCCTCCGCCGCGCCCGCCGCGATGCGGTCCGGGAGACGGCCGGGGGCGATGACGTACGGGGCGACGGCCACCCGGCGGACGCCCTGCTCCGCCCGAAGGGCCCGCACGGCGTCCTCCGTGCGGGGGACGCCCCCGGAAACCACAGCGGAGGCGAACGCGGGCCGCACGGAGCACCAACCGGTGCGCCGCAGCTCCCGCGCCGTTTCTGCGATCACCGCGATCGCCTCCGGGTCCGTGGAGCCCGCCGAGGCCAGGACGACCCCGGTCGCGCTCTTGTCGCCGGGCGTGAGCCCGGCCTCGTACAGCCGCCGTTCCACCGCTTCGACGAGCAGCGGCGAGGGTCCGAGGACCTCCGCCTGGCGGATCCGCAGCGACGGCGGCGCCTGGCGCAGTACGGCGGGGATGTCGGCCTTCGCGTGGAAGGCCCGGGTCAGCAGCAGCGGCAGCGCCACCACGTCCCGTACGCCGTCGGCGGCCAGCCGGTCGAGCACCCCCGGCACCGACGGCAGGTTGAAGTCCAGGAACGCCGTCTCCACCCGCAGCCCCGGCCGCAGCGCACCGGCCCGGCGCACCAGCGCCTGGACGGTCGCCGCGTGCCGCGGGTCGCGGCTGCCGTGGGCGATGACGAGAAGAACAGGCGCGCAGCGCTTCCGTGCAAGGGTGGTGGTGGGCGACGGGAGGGCTGGTCGGCTCATGGCGGGTCGGCTCACTTCACCAGCAGGCCGCGGCTGCGGAGCACCCAGCGCTCCAGCGGGCTGAAGATCAGCAGGTCGATGGCGATGCCGACGACCAGGATGAGCAGGATCGCCAGGAACACGCCGGGCAGGTCGATGTTGTTGCGGCCGTTCTCCAGCAACTGGCCCAGGCCCAGGCCCAGATCCGGCGAGGAGGCGATGATCTCGGCGGCCATCAGCGAGCGCCAGGAGAACGCCCAGCCCTGCTTCAGACCGGCCAGGTAGCCGGGCAGCGCGGCCGGGAGCGTCACGTGCCAGGTGCCGCGCAGGCCGGTGGCGCCCATGGTGCGGCCGGCCCGCAGGAACAGCGGCGGGACCTGGTCGACACCGGAGACCAGACCGTTGGCGATGGACGGGACGGCGCCCAGCAGGATCACCGTGAACATCATCGCGTCGTTCAGGCCGAACCAGAGCACGGCCGGCGGCACCCACGCCACCGAGGGCAGCGACTGCAGACCCGACAGGATCGGGCCGATCGCCGCGCGCACGAACTTCACACGGGCGACCAGCAGACCCAGCGGGGTGCCGATGGCGAGGGCCAGCAGGAAGCCGGCCAGACCCCGGGACACGCTGGTCCAGACGACCTCCAGCAGGGTGCCCTGCAGCCACATGTCGGTCAGGCCGTCCCACACCGCGGACGGCGCGGGCAGTTTGGTCTCCTCGGTGATCTTCGCGGAGACGAGGATCTGCCAGACGGCGAGGACCAGGACGACGGCAAGGGTGGGCGGGAAGACCTTCTTGAGGAGGACCTCCCGGACCGGGGTGCGGCGGATCTCGACCGCGTCCAGGGCGTCGAGTCCGGCCTCCAGACCGGCGAGGTCGTCCTTCTTGACCGTCGCGGCGGTGTCAGTGCTGGCCATGGCGGCGGATCTCCCCACGCAGGTGTTCAGTGATCTCAAGGGACAGCTCGGCCACGTCCGCGTCCTCGATGCGGCGCGGCTGCTGGATGCCCACGGTCCATTCCTTCGCGACCCGGCCGGGGCGGGAGGAGAGGAGGACGACCCGCTGCGCGAGGCGCACGGCCTCGCGCACGTTGTGGGTGACGAACAGGACCGAGAGGTTGGTCTCCTCCCAGATACGGGTGAGCTCGCCGTGCAGCACGTCACGGGTGATGGCGTCCAGGGCCGCGAACGGCTCGTCCATCAGCAGCAGCTGGCTGTCCTGGGCCAGCGCCCGGGCGAGGGCCACGCGCTGCCGCATACCGCCGGACAGCTCGTGCACCCGCTTTCCGTACGCGCCGCCGAGCCGGACCAGTTCGAGCAGCCGCTCGGCCTCCGGCCTGCGCTCGGCCTTAGACACCCCGCGCAGCCGCAGGGCCAGTTCGATGTTCTTGCCCGCGGTCAGCCACGGGAAGAGGGCGTGCTCCTGGAACATCAGGGCCGGCCGGCCGCCCGGGGTCTCGATGGACCCCTGGGTCGGCCGGTCGAGTCCCGCGACCAGGTTCAGCAGGGTGGACTTGCCGCACCCCGAGGCCCCCAGGATGGTGACGAACTCGCCGGGCGCGACGTCGAGACTGACGTCGTCCAGGACGAGCTGGGTACCGGCCGGGCCGGAGAAGGACTTCGAGACGTGCTCGATCCGGGCGGCGTGCGTCTGCTCCGCTACGGTGCCCTCGGCAGCCTTGGCGAACGTCGTGGCCATGGTCGTCACCTCCTGGGGTTACGGATTCGCGGTCTGTTTCGTCGGCTCGGCGGTTACTTGACGCCGAGACCGGCGTCGGAGACCTCGGGCTTGCCGGCGGCCTTCAGCACCTTGTTGAGGAGCTTCAGGTCGTAGATGCCGGCCAGCTCGGGCTGCTTGATCAGCTGGGCCTTGACCGCCCACTCGGACTGGGTCTTCAGCGTCGAGGCCAGCGGGTCGTCGGTGATCGCGATGCTCGGCCACGCCGGGTCGATGACCTTGGCGTCCAGCGCCTTGCCGCCGTGGGCCTTCAGCGCCGCGTTGGCCGAGGCCTTCGCCTTGTCCGGGTTGGCGTTGATCCACTCGTTGGTCTTCACCGTGCCCGTCAGCACGGCCTCGACCACGTCCGGGTGCTCCGTCAGGAACTTCTGCGACACGATGATGTTCGTGATGACGAACTTCTTGTCGGGCCACAGGGTGGTCTCGTCCAGGAGGACGGAGCCGCCCTGGGAGACCAGCTTGGAGGCGGTCGGCTCGGGGACCCAGGCGCCGTCGATGGAGCCGGACTTGAAGGCGTCCGGGGTGACCTTGTTGTCCGTGCGGACGACGGAGACGTCACCCTTGCCGGACTCCGGGTCGACCTTCCAGCCCTTCTCGGCGATCCAGTTGAGGAGCGCCACGTCCTGCGTGTTCCCCTTCTGAGGGGTGGCGATCCGCTTGCCCTTGATGTCGTCCAGGGTCTTGATCTTGTCCGGGTTCACGACCAGCTTGACGCCGCCGGAGGCGGAGCCGGAGATGATCCGCAGGTTCTTGCCCTTGGACTTGACGTACGCGTTGATGGACGGCGACGGGCCGATGAAGCCGATGTCGAGAGAGCCGCCGTTGAGCGCCTCGATCTCGGACGGGCCGGCGTTGAAGGTCTGCGGCTTCAGTACGGTGCCGCCCAGCTCCTTCTGGATGAGGCCGTCCTGGACGCCGATCAGCGCGGTGGCGTGCGTGAGGTTGGGGAAGTACCCGAGCCGTACGGTGTCGGCGGAGAGCTTCTTGCCCTCGGCGGCCACCTTCTTCTCGTCGGTCTTGGCGTCGGAGCCGTAGCCGCAGGAGGCGAGCGCGCCGATCAGCAGCGGCAGAGCGGCGGCGGCGGCGAGGCCGCGGCGCAGGGTGGTACGGGTGGTGGCAGGCACGGGAGGTTTTCCCCTCGATTCAGCGTTTTCGAAGTCTGCGTCTATGTCGTTCGGGGTGGAGCGGGTGGAGCGGGGTCGCGCCGCGCATGCGGCGCGTCGAGGTCAGCACGCACATCGCGCGACGCCTCCCATGCCCGCCCCGAGGGCGCCGGAGCCCACCCGGCCGCCCTCCTTCGCGAAGGTGGCGTAGACGTTCTCGCTCATGTCAGAAGTCCCATCCTTCCTCGTCCTCGACGACCGAGACGGCCTTGGCGGTGGCGAAGGACTCGCCCGCCATGCCCGCCGCGAGCGTGGTGCCGTCCGCCGGGTCGATCAGCAGGAACGAACCGGTGCGGCGCGAGTCGGCGTACGCGTCGAGCGCGAGCGGCTCCGCGGTGCGCACCACGACCCGGCCGATGTCGTTGGCGACCAGCTGCCCCGGGTTCGGGTGCTGCGAGAGGTCGTCCAGGGTCAGCCGCGAGGGGATCTCCTTGACGATCGCCTTGACCGTGCGGGTGGTGTGCTTCAGCAGCACCCGCGCGCCGACGGCGAGCGCCCGGTCCGCCACGTGGCAGACGGTCGCCTCGATGTCCTGCGTGGTCGCCGGGGCGTCACCGCTCGGGGCGAGCAGGTCGCCGCGCGAGATGTCGATGTCGTCGGCGAGCCGGATGGTGACCGACTGCGGGGCCCAGGCGATGTCCACGGCCTCGCCGAGCGCGTCGATCCCGGTGATCGTGGAGGTCTTTCCCGAGGGCAGGACGGTGATCTCCTCGCCGACCCGGAAGGCACCGGCCGCGATCTGACCGGCGTAGCCCCGGTAGTCGGGGTGCTCGGCGGTCTGCGGGCGGATCACGTACTGCACGGGGAACCGCGCGTGGCAGGCCGTCAGGTCGTGGCTGACCGGGACGGTCTCCAGGTGCTCCAGGACCGTCGGACCGCCGTACCAGTCCATGTTCGCGGACGGCTCCACGACGTTGTCGCCGGCCAGCGCGGAGATCGGGATCGCGGTGATCTCCGGGACGCCGAGCTCGGAGGCGTACGTGGTGAACTCCTCGGCGATCGCGGCGAAGACGGGCTCCTGGTACTCGACCAGGTCCATCTTGTTCACGGCCAGGACAACGTGCGGGACGCGGAGCAGCGCGGCGACGGCGGCGTGCCGGCGGGTCTGCTCGACCACGCCGTTGCGGGCGTCGACGAGGACCACGGCGAGCTCGGCGGTGGAGGCGCCGGTCACCATGTTCCGGGTGTACTGCACGTGCCCGGGGGTGTCGGCGAGGATGAAGCGGCGGCGGGGCGTCGCGAAGTAGCGGTAGGCCACGTCGATGGTGATGCCCTGCTCGCGTTCGGCCCGCAGTCCGTCGGTGAGGAGCGCCAGGTCGGGGGCCTCCTGGCCACGGGAGCGCGAGGCGTGCTCCACGGCCTCCAGCTGGTCGACCAGGACCGACTTGGAGTCGTGGAGGAGCCGGCCCACCAGGGTGGACTTGCCGTCGTCGACGGAGCCGGCGGTGGCGAAGCGCAGCAGGGTGGTGGCCGCCAGCTGCTCGGTCAGCTGCTCGGTGGACGTGCTCATTAGAAGTACCCTTCGCGCTTGCGGTCTTCCATCGCGGCCTCGGACATCTTGTCGTCGGCGCGGGTCGCGCCCCGCTCGGTGAGCCGGGAGGCGGCGATCTCGGCGATGACGGCGTCCAGCGTGGTGGCGTCGGAGTCGACGGCGCCGGTGCAGGACATGTCGCCGACGGTGCGGTAGCGGATCAGCCGCGTCTGCGTGGTCTCGGACTCCTTCGGGCCGCCCCAGTCGCCGGCCGTCAGCCACATCCCGCTGCGGGCGAACACCTCGCGCTCGTGGGCGAAGTAGATCTCCGGGAGCTCGATCTTCTCGCGCTGGATGTACTGCCAGACGTCCAGCTCGGTCCAGTTGGACAGCGGGAAGACACGGACGTGCTCGCCGGGGGCGTGCCGGCCGTTGTAGAGCTGCCACAGCTCGGGGCGCTGACGGCGCGGGTCCCACTGCGAGAACTCGTCGCGCAGCGAGAACACCCGCTCCTTGGCGCGGGCCTTCTCCTCGTCGCGGCGGCCGCCGCCGAAGACGGCGTCGAAGCGGTGCTGCTGGATCGCCTCGGTGAGCGGGACGGTCTGCAGCGGGTTGCGGGTGCCGTCGGGGCGCTCGCGCAGCTTGCCGGCGTCGATGTACTCCTGCACGGAGGCGACGTGCAGCCGCAGACCGTGCTTGGCGACGGTGCGGTCGCGGTACTCCAGGACCTCGGGGAAGTTGTGCCCGGTGTCGACGTGCAGCAGCGTGAAGGGGATCGCCGCGGGGGCGAAGGCCTTCAGCGCCAGGTGCAGCATGACGATGGAGTCCTTGCCGCCGGAGAAGAGGATCACCGGCCGCTCGAACTCGCCCGCCACCTCACGGAAGATGTGGACGGCCTCGGACTCCAGGGAGTCGAGGTGCGACAGCGCGAACGGGTTGTCGGTGCTGTCGTGAACATGGGCGACGGTGGTCACAGCAGACCCCTCTCGGTGAGCAGCGCGTGGAGCTGCGCCGCGGACTCCTGCACGGTCTGGGTGTGGGACTCGATCCGCAGATCCGGGTTGCGCGGCTCGTCGTACGGGTCGTCGACGCCGGTGAGACCGCTGATCTCGCCCGCGGCCTGCTTGGCGTAGAGCCCCTTCACGTCGCGTACGGAGCAGACGTCCACCGGGGTGGCGACGTGCACCTCGACGTAGGGGGTGCCTTCGGACGCGTGGCGCTTGCGGACCGCCTCGCGGCTGTCCTCGTACGGGGCGATGACGGGGACGAGGGCCTTCACTCCGTTGGAGGCGAGCAGCTCCGCGACGAACCCGATCCGCTGCACGTTGGTGTGCCGGTCCTCGCGGCTGAAGCCGAGGCCCGCGGAGAGGAACTCGCGGATCTCGTCGCCGTCGAGCACCTCGACCCGGTGGCCCTCCTCGCGGAGCCGGCCGGCCAGTTCGTACGCGATGGTGGTCTTGCCGGCGCTCGGCAGGCCGGTGAGCCAGATGGTGGCACCCGTCACGTGCTTCTCCTGAACTTCCTGAGTGTCCGTCATCCGTGCAGCCCGCATTCGGTCTTGCCGCGGCCGGCCCAGCGTCCGGCGCGGGCGTCCTCGCCGTCGAGGACGCGGCGGGTGCAGGGGGCGCAGCCGACGGAGGCGTAACCGTCCATCAGGAGCGGGTTGGTGAGGACGCCGTGCTCCGTGACGTACGCGTCGACGTCGTCCTGCGTCCAGCGGGCGATGGGGGAGACCTTGACCTTCCGCCGCTTCTCGTCCCAGCCGACGACCGGGGTGTTCGCCCGGGTCGGGGACTCGTCGCGGCGCAGCCCCGTCGCCCACGCGCTGTACCGGGTCAGGCCCTCTTCGAGGGGCTTGACCTTGCGCAGCGCGCAGCACAGGTCGGGGTCGCGGTCGTGGAGCTTCGCGCCGTACTCGGCGTCCTGCTCGGCGACCGTCTGACGCGGGGTCAGGGTGATGACGTGGACGTCCATGACGGCGTCCACGGCGTCACGGGTGCCGATGGTCTCCTCGAAGTGGTAGCCGGTGTCGAGGAAGACGACGTCCACGCCGGGCCGGACGCGCGAGGCGAGATGGGCGACGACCGCGTCCTCCATGGAGGAGGTCACGCAGAAGCCCTCGCCGAAGGTGTCCACGGCCCAGCGGAGGATCTCCAGGGCGGAGGCGTCCTCCAGGTCACGGCCGGCCTGTTCGGCGAGTGCCTTGAGGTCGGCCGTGGTGGCGTCCTGAGTGAGCGTCATATCTCTTTCCCTCCAGGGGTGTTGCCCGAAGTCCCGGGGGCGAGCAGCCCCAGGAACTTCAACTGGAAGGCTCGGCTGCACGCGGCGCATTCCCAGGCGCCGTGACCCTGCTCGTTGGGACGCAGGTCCTCGTCGCCGCAGTAGGGGCAGTGGAACGGTGCGGCACGCTCGCTCATGACAGCGCCTCTTCCGAGGCGCGGGCCGCCCAGGTCGCGAAGCGCTCGCCGGTCTCGCGCTCCGCCTGGAAGCGCTTGAGGACCCGCTCCACGTAGTCGGGGAGCTCGGCCGCGGTGACCTTGAGGCCGCGGACCTTGCGGCCGAAGCCGGCCTCCAGGCCGAGCGCGCCGCCCAGGTGCACCTGGTAGCCCTCGACCCGGTTGCCGTCGTCGTCCAGGACCAGCTGGCCCTTGAGGCCGATGTCCGCGACCTGGATGCGGGCGCAGGCGTTCGGGCAGCCGTTGATGTTGATCGTCAGCGGCTCGTCGAACTCCGGGACGCGGCGCTCCAGTTCGTCGATGAGCGAGGCGCCGCGGGCCTTGGTCTCGACGATCGCGAGCTTGCAGAACTCGATGCCGGTGCAGGCCATCGTGCCGCGCCGGAACGGCGAGGGGGTGACCCGCAGGTCGAGGGCCTCCAGGGCGGCGACGATCGAGTCGACCTGCGCCTCCTCGATGTCGAGGACGAGCATCTTCTGCTCGGCGGTGGTGCGGACCCGGCCGGAGCCGTGTGCCTCGGCGACCGCGGCGATCTTCGTCAGGGTGGCGCCGTCGACCCGTCCGACGCGCGGCGCGAAGCCCACGTAGAACTTGCCGTCCTGCTGGCGGTGCACACCGACGTGGTCGCGCCAGCGGCCGGCGGGCTGCTCGGGGGCGGGTCCGTCGGTCAGCTTGCGCTGGAGGTACTCGTCCTCCAGGACCTGGCGGAACTTCTCCGGGCCCCAGTCGGCGACGAGGAACTTCAGCCGGGCGCGGTTGCGCAGCCGGCGGTAGCCGTAGTCGCGGAAGATCGAGATGACGCCCTCGTAGACGTCCGGGACCTCGTCGAGGGAGACCCAGGTGCCGAGGCGGACGCCCAGCTTGGGGTTGGTGGAGAGGCCGCCGCCGACCCAGACGTCGAAGCCGGGGCCGTGCTCCGGGTGGTTCACGCCGACGAAGGCGATGTCGTTGATCTCGTGCGCCACGTCGAGCAGCGGCGAGCCGGAGATCGCGGACTTGAACTTGCGGGGCAGGTTGGAGAAGTCCTTGTTGCCGACGATCCGACGGTAGATCTCGTCGATCGCGGGCGTGCCGTCGATGATCTCGTCGGCCGCGATGCCGGCCACCGGGGAGCCGAGGATGACACGCGGGGTGTCGCCGCAGGCCTCGGTGGTGGACAGGCCGACCGCCTCCAGGCGGTTCCAGATCTCGGGGACGTCCTCGATGCGGATCCAGTGGTACTGGACGTTCTGCCGGTCCGTGATGTCGGCGGTGCCTCGGGCGAACTCCTCGGAGATCTCGCCGATGACCCGGAGCTGCTCGGTGGTCAGCCGGCCGCCGTCGATGCGGACGCGGAGCATGAAGTACTCGTCGTCCAGCTCCTCCGGCTCCAGGACACCCGTCTTGGTGCCGTCCAGACCCTGCTTGCGCTGGGTGTAGAGGCCCCACCAGCGCATACGTCCGCGCAGGTCGTTGGGGTCGATGGAGTCGAATCCGCGCTTCGAGTAGACCGTCTCAATACGTGTCCGTACGTTGAGACCGTCGTCGTCCTTCTTGAACTGCTCATTGCCGTTCAGGGGGGTGAAGTGCCCCACGGCCCACTGACCCTCGCCACGGTGGCGCCCGGTCTTGCGGCGTGCGGCGGCGGGAGTGGGGTTTTCCGGGGTGGCGGCCATGGCGTCTTGTCCTTCGGGACTGCGAGAGGGCGGCTCTGACCTGCACACTGGCGCTCAGGTCGGAGGGTGGCGCGTCAGTGCGCAGCAGGGTCGGGCAGAGTCGTGCTGAAAAGTGATCGCGGCGGTGCTGGTTCTCTCAGCGCGCCGGACAGATGGCGCTGGACATGCGGCCTAGGTCGACGTGCCGCCGACTCACCAAGGCAATTCCAGTTCCAGACATGACGGAAGCGTGTCACGGGACTTTGGACCCAGTCCAGCATCGTCCAGAATGCGGACGTAGTCGTCTCGTTTCATGAGATGGTGTGGTGTGGGTCACGCGAAAGGGGCCCTGATCAGGGCCCCTTCACGGGCTGCCGGTACGAGGCACCGGGCGGGGGCGGCCACCGGCGCGCACCCGGTGGGGCGCACCCCGTGGCGCGAACGGCGGGGTCAGGCGTGGGCGCCCGGCCACGGGCCCGGGGTCTCGGTCTCGTCGACCTCCTCCACCTTGGTGTCGAAGAGCCGGAAGCCGCGGCGCTCGTAGTTGGCCATCGCGTGCGGGCCGTCGAGCGAGCAGGTGTGCAGCCAGACGCGCTTCGTCGCCTCCCGCCCGGGCCAGCGCTCGGCCAGGTCCCACGCCCGCGCCACCCCGTACGACAGCAGGTGACCGCCGATCCGGCGCCCCCGGAAGGCCGGGATCAGGCCGAAGTAGACGATCTCCACGACGCCGTCGTCCTGCGGGTCCAGCTCCACGTACCCGGCCGGCGTCCCCTTGTCGTACGCCACCCAGATCTCGGCACCCGGCTTCTCGACGATCTCCTGCCACTGCTTGTACGTCAGCGACAGCCGGTCGTTCCAGCGGATGTCGCCGCCGACCGCCGTATAGAGGAAGCGGCTGTACTCCGGCGACGGGACCGCGGCCCGCGCGATCGTGATGTCGTCCCCCTCCGGGGCGGGGGAGGGGCGGAGATCGGACGGTGAGGTCTGCTCGAGGGACCAGGTGGTGAGAGTGATGCGCATGGGTTCATCGCATCACGACCCCGTCCGGCGGGGCGAACGGGGGGCCGGACGGTGGGGCCGATGGTCCGGGGTGTCCGCATGCTGGACAGTCGTGGCCGTGACGGCGCCGTGCGCGACCGAGTGCCCTGCGCGTCCCGGGCGCCGTGCGCGACCGAGTGCCCTGCGCGTCCCGCGCGCCCTCGGCGCTACGCGTTCGTGCCCGCCGGCCCCGCGCGCTACGCGTTCGTGCCCGCCCGCGGGGCCCGTACCGCCGGAGCCAGGGAGTGGGGCAGCAGGTCCGCAGGGCGTTCCGGGCGGAGGACCTCCACCGCGACCTCCTCGCTGAAGCGGTACGGGCGGTGCGCCAGGACTCCGGCCAGGTTCCGGCGTACCCGGGACATCTCCGCCCGTACGGTCACCGTCCGCGTACGGTCCCCGAACACGTCGTCCGCCAGCTCCGCAGCCGTCCGGCCGTCCCGGTGCAGCGCCAGGACGTAGAGGAGCTCGGCGTGCCGGGGGCTCAGCTCCTGCTGCCAGCTGCCCGCCGCACCCGAGACGGACACCGTCCAGCGGCGCGGCCTGCTCAGATCCAGGACCACCCGGCTCGCCGCCGCCGTGCCCGGCTCCTCCGCCGGCGTCTCCTCCTCGACCCGCAGCAGCCAGCCGCCCGGCAGCGGCTCCACCGCGCACACGCCGAGCGAGGGCAGCCACATCCGGCCGGCCCGGAAGGACTTCGGCAGCGCGATCCGGTCCACCGGCGCGAGCCCGGTCACGGCCGCCGTCCAGCCGTGGGTGTCCACCGCGACGGCCCGGCCGCCCACCCGGCACAGGATCGGCGCGGCCACCGCCCGCAGCCGTTCGACCGAGCCGCGGTGCCGCTCACGCATCTCCGCCTCGGCGAGCTGGGCCACCGAACCGACCAGGGCCAGCATCGCCGGATGGAAGCTGGACGCGGGACCGCTCACGTCCACGATGCCGAGGAGCCGCCGGTCGCGCGGGTCGTGCACGGGCGCGGCGGCGCAGGTCCAGTTGTGGAGTGCCTGGACGTAGTGCTCGGCCGAGTGCACCTGGACCGCCCGGCCCATGGCGAGGGCGGTTCCGACCGCGTTCGTCCCCGTGGTGTGCTCGGTCCAGGCCGCGCCCTCCTCCAGGCAGATGCCGTTCGCCTGCCGCATCACCGCCGGGTTCCCCTGCCGCCACAGCACCCGGCCGTGCTCGTCGGTGACCACCATGATCTGGAGGGAGGTGTCGGCGATGCCGGCGAGGCCGCCGCTGAGCGTCTGCATGACCTCGGAGAGGAGCGTGGTTCTGCGCCGCTCCTCCAGCTCGTCGCGCTGGAGCAGCACACTGCTCGTACCCTGGTCGGGGTCGAGCCCCAGCCGGGCCATCCGCTGCCAGGACGCGTCGATCACCGCGCGGGGCGCGATCGGCGGCGTACGGCCGGCGAGCGTCTCCTCGCGGACCCGGTGGAGCAGCCGGGTGGCCTGGGCGGCGTCCATGGCGGCGAGGCGCTTCATGTCGAGCTGCGTGTTATTCATCGGTCTCTCCCAGCCACCCGGGGTGCTGTATCGGTTCTGCACGGGGCAGATGTCCGGAGTGTCGGTGCCCATCGTGCCGTTCGGAACCGTCCGGCGAGGCCCGGTTCGGGTAATCCTGCAACCCTTTGCAACTCTGGTCGCCGACCGGCCCTCCGGGTGAAGCTGGTGCGAGCGGCGGGTGGTGCCGTGTCGGCGCAGCACCACCCCCGCTTTTCCGCGCGTGCCGACCCCTGCGGTCCACCCCTGGTACGCGCGGCCAACTTCCCCCGGGTGTACGCCGGTCGCCTCAGACCTCCACCCGTGCCCGCTCCACGAGCGCCCGCAGGTCCAGCGTGTGCGGCAGCGTCCCGAACGCCGCGCCCCCGTCCCCGCCCAGCCGGGCCGCGCAGAACGCGTCCGCGACCTCCGGCGGTGCCCACCGCACCAGCAGCGCCCCCTGGAGGACCAGCGCGAGCCGCTCCGCGAGCCGCCGCGCCCGCGCCTCGATTCCGTCCAGGTCCGCCAGCTCGACGAGCAGCCCCCGGATCGCCCGGTCGAGCCGGTGGTCCGCGCCCCGCGCCGCCCCGACCTCCCGCAGGAACGCGTCCAGCGCGGCGGGCTCCGTCCGCAGCGCCCGGACCACGTCGAGCGCCTGGACGTTCCCCGAGCCCTCCCAGACCGAGTTCAGCGGCGACTCCCGCAGCAGCCGGGGCATCCCGGACTCCTCCACGTACCCGTTGCCGCCCAGGCACTCCAGCGCCTCCGCCACCATCGGCGTGCACCGCTTCGTGACCCAGTACTTCGCCGCCGGAACGGCGATGCGCAGCAGGGCCCGCTCCCGCTCGGCGTCGACGCCGCCAGCGGTGCCGGCGGCGTCGTGGGCCGCCGCGAGACGCATGCCCAGGACCGTCGCCGCCTCCGACTCCAAGGCCAGATCCGCGAGTACGTTCCGCATCAGCGGCTTCTCGACCAGCGGCCCGCCGAAGGCCTCGCGGTACGCGCAGTGGTGCACGGCCTGCGCCACCGCCTGCCGCATCAGCGCCGCCGAACCCAGGACGCAGTCGAGCCGGGTCGCCGCCACCATGCCCATGATCGTGCGGAGCCCGCGCCCCTCCTCGCCGACCCGGCGCGCCCAGGTCGTCCCGTCGAACTCCACCTCGGCGGAGGCGTTCGAACGGTTGCCCAGCTTGTCCTTCAGACGCTGGATCGCGAACGCGTTGCGCGAACCGTCCGCGAGCACCCGCGGCACCAGGAAACAGGTGAGCCCCGCCGGCGCCTGCGCGAGGACCAGGAAGGCGTCCGACATCGGTGCCGAACAGAACCACTTGTGCCCCGTCAGGACGTACTCCCCGTCGGCCGCCAGCGGGTGCGCCTCCGTCGTGTTCGCCCGGACGTCGCTGCCGCCCTGCTTCTCCGTCATCGCCATCCCGAGCAGGGCACCCGGCTTCTCCGCGACCGGGCGGAGCTCCCGCTCGTACACGTGCGAGGTCGCGGCCGGCTCCCACACCTCGGCGAGCTCCGGCTCGGCGCGCAGCGCGGGCACGGCGGCGTGCGTCATCGACAGCGGGCAGCCGTGCCCCGCCTCCGCCTGTGACACCACCAGGAACCCGGCGGCCCGGCGTACATGACCGCCCGGCCTGCCCCACGCGTCCGTCAGACCGGCCCCCACCGACTTGCCGAGGAGCCGGTGCCAGGCCGGATCGAAGTCGACCTCGTCGATCCGGTGCCCGTACCGGTCGTGGGTCCGCAGCCGCGGCGGGTTGACGTTCGCCCGTTCGCCCCATTCCCGGACCTGGGCCGAACCGGCCGCCTGCCCGAGCACGACGAGGTCCTCGCGGACCTCCGCCCGGAGCTCCGGCGCGAGGTGCCGTTCGACCGCCTCCGTCAGCACGCGATCGGTCATGAAGACGTCGTACCCGACCAGGGGCGGAGCCTGGTTGGTCACGGTGTGGGTGCTCGCTGCCATGCCGATACGGTAAGCAGGTGCAGGCAGCAAGCGAAACACCCGAACGGCCCGAGCGGCGGCCCTGGAGCAGGCTCCACCGCGCGCGCGTCCTCTACCGCAACGTCTCGAAGCGGAAGATGGTCTGGCTGCTCCTCAAGGACACCGTCAACTCGTGCATCGAGTACCGGATCCTCGGCCTCGCCGCCGAGGCGGCGTTCTTCACCCTGCTGTCGCTGCCGCCGCTGCTCCTCGGCCTGATCGCCCTCCTCGGCTACGCCGACGACTGGACCAACACGGACACCGTCGCGAGCATCGAGGAGAACATCCTCCGCGCCGCCGGAACGGTCCTCTCCGACCGCGGGGTCCACGACATCGCGAAACCACTCCTGGACGACGTGACCCAGGGCAAACGCCCCGAGCTGGTCTCCCTCGGCTTCGCGATCGCCCTCTGGTCCGGCTCACGCGCGGTGAACGTCTTCATCGACACGATCACCGTCATGTACGGGCTCGACGGCCACCGCGGCATCGTGAAGACCCGCCTCCTCGCCTTCCTGCTCTACATCGTGGCGCTGATCATCGGAGCGGTCGTGCTGCCCCTCGCGGTCGTCGGCCCCGACCGGGTCGTCGAACTCGTCCCCTGGGGCACCGAGGTCGTCGCCGTCCTCTACTGGCCGGCCGTCATCCTGCTCTCCATCGCCTTCCTCACCACGCTCTACCACGTGTCCGTGCCCGTCAGATCGCCCTGGATCGAGGACATCCCCGGCGCCCTCGTGGCACTCGGGATGTGGGTCCTCGGCAGTTTCCTGCTGCGCATCTACCTCACCAGCCAGGTCGAGGGACCGACGATCTACGGCTCCCTCGCCGCCCCCATCGCCGTCCTCCTCTGGATCGGCATCTCGGCCTTCGCCGTCCTGGTCGGCGCCGCGGTGAACGCTGCCATCGACCGCGTCTGGCCCTCCGTGGCCACGGCGGCCGCCCGCGAGGCCAACGAGCGGGCCCGCGCCATCCAGGCGGCGGAACTCGTCGCACGCGTGCGCGCGGAGGCGGAGGACGTCGACGAGGACGACCCGGACATGCCGTCCGAGTTCCCCGAGCGCTGGTCCCGGTTCCTGCCCCCGGACGACGTGAAGGCCCGCCTCCACTCCGGCTGGGAGAAGGACTGACCGGCCGGCGGGGCTATGTTCGAGGTGTGTACGAGGAGCGCCCCGCCCTGCTCGACGGAGCCGTCCTGTGGACCCGGACCGCCGGCCCCGCCACGGACGCCGTCCGGCCCGTCCTGCCCGACGGATGCATGGACCTGATCTGGGCCGACGGACACCTCCTCGTCGCCGGACCTGACACACGCGCGTACGTACCGGGAGAGTTCGCCGCACGGTACGCGGGAATCCGCTTCGCCCCCGGTGACGCGCCCGGCTTCTTCGGCGTCCCGGCCCATGAGCTCCGCGACCGACGCGTCGCCCTCGGCGCGCTGTGGGGCGAGGCCGAGGCGCGGCGGCTCGGCGAGCGGATCGGCGAGGCCCCCGACCCGGCCGCCGCCCTGGACGACCTCGTCCGGCTCCGGGCCGCCGGGGCCCCCGCGCCCGATCCGCTGCTCCGGGCCGTCGTGGCGCGCCTCGCGGCCGGCCGGGCGGTCGCCGAGACGGCCGACGCGGTCGGGATCGGCGCCCGGCAGCTGCACCGGCGGTCCCTGGACGCCTTCGGCTACGGCCCCAAGACCCTCGCCCGCGTCCTCCGCCTCCAGCGGGCCCTCGCCCTGGTCCTGGCCGGCGTGCCGTACGCCGAGGCGGCCGTCCGGGCGGGCTGCGTCGACCAGGCCCATCTCGCCCGTGAGACGAGGGCGCTGGCAGGGATGACCCTCGGTGCCTACGTGGCGTCCGTGGCGTCAGTGGCATCCGCGGAGCCCGAGGCCTCCGTGGCGGCCGCGGCGGAGTGGGCTGCGTCGGCGAACAGCGAGACGCCCGAGCCGTCCGGGTCGAGGACCACGGCGTAACGCTGCCCCCAGACCGCATCCCAGGGCTTCAGATGCCCCCGGTACCCGGCGCCGACCAGCTCGTCGTACGCCGCGTCCACGGCCTCGGGCGCAGCGCACCGGAACGCGAGCTCGATCCGGTTGCCGCCCTCGGGCCGCCGCCATCCGGGGTCGAAGGAACGCACGACGTCCTCCGTGTCCCAGGCGATCCGCAGTCCGCCGGGCAGCGCGGCCTCCACGTGCGGGGCGGACTCGGCACCGTCCGGGATCTCCAGGCCGAGACGGCGGTAGAAGGCGAGCGAGGCGGCCATGTCGGAGACGACGACGCCGATGAGGTCGAGGCGGGGCGCTGTTGTGTTCATGGGAGCACGGTAGGCACGGGGCTCCCGGCCGGTCTTGTACGAATCGGACGCGCTGTCCGAACCGGCCGGGGAGGTCCCGCGACCCCGCTCCTGGTGGCCGTCGTGGTGGCCGGAAAGGCGCCCAGGGCGGCCTGAATTAATTCCGTGGCGCCCGCCGGTCCGGTCCGGCTACGGTGTCTCCCGTACAAGATCGCGGCAGTGCGATCGTGACGAGAACACGCGAAAAGACACACAGGAGGTGTGACCGATGGCTGTCATCACGACGGGCCTTGCCCTCACGCAGAAGTTCATCCACACCACCTCCGTGGCCACCGGCTGACCTCATCGTTCTGACACGCAGCGCCGGGGCCACCCCTGTGAAGGGTCCCCCTTGTCTTTCCCGCTTTCCCACGTCACTTCTTCCTCCTCCTCTTCGTCGCTCGACGCCCACGGCTGGGACTCCGGCTGGGCCGAGGCCTTCGCTCCGTACGCCGCCCAGGGACTCGTCCCCGGCCGGGTGATCCGGGTCGACCGCGGTCAGTGCGACGTCGCCACCGCCGACGGGATCGTGCGCGCCGACACGGCGTTCGTGACCCCGCACGACCCCCTCCGGGTCATCTGCACCGGCGACTGGGCCGCCGTCGACCCCGAGGGCGCCGGCGACCCCCGCTACGTACGGGCGTGCCTGCCGCGCCGTACGGCCTTCGCGCGGTCCACCTCGTCCAAGCGGTCCGAGGGGCAGATCCTCGCCGCCAACGTCGACCACGCCGTGATCACCGTCTCGCTCGCCGTCGAGCTCGACCTCGGCCGCATCGAGCGCTTCCTCGCCCTGGCCTGGGAGTCCGGCGCCCAGCCGACCGTCGTCCTCAGCAAGGCGGACCTCGTGCCCGACCCCGTCGGTCTCTCCTACCTGGTCGAGGACGTCGAGACGGTCGCCCCCGGCGTCCAGGTCGTACCCCTGAGCTCGACCACGGGGGAGGGGCTCGACGTGCTGTCCGCGGTGGTCGCGGGCGGTACGACCGTGCTGCTCGGCGTCTCCGGCGCCGGGAAGTCGACCCTCGCCAACGCCCTCGTCGGCGAGGACGTCATGGACGTCCAGGCCGCCCGTGACATCGACGGCAAGGGCCGCCACACCACCACCACCCGTAACCTCTTCGTCCTCCCGACCGGGGGAGTCCTCATCGACACGCCCGGACTGCGCGGAGTCGGCCTCTGGGACGCGGAGACCGGCGTCGGCCAGGTCTTCTCGGAGATCGAGGAACTGGCCGGGAACTGCCGCTTCCACGACTGCGCACACGAGTCGGAGCCCGGCTGCGCGGTGGCCGCCGCGATCGAGGACGGTTCGCTGCCGGTGCGCCGCCTGGAGAGCTACCGCAAGCTCATCCGGGAGAACCAGCGGATCGTGGCCAAGACCGACGCCCGCGTGCGCAACGAGATCCTCAAGGACTGGAAGCGCAAGGGTGCCGAGGGCCGCCACGCCATGGAGATGAAGCGCGGGCGCGTCCGGTAGCGGGTGCGCGTGCGGGAGACGGGGGAGGGGACGCCGGCCCGGCGGCCCCTCCCCGCTCCCGCAACGCCGTGTCCGAAAACCGCGAGCCGGGGGTCGTCGGCCGTCGCACACTGGGAGACGTGAAGGACGACGACACCCGCTACGAGGCGGTTAGCAGCAGGGACGCGCGGTTCGACGGAGAGTTCTTCTTCGCCGTCCGCACCACCGGCATCTACTGCCGCCCCAGCTGCCCCGCGGTCACCCCGAAACGGCAGAACGTCGCGTTCTTCCCGACGGCCGCCGCCGCCCAGGGCCACGGCTTCCGGGCCTGCCGCCGCTGCCGTCCGGACGCCGTGCCCGGCTCCGCCGCCTGGGACGTACGGGCCGATGTCGTCGGGCGCGCGATGCGGATGATCGGCGACGGTGTCGTCGACCGCGAAGGCGTGCCCGGCCTGGCCGGACGCCTCGGATACAGCACCCGGCAGGTGCAGCGCCAGCTCACCGCCGAGCTCGGCGCCGGACCCGTCGCGCTCGCCCGCGCCCAGCGGGCGCACGCCGCGCGGCTGCTCCTCCAGACCACCGGGCTGCCGGTGACCGAGATCGCCTTCGCGGCAGGCTTCGCCAGCGTCCGCCAGTTCAACGAGACGATCCGCGCCGTCTACGCCCGCACCCCCAGCGCGCTGCGCGCCGAGGCGGGCAGCGGCGCCGGAGCCCGTACCGCACTCGCCGCCGGGGTGCCGCTGCGGCTCGCCCACCGGGGCCCGTACGCGGCCGGCGAGGTCTTCGACCTGCTCGCGGCCGAGGCCGTGCCCCGCGTGGAGGAGGTCGTCGGCGCCCCCGGCACGCGCACCTACCGGCGCACACTCCGCCTCCCGTACGGCACCGGGATCGTCTCCGTCGACGAGCGCTCCGCCGGGCGCTGGCTGGAGGCACGGATCCATCTCGCCGAGCTGCGCGACCTGACCACCGCCGTGCACCGGCTGCGCCGCCTCTTCGACCTGGACGCCGACCCGTACGCGGTCGCCGAGCGTCTCGGCGCGGCCCCCGGGCTCGCCGCCGAGGTGGCCGCCCGGCCCGGCGTACGGTCCCCGGGGACGGCCGAGCCGGAGGAGTTCGCGCTGCGGACGCTGCTCGGCGCGGCGGAGTCCGCCCGGGTCGTCGAGGCGCACGGCACCCCGCTGCCCACCGGCTGCGGCAGCCTCACCCATGTCTTCCCGGAGCCCGGGGCCCTGACCGGCCACCCCGTCGCCGGCCCGCTGGCCCGCGCGCTCGCCGACGGAGCCGTACGCCTCGACCCCGGCGCCGACCGCGACGAGGCCGAAGCCGCCCTCCGCGCCGTCCCCGGAGTGACCGCCGAGGCCGCCGCCCTCATCCGGATGCGGGCCCTCGGCGACCCCGACGTACCCCCGGCGGGCGTCCCGGCCACGGAGGACTGGCGGCCCTGGCGCTCCTACGCCGCCCGCTACCTCAGGACTCCGCTCCCGGGGGATCCTCCAGACCCCAGCTGTGGATCCGGCGCGGACGGATCCGGATCACCTCCTCGCTGAAGTGCGGGCCCAGCGTGTGCGGGCCGACCAGGAGCTCCGCCTCGCCCCGGATCTCGACGCCC
>NZ_LIPQ01000164.1 GCF_001418135.1 Streptomyces aureus
GGGCGGGGGGCCGGCGTGCGGGGTGGCGGTGGTGATGTGGCCGTCCCTGACCGTGACCCTGGAAGAGGTCTGCCGACATGCGACGCATCCCTTATCGCCGACTGTTCGCCGCGACGGTCCTCGTGGCCTCCGTCCTCGCGCCGATGGCGGCGACTCCCGCCACCGCCGTCCACGCCGCAGCCGTCGTCGACCGGCACGGTGACGACGACTGTCCGACCGGCGGGCTGGGGCCCGAGCTGACCGCCCGGCTCGACAAGACGATCGCCGACGTCCGCAAGCAGGCCGGCATCCCGGGCGTCGTGGTCGGGATCTGGATGCCCGGCAAGGGGAGCTACGTCCGTGCCACCGGGGTCGCCGACAAGGTCACCCGCGAGCCGATGTTCACCGACACCTTCGTCCGGATCGGCAGCGAGACCAAGACCTTCACGGTCACCGCGCTGCTCAAGCTCGTCGACGAGGGCCGCGTCGGCCTCGACGACCCGATCGCCAAGTACGTCCGCGGCGTCCCGAACGGCCCCCGGATCACCTTGCGGCACCTCGCCGAGATGCGCAGCGGCCTCTTCCCGTACACCGCCGACCCGGACTTCGTCCACGACCTGCTGAGCGACCCGCAGCGCTTCTTCACCCCGCAGGAGTCGCTCGCGTACGGCTTCAAGCACAAGAACACCTTCAAGCCCGGCGCACAGTTCCAGTACTCCAACAGCAATCTCGTCCTCCTCGGCCTCGTCATCGAGAAGGTCACCGGTCAGCGGCTCGAAGACTTCATCGAGCGGCGGGTGCTCCGCCCGGCCCACCTGCGGCACACGCTCTTCCCCGAGGGCCCCGAGTTCCCCGAGCCGCACGCCCGCGGCTACACCGACCAGACGCTGACCGGCGCGACCGCGGACGCCACCGACTGGAACCCCAGCTGGGCCTGGGCCGCCGGCGCGATGATCTCGGACCTGCACGACCTGCGCCGCTGGGCCAGGATCCTCGCCACCGGCGAGCTGCTGAGCCCCGGGACGCAGGCGCAGCGCCTCAAGACGCTGCCGACCGGCTTCCCCGGCTTGAGCTACGGCCTCGGGATCTTCGACGCCGACGGCTGGATCGGGCACAACGGCTCCATCCCCGGCTACGAGACCGTGACGGTCTACCTGCCCTCGCAGAAGGCCACCATGGTCCTCATGATCAACACCGACTCCCTGGTGGGGGGCCAGGAGCCGTCCACGCTGCTCGCCCGGGCGATCACGGCGGTCATCACCCCGGACAACGTCTACGACGGCGGGGTCTCCCCCCGTTAGGCAGTGACGCACCGCGGGAGTCGGGGACGGCCGTCCTGAGGAGCGCGGGCTCGGCGAGGAGGCGGGCGGCCTGCCCGGAGTGGTCGAGCGGGGCGAGCGCGCCGTGGGCGAGGAACAGCGCGGGCGGGTGCCGAGGGGGGAGGGCGAACCCGCCGAGGAGGTCGGTACCGCCGCCGTTCTCCTCGGCGGCGCCGAGGAGTTCGTCGGCCCTGCGCTCGACGTACGCCCGGAGTGCGGCGGTCCGGCGGGCGGTGAGCGCCCGGGTGTGCGGGGCACGGCGGGGCGCTCTCCTCGTCGTCGAGGAGCGACGGGTGACCGGGGGCCGCGGCGGCGGCGCCTGAAACCGGCGGCTGGGGCGGCCAAAAAGAAGGGCGAGAAGGTGTACTCACCTCTCGCCACTTACAACTTATACCGCACTGGGGGGCTTGCGGCAAGGCCCCCGCCGTACCGCAGAATCACTCTCCTCAGCCCCGGACCTGCAGAAATGAGACTCACCCAGTGCGTGTGCTTTCGTCGGTGGACCAGTCGCGCGGCACCAGTGCCTTCGACCTTCCCGACCGCCTCTCCCCCAAGGCCGACCCGGCTCTGATCGCCGGTGACGAGCGGCACTTCGCGGCCATCGCGAAGAGCCTCGAAGAGACGATCGCCGAACTGTCCGACCGGCTCGACGCCACGCGCAAGGCCCCCGGCGGCGCCGGCCGGGAGGCGATGGACCGCGACGCGGAGATCCACCGGCTGACCGGGCGCCTGCGCACCCTGCGCCGCTTCGGCCTGGACCTGTGCCTCGGGCGCATCGTCGCCGCGGAGGGCACCGAAGGTACGGAGGGGGTGAACGGCGGCGACGGCGCGGAGCCCGTGTACATCGGGCGTCTCGGCCTGACCGACAGCACCGGCCGTCGTCTCCTCGTCGACTGGCGCTCGCCCGCGGCCGAGCCGTTCTTCGCGGCGACCCACGCCAACCCGATGGGGCTGTCGAGCCGCCGCAGGTACCGCTGGAGCGGCGGCCGGATCAAGGACTACTGGGACGAGGTGTTCACCGCCGACGGCCTTGAGGAGCACGCGGCGCTCGACGACCAGTCCGCGTTCATCGCCAGCCTGGGCGGCAGCCGTTCGCCCCGGATGCGTGACGTGCTCGCCACCATCCAGGCCGACCAGGACGCCATCATCCGGGCGGGCTCCCGCGGCACCCTGGTCGTCGACGGCGGACCGGGTACGGGAAAGACCGTCGTCGCGCTGCACCGCTCCGCTCACCTGCTGTACGCGGACCCCCGCCTCGGGCACCGTCGCGGCGGCGTCCTGTTCGTCGGCCCGCACCAGCCGTACCTGGCGTACGTCGCCGACGTCCTCCCCAGCCTCGGCGAGGAGGGTGTGCGGACCTGCACCGTGCGGGACCTCGTCGCCGAGGGCGCCAAGGCGGCGACCGAGCGGGACTCCGAGGTGGCGCGGCTGAAGTCGTCCGCCGGCATGGTGCGGGCGATCGAGGCGGCCGTCCGGTTCTACGAGGAGCCGCCCGCCCACGGGATGACGGTCTCGACCGACTGGGCCGACGTCCGGCTGACCGCCGGCGACTGGGCCGAGGCGTTCGAGGCGCCGGAGGCGGGGACGCCGCACAACGAGGCGCGCGAGCAGATCTGGGAGGAGCTGGGCTCGATCCTCCTGGGCAAGCTCGGCGACGAGGTCCCGGAGGACGAGTTCCGCCGGGCGCTGCGGCAGGACGAGGAGGTGGCCGGGGCCCTCCACGGGGCGTGGCCGCTGCTTGAGGCGACCGATCTGGTCGGCGACCTGTGGTCGGTCCCCGCGTACCTGCGGAAGTGTGCCCCGTGGCTCGACCGCGAGGAGGTCCGAACGCTCCAGCGGGAGGACGCGCAGGCCTGGACGGTGTCCGACCTGCCGCTCCTGGACGCGGCGCGGCAGCGGCTCGGCGACCCGGAGGCGGCGCGGCGCAGGCGCCGGCAGCAGGCCACCGTCGCCGCCGAACGGGCGCGCATGGCCGATGTCATCGCCGACGTGCTCGCCGCCGACGTCGACGGCGAGGGGGCGGTGACGATGCTGCGGGGGCAGGACCTCAAGGACAGCCTGGTCGACGAGGCCGCGCTGCCCGGCGTCGAGCCCGACCTGCTGGCCGGCCCGTTCGCGCACATCGTGGTGGACGAGGCACAGGAACTGACGGACGCCGAGTGGCAGATGCTGCTGCTCCGCTGTCCGTCCCGCAGCTTCACCATCGTCGGTGACCGCGCGCAGGCGAGGCAGGGCTTCACGGAGTCGTGGCAGGAGCGGCTCGAACGGGTCGGGCTCGACCGGATCACCGTGGCGTCGCTGAGCATCAACTACCGGACGCCGGAAGAGGTCATGGCGGAGGCCGAGCCGGCGATCCGGGCCGCGCTGCCGGACGCGAACGTGCCGACGTCGGTCCGCAGCAGCGGTGTCCCCGTCGTCCACGACTCGGTGGCGGAACTGGACGCGATCCTCGACGAGTGGCTCGACGCGAACGCCGACGGGACCGCGTGCGTCATCGGCGATCCCCGGTTCCGGCCGAGGCCCCGCGTGCAGTCGCTCACGCCGAGCCTGTCGAAGGGGCTGGAGTTCGACCTGGTCGTCCTCGTCGACCCGGAGAGGTACGGCGTGGGCATCGAGGGAGCGGTCGACCGCTATGTGGCGATGACCCGTGCGACCAGGCAGCTCGTCGTCCTGACCAGCGCCTGACGGCGGGCGGGTCCGCGTCTTGGGGCCCGGCCCGGCGTCTGTTCAGGTGCCGGACCGGGCTTCCTCTGCCTCCGTGGGGCGAACCGGTGTCGCGCGTGGGCGCGCCATGGACGTTCCTGCGATGACATGACGTATCGATAGGTGCATGACTCAGACACGCGCACACGTCGCCGCTCCCGTCCTCCACGACCAGGTCGTTCCCGGTGGGGAGTGCCCCGAGGTCGCGTCGCTTGTCGCGCCGTACCTGCGCATCATCCGTTCCGCGCTTCCCCCCGTGGAGGCGGAACGATTCTTCGTACGGGCTCTGGACGCGCACGAGGAGGAGCGGCGCCGGGCGGGCGCCCCCCAGCTCGGGTTCAGCGCGTACCTCGCGGACGGTCTCGGCGAGACCTGGGGCGGGTCCCTGGCGCACACCTCCGCCTGGGAGGCCATGCAGGCGATCCGCCAGCTCGTCCGCAAGGCACCGCGCGCGGACCTCGCCGCGTACCTGGGACTCGGCCTGCGACTGGTCCGCGAACTCGGCACCACGGCCCCGGGCCGCACGCCGGTACCGGTGGGCGCCTGACCCCGCACCCCCGTCGGGCGCTCAGCCCTCCGAACGGTTGCGCTCGCTCTCCGGCGTGTCCCGCAGCCAGGGGTCCGGGCCCGGGTCGCCGCCCTCGGCGCGGGTCGCGAGCCGGTCCACGTAGTGCTGCCAGCTCTCCGCGTGGGCCTCACAGGCCTCCGTGGAGGGCAGGCCGCTGTGGATCATACGGAGGAGGGTGCCGTCCGGGGTGGGTGCGAGGGTGATCTCGATCGTGCTGGAGCCCGGCGGGACGGGCAGCGGACCGGACTCCCAGCCCCAGCTGAAGACGATCCGCCGGTGCGGGTCGACGGTGATGAAGCGGCCGGAGGCGACGTTCTCCCCGGTGACCCGGGTGCGGTACGAGCCGCCCGGCTCGAAGGAGAACGAGCCGTCGGCCCCCATCCACGACAGCCACCTCTCCCGGTCGGTGAGGAAGCCGAAGACGGTCTCGGGGCGGGCGGCGATGCGCCGTTCCAGAGTGACGGTGTCCATGGGAGTCGGTGGGATCGTCATCAGGGCCTCTCGCTTCGTTCGGCCTCTTCTACGAGCCGGGCCGGGGTGTCGGGCCCGGTGGCCGGCACGGCCCCTCCTTGCGCAGCGTAACGAGACCGGCGTCCCTCAGCACGTCGAGGCGCCGGGGGACGCCATCGCGTGGGGTCGTCTGCCCGTCTTGCGATGCTGGACCGGAGGATGAGAACGGGAGACTCACAGAGAGCTCACGATCGCCGGCCGAATCACGGGATCAGCCTGGCATGCACGGTTCCGACTCCGGCGGTCGGGTGCCACCGGGCGCAGTCGCCCGCACCGGCCGTCCGAAGGGAACCGCGACGAGTCGGCCAGCGCTCCGCCGACGCGCCTCCGCACCGGTGGGTCTTGCCCTGTGGGCATGTTTACGTAAACATGCTTGTAGCAGCAATCACCCGAGTACAGGAGCCGCCACCCCATGCCCGTTCTCCAGACAGACAAGGCCGGTTTCCTGCTCGACGGCCGACCCTTCCGGCTCCTGTCCGGCGGGCTGCACTACTTCCGGGTCCACCCCGGACAGTGGGCCGACCGCCTGCGCAAGGCCCGGCTCATGGGGCTCAACACCGTCGAGACCTACGTCCCCTGGAACCTCCACCAGCCGCGTCCCGACACGTTCCGCCTCGACGGCGGCCTCGACCTGCCGCGCTTCGTCGAACTCGCCGCCGCCGAGGGGCTGCACGTCCTGCTCAGGCCCGGCCCGTACATCTGCGCCGAGTGGGAGGGCGGCGGGCTTCCGTCCTGGCTGCTCGCCGAACCGGACATCCGGCTGCGCTCCCGCGATCCCCGGTTCCTGGCGGCCGTCGACGACTACCTCACCCGCCTGCTCACCCCGCTCCGGCCGTACCTCGCCTCACAGGGCGGCCCGATCCTCGCCGTACAGGTGGAGAACGAGTACGGCGCCTACGGCGACGACACCGCCTATCTGGAGCACCTCGCGGACTCCCTGCGCCGCTGCGGGGTCGACGTCCCCCTGTTCACCTGCGACCAGCCGGTGGACCTGGAGCGCGGCGCGCTGCCCGGGGTCCTGGCCACGGTCAACTTCGGCAGCCGCTCGGGCCACCATCTGGCCGCCCTGCGCGCGCGGCGTCCCGAAGGGCCGCTGATGACATCGGAGTTCTGGATCGGCTGGTTCGACCGCTGGGGGGCGCACCACGTGGTCAGGGACCCGAACGCGGCCGCCCGGGAGCTGGACGAACTGCTCGCCAGCGGCGCGTCGGTCAACTTCTACATGTTCCACGGCGGCACCAACTTCGGCTTCACCAACGGCGCCAACGACAAGGGGACCTACCGCCCCACCGTCACGTCCTACGACTACGACTCCCCGCTCGACGAGGCCGGCGACCCGACGGCGAAGTACACGGCCTTCCGTGACGTCATCGCCAAGTACGCCCCCGTCCCGAGCGGGCCCGCACCCGCTCCGGGCCGCAAACTCACTCTCCCCGCACTCGCGTTGACGGAGAGTGCCGCATTGCTGCCGCACGCGGCCGCGCTCTCCCCGTCGGCCGTGGAGTCGCGCCGCCCGCTCACGATGGAGGAGCTGGAGCAGGACTTCGGCTTCGTCCTCTACGAGACGACGCTGCCGGTCAGGGGCCCGGCGCTCCTGGAGATCGAGCAGGTACGCGACCGTGCCCAGGTGTTCGTCGACGGGCAGCCCGTGGGCGTCCTGGAGCGCGAACAGCACGAGCACGCACTGGCGTTCACCGTGCCGCGGGCGGGCAGCGTCCTCACCGTCCTCGTCGAGAACCAGGGACGGGTGAACTACGGGCAGGGCATCCACGACCGCAAGGGCCTGCTCGGGCAGGTCCTCCTGGACGGGGTCGAACTCGCCGGCTGGACCAACCGCCCCCTCCCCCTGACCGACCCGGCCGGCATCCCCTTCGCCCCCACCACGGCGACGCCCGTCGGGCCGGCCTTCCACCGGGCCCTCTTCGACGTGGACGAGACCGCCGACACCTTCCTCCACCTGGACGGCTGGACCAAGGGCAACGCCTGGATCAACGGCTTCCCGCTGGGCCGCTACTGGTCCCGGGGGCCGCAGCGTTCCCTGTACGTCCCCGCCCCGGTACTGCGCTCCGGCACGAACGAGCTCGTCGTCCTCGAACTCCACGCCGGTCACCGGGCGCGTACGGTCACGTTCCGCGCGACGCCGGACCTCGGCCCCACGGAGGAGTAGGACTCCACAACGGCGGGCGTCCTGATCCCCCGGGGATCCAGGACGCCCGCATCCACGCACCCCGGTTCAGGCGACGCCGTCCGGGGGCGTCGCCTCGGGCGTCACCCCCTCCGGCTTCGTCGTCGCGGGCTTCGTGGAGAGGATCGAGCGGGCCTGCTCCGCGGCTCGGGCGGTGCTCTCGGAGACGAACTCGAGGAAGCGGGCGATGCCTTCGAGGCGGGCACCGGCCGGCGTGCCGGAACCGAGGACGCCCACTCCCTGGCGTGCGGTCTCGACGATCTGGAGAGCGGCGCGGGCGCTGGCCATCATCGACTGGTACCAGATGTCGTCGTCGACGACATAGCGCTCACGACGGCGCTCGTCACGCTCACGACGGACGAGCCCCTGGCTGTCGAGGAACGCGATCGCCTTGGAGATGGACGCCGGGCTGACCTGGAGATGCTGGACGAGCTCGGACGCGGTGAGGCTGCCCGAGTCGGTGAGGCAGAGACAGGCCATCACCCGGGCCATCATCTTGGGCGTCCCCGACTGTATGAGGACGGTCGTGAAGACCTCCTCGAACTCGCGCACCGCTTCGGCGTCGCGCCCGTCGGCCCGCACGGGCGCCTTCGGGTCCCGGGACGTGGCCTGCTTGCGACGGGCCCGGTGTTCGGTGGCCCGGTGGGCGAGGTCGGAACGGTAGCCGGTCGGGCCGCCGTTCCTCATGACCTCACGCGTGATCGTCGACGTCGGACGGTCGAGACGCCTGGCGATCTCGGCATAGGCGAGGCCGTCCGCCAATCCCAGCGCGATCTGCTGGCGTTCCTGCTGGGTGAGCCTGCCTCCCGGCATCGGGTCTCCTTCGTGGTCCTTGGGGACCCCACCATAGCGTTCACCACCATTCCATTGCAACGGAAGGGAGTGGACGTGTTGCGTTAAGCACCTGCCCATTGCAATGAATTTGCCACTCTCACCTGCAATGATGCGGATTCTACGCAACGATCCTGTTGCCAGACACGTGAACGCAACGTAGCTTTTCATTCATCGGAAACAGCGGGCCGCCGCAAGGGCGGCCCGCCAGGACGAAGGAGCAGCATCATGCAGAAGTTCGCCACCACCGCCGCCATCGCCGCCGTCCTCGACATCCCGGCCGGCCGTATCCAGCTCATCGCCGCCGACCGGGAGGACGTCACCGTCGACGTCCGGCCCCTGAACGCCGCCAAGGGCGCCGACGTGAAGGCGGCCGGGCAGGTCTCGGTCCAGTTCGCCGACGGTGTCCTGCGGATCGTCGGCGCTCCCGCGAAGAACAAGATCCTCGGCGACTACGGATCGGTCGAGGTGACCGTCCAGCTCCCGGCCGGCTCCCGCGTCGAGGCCAAGGGCGCCGCCGCCCAACTCCGGGGCGTCGGACGCCTGGGCGACGTCGTCTTCGAGAGCGCTCAGGGCCCGGTCAAGCTCGACGAGACCGCGAGCGCCCACCTCACCCTGCTCGCCGGTGACATCACCGTCGGCCGTCTGGGCGGCTCCGCCGAGATCAACACGCAGAAGGGCGACCTCCGCATCGACGAGGCCATGGGCGGCACCGTCGTCCTGCGCACCGCCGCGGGCGACATCACGGTCGGCGCCGCCCGCGGCGTCTCCGCCGCCCTCGACGCCGGCACCGCCTACGGCCGCGTCCACAACGCCCTCGCCAACACCGGCACCACCGCACTGACCCTCCGCGCCACCACCTCCTACGGCGACATCACCGCCCGCAGCCTCTGATGCGGACCGCCCGAGGGCGGCGCCCTCCGACCGGATGTCGGAGGACGCCGCCCCTTCGGCGTTCACGGCCGCGCCCCGCCCGTCAGCCGAACCGCAGCTGCTGGTTCGTGCCACCGGTACAGGTGGACTGCCGAAGGGCCGCCCCGTCGGCCTTCGAAGACCCCGCCACCTCCAGGCACTTGGCGCTGTGTCGCGCCACGAGGGCGACGTGGCCGGTGGCGGCCTGCCGTACCGCCCACTCCTGGTTCCGACCACCGTTGCAGGTGTACTGGAACACCTGGGCGCCGTCGGCGGTCGAAGCGCCGCTGACGTCCAGGCACTTGCCGCTGTGTCGCGCGACGACGCTCACGTAGCCGGTCGCGGTGGGCCGGAGCGCCCACTGCTGGTTCGCTCCCCCGTTGCAGCCGTACTGCACGACGGACGTGCCGTCGGCCGTCGAAGCGCCCACCACGTCAAGGCACTTGGAACTGTGCCGGAACACCGGCGCCCGCCAGGCCCCGGGCGCGGCCGGGCGGAAGGTCCAGGACTGGTTGGCCCCGGTCGTCGGCCGGTAGACGCCCGCCTCGGCCCCGTCGTGCGTCGCCGCACCGAAGACGTCCAGGAGAAGGCCGGACGCGCTGTTGACGAGCGTGGCGTGGCCGTCGCCCGTGGTGGAACGCATCCACCGCTGTTCGGCGCCGGTTCCGGGGGCCGCGAAGCCGAGCGTCCCGGACGACACCGCGAGCGCCTTGCCCGTCCTGGCGTTGGTCACGCGGTACGTGGCCGCGCTGCCCCAGTCCGTCGCCGAGAGCTTGGTGAAGGTCCACTGCTGCGCGGTGTCCGCCGGGTTCGACGTGCGCTGCACCGGCAGGTCCTGCCCCGCGACGGTGGTGACGGCGAGCGCCATTCCGCTGTGGTCGTTGAGGATCTGCCGGGCCGCGCCGACGGGCGCGCTCGTGGCGGCGGTGTTGACTCCCGTGACGCCCGGGATGACGAAGGTGGTGACGGAGCCGGCGCCGACGGTGGCCTTCACCGTCCTCCCCGCCGTTGCGAGGTCCGTACCGCGCTGGACGTCCCGGGTCGCGTCGGTGGTGTATCGCTCGACGGTCCCGCCGACGGTGGCGAAACCGTCGAGGTCGAGGGTGAGTTCGCGGTCCGTCCCGCTGCTGTTGGTGTGGACGAGGACGAGCCCCTGCCCGCCGGGCCGTACCGCCGCGAGGGTGTCGGGGTCGTCGGTGGCGAGGACGCGGGCGCCGGGCCGGACGAACCGGCTGTACTGGGCCATCACCCCGTACTTCTTGTTCTTGCGGATCGGTTCGGTGGCCGCGTCGGCGGGAGTGAAGTCGGTCTGGATGAGGCCCCAGTTGGAGTTCTCCCGGCCCGGCGTCATGTTCTCGTAGTCCTCGACGGCCTGCCACAACACCCAGGCACTGGGCTCCAGTTCCCTGATGTCGTCGTTGATACGACGGGCCAGGTCGAGCCCCGGACTCATGTCGGTGAAGCTCTGCGGCACGCTGCCGCCGAGGTCCACCTCCGACATCCACAGCGGGGTGGCCCCGCCCTTGGCGATGTCGCGGACTCCGGTGCGCCCGCCCGTCCCGTACGTGTGGGTGTTGATCCGGCCCACCGAGTCGCGGACGGCGGGTGCGTACTGCTCCCAGTTCGCGCGGGCCGTCGAAGGGTTCGTCTCGTCCATGGCGGCGATCGGGGTGGTGTCACCCCGGGCGTCGAGTGCGGCGCGCAGCGTGCTGATCATCCGGGCCTGCGAGGCGGGTTCCCAGTGGGAGCCCTCCTGGCGACCGCCGGCCCGCCAGTAGTCGGTGTTCGGCTCGTTGACCGGGGAGATCGAGTCGAAGGTGACGCCCGAGCCCTGTGCGGCCCGCCGGAGGGAACCGGCGAGGTAGGCGGCGAACCGCTCGTACTGGTCGGCGCGGAGGTTGTCCTGCCGGGGATCGGTCGCGCCGGAGACGAGACCGCTGCGGGTCATGAAGTACGGGGCGGAGTTGGAGAAGGCCTCGAAGGTGTCGGCACCGCGGGCCTTGGCGGCGGAGAGCCACCAGCGCTGGTTGGCGTCGGCCGCGTCGTTCCAGTGGGCGGGGTTGTCCGGGTCCCACCAGTCGGGGGACTCGGCTCCCGGCCGGTTCCAGTAGCCGGGTACGGCGCCTCCGGCCCGCATGTAGGGGACGGTCTCGGGGCTGTCGCCGCCGCCGATGTTGTAGCGGGCGACGGTGAATCCGAGGCCGTCCGCGCCGTAGAGGGCGTCCGCGAGTGCGTTGCGCCGCTCGTCGGGCCAGCCGCCGGTGACGTTCGCGAACCAGGCGAGGGCGGTGCCCCACCCTTCGAAGGCGGGCTGCTGGTAACCGGGGTCGGGCCGGACGGTCAGCGCGTCGGCCGCGACGGCGACCGCCGTGGGCGCGGAGACCGCCGGGGCGGCGGCGACGGTGGGCAGGACGAGCGCGGCGGCGGCGAGGGCGCCGAGCCGGGTGTACCGGCGGCACCCGGAGGCGCTTCGGGCGTGAGGGGGCTGCACGTGGTCACTCCCTGAGGGGTGCGATGGCGTGGTCGGACGTGCGGGGACGGGCTTACTCGAACGGGGGCGTGCCCGGACGGACGTGCTCGGACGGGGGCACGCCTGGACGGACGTGCTGGGACGGACGTACCCGGACGGGGGGCACGCCC
>NZ_LIPQ01000165.1 GCF_001418135.1 Streptomyces aureus
GGCGCCGGCTTCACCGGCCGGATCGTCGGCAACGCCACCGGCCAGGAGATGCAGCTGATGCGCTGCACCGGCCGCGGCCAGCTCTTCCTCGCCGAGGAGGGGGCCCATCTGCACCCGATCGAGCTCCAGGGCGACGGCATCTGCGTCTCCGCGGAGAACGTCCTCGCGTTCGACGAGTCCCTGCAGTACGAGGTGCGGCGCATCGAGGGCCACGGCATCCCCGGCGGCGCCCTGTTCACCATGCAGTTCCAGGGCACCGGCACCGTCGTCGTGAAGACCCACGGCGTGCCCGTGGTGCTTCCCGTCACGCCGACCACCTTCGCCGACTGCAACGCCGTCGTGGCGTGGTCGTCCGCGTCCCAGGTCATCCTCTCCAGCCAGGTGCGGCTCCGCCGCAACGCCTACCCCGGCCACAGCGGAGAGACCGTGAACCTCCAGTTCCGGGGAGCCCCCGGCAACTTCATCGTCGTCCAGCCCTACGAGGTCTGAGGGAGCCCGAAGTCATGAACCAGCAATTCGCGGGCTACGCCCCGACCCCCGTCGCGGCCCGGATGGAGAACCACGGCCGCGCCATGCTCCAGGTGGCCATGGCCTCCGGCCAGGACCTCTACGCCCGGACCGGCTCGATGGTCTCCTACGAGGGCTACATCACCTACGAGCCCAACCCGCCCGCCGCCCGGCAGGTCGCCCAGCAGTGGGTCACCGGCGAGGGCGCGCCCATCATGAAGTGCTCCGGCGACGGGCTGCTCTACCTCGCCGACTACGGCGCCGACGTCGTCGTGATCAACCTCCAGAACGACTCGATCTCGGTCAACGGCACCAACCTGCTCGCCTTCGACGCCCACCTCCAGTGGGGCGTCGAGCGGGTCAAGGGGCTCGCGAAGTTCGCCGGCCAGGGCCTGTTCAACGTCGAGATCGCCGGCACCGGCTGGGTCGCCCTGACCTCGCGCGGCACCCCGATCGTCGTCGACTGCGGCCGCGGCGACGACGAGACGTACGTCGACCCCGACGCGCTCGTCGCCTGGTCGCCGTCGCTCAAGGTCAAGGGCAAGCGCAGCTTCAAGGCGTCCTCCCTCATCGGGCGGGGCAGCGGCGAGGCATTCCAGATGGCCTTCTCGGGCCAGGGCATCGTCGTCGTACAGCCGAGCGAGGACAGCACCGACCGCCTGCGGGTCCGGGGCTGAGGGGGAGCGAGAACACACCATGCAGAGCCCGCTTTTCAACCACGCCGAACAGCAGAGCCAGGAGCGGTACGTCATCCAGAACCCGCAGCTCCTGCGGGTCACCCTCACCGGGCAGGACGACATCCTGGCCCGCAAGGGCGCCATGGTCGCGTACCAGGGACTCGTCGACTTCGACGGCGAGTACAAGACCCCCAGCCAGCGCCGGGCCCAGGCCCGCACCGGTGAGGGCCTCGACCTCATGCGCTGCTCCGGCCAGGGCACGGTCTACTTCGCCAACCTCGCCCAGTACGTCCACGTCGTGGACGTAGAGCAGGAGGGCCTGACCGTCGACAGCGCCTACGTCCTGGCGCTCGACTCGACCCTCCACACCGAGGTCATCGCCGTCGACAGCCAGTACGGCGTCTCCGGCACCGGCAAGTACCAGCTCAACATCTCCGGCCGCGGCCGGGTCGCCCTGATGACCTCGGGGCAGCCGCTGATGATGCAGGTCACGCCCGAGAAGTACGTGAGCGTCGACGCGGACGCCATCGTCGCCTGGTCCACCGGGCTGCGCGTCCAGATGCAGGCGCAGACGCACAGCTCCAGCGTCCGCACCCGCCGCGGCAACACCGGCGAGGGCTGGGAACTCAGCTTCCTCGGCCAGGGCTTCGCGCTCGTCCAGCCCAGCGAGGTCATGCCCCCGCAGAACGCGGCCATCGGCCAGGGCATCGCCGCCCAGTTCGGCGCCGGACAGCACGGTTCCCACGCCCAGAACCAGAACAACGCCTGGAACTAGGCACCGGACGGACGTGAGGGGCGGTCGGCACGCCGACCGCCCCTCACGCGCGCGTGCCCTACGGAAGCCGCGCCAGCGTGCTCTCCAGGAGACGGACCACCGACGTGTCCGCCACGCCCGCCACCTCCTCGTACGTGAACCAGCGCAGGTCCAGCGACTCCTCGCTGATCTGCTCCACCGCGCCGGCCGGGGCCAGCGCCGCGTACTGCACGTCAAGGTGCCAGTGGCACGGCGCCGGAATCGGATGCCGGTCCAGCCGCACCGGGCCGCCCGGCAGCAGGGTCAGGCCCGTGATCCCGGACTCCTCGGTGGCCTCCCGCAGCGCGGCCGCCTCGACCGTCGCGTCACCCGCCTCGCAGTGACCGCCCATCTGCAGCCACATGCCCAGCTTCTTGTGCAGGGTCAGCAGCACCCGCCCGCGCGCCGGGTCGACCACCAGCGCACTGGAGGTCAGGTGCCCGGCCCCGCAGGGCTTGTACATGCCGTCCGGATGCGCGTCCAGGTGCGCCAGATACAGGTCGCGCAGCTCCGGCTGGTCCTCGTACCCCTTGAGGACGAGGACCGCGTCGTCGTGCAGAGTCACTCCTTGCCGTCCCCGTCTTCCGGGGCGTCGCCCTTGGCCGCCTCGCCGAGCATCTTGTCGATCTCGGAGAAGTCGAGGTGCTCGCGGTGCACGAAGCCGTCCGGGTCGTCCAGGTCGGTCGCCGTCGGCAGCATGTCCGGGTGCTCCCACAGACCGTCACGGCCGTCGACCCCGCGCGCGTCCGTCAGCGACGCCCACAGGCGCGCCGCGTCCCGCAGCCGCCGCGGCCGCAGCTCGAGACCGATCAGCGTGGCGAAGGTCTGCTCGGCGGGACCGCCCGAGGCCCGGCGCCGGCGCAGCGTCTCGCGCAGCGCGTCCGCCGACGTGAGGCGCGACTTGGCGGCCTCGTGGACCACCGCGTCCACCCAGCCCTCGACCAGGGCCAGCGCCGTCTCCAGCCGGGCCAGGGCCGCCTTCTGCTCCGGAGTGTCCTCCGGCTGGAACATGCCCTGCTGGAGGGCCTCCTGAAGCTGCTCCGGGTGCGTCGGGTCGAGCTGGCCCACCGCCTCCTCAAGCTTCGAGGTGTCGACCTTGATCCCCCGCGCGTACCCCTCGACCGCGCCGAACAGATGCGCCCGCAGCCACGGCACGTGGGCGAAGAGACGCTGGTGGGCGGCCTCGCGCAGCGCCAGGTAGAGCCGCACCTCGTCGGAGGGCACGCCCAGGTCCTTGCCGAAGGCCTCGACGTTCAGCGGCAGCAGCGCGGCCCGGCCCGCGGGCCCGAGCGGCAGGCCGACATCGGTCGAGCCGACGACCTCACCGGCGAGCGCGCCGACGGCCTGCCCGATCTGCTGGCCGAACATGGCGCCGCCCATGGAGCGCATCATGCCGATCAGCGGGCCCGCCATGGCCTGCATCTCCTCCGGCAGGACGTCGCCCATCGCCGAGCCGACCCGCTCGGCGACCGGGTCCACGAGCTGCTGCCACGCCGGCAGCGTCGCCTCGACCCACTCCGCGCGGCTCCACGCCACCGCCGTGCTCGCGCCCGAGGGCAGCGAGGTCACACCGTCCAGCCACAGGTCGGCGAGGCGCACGGCCTCCTCGACCGCGGCCTTCTCCGCCGGACCCACGCTGGCGTCCTTGGTGCCGTCGGCGGTGCCCTGGGCCACCACCTGGCGAGCGATCTGCTTGGCCATGTCCCAGTTCACGGGACCGCCCTCGTAGCTCAGCATCTGGCCGAGCTGCTGGAAGGCCGCACCGAGATCGTTGGGGTTCAGCGAGCCGAACATCGCCGCGAACGGATTGTCCGCCCCGCCCGGTCCGCCCATGCCGGGCAGCCCGCCGAAGCCGAACGGGTTCGCCCCGAACGGGTTCGCCCCGAACGGGTTGCCGCCCTGGCCGCCGGACCCCTGGCCACCTCCGGCGGGGTCCTTCTTCTTGCCCTCGTCGCCGTTCTCCGGCTCCTCCGGCGGAAGGCCGAATCCGAATGGGGTGTCACTCACAGGTTTCCTCGGCTCGTAGGGCCGCCGGCCTCCTGCCGACGGCGACTGCCCGACCAGGGCCTGTCCAGACAGGCCCCGCACACCACCAGCGTAGACATCCGGGCCGGAAATGGGCTCGGTGCTCCGCCGGGCCGTGCCCTGCGGCAGGATGGACGCCACCTGGTCCGTACGCGTCATCCGTGTACGTACTGAAGACAACCGCTGGAGACGCCCGGTGAGTTCCCCAGATCCACAGGTTCGCGGAGCGCGAAACCTCTCAACCCGGTCCGCCGCGCGCGGCCCCGTCGTCGCGGTCACCGGTGCCGCTTCCGGCGTCGGTGACCTGCTGACCAGGCGCCTCGCCGCGTCCGACGAGATCAAGAAGGTCGTCGCCATCGACGAGCGCCGGGGCGAGGTCGCCGGGGCGCAGTGGCACATCCTCGACGTGCGCGACCCGGCCATCGCCGAGAAGCTGCGCGGCGCGGACGTCGTCGTGCACCTCGCCGTCGATCTCGACCTGGAGACCGACCCCGCCGCACGAACGGCCTACAACGTGCGCGGTACGCAGACCGTGCTGACCGCCGCGGCCGCCGCCGGGGTCCACCGGGTGGTGCTGTGCACCTCCGCGATGGTCTACGGCGCGCTGGCCGACAACGACATCCCGCTCTCCGAGGACGCCGAGCTCAGGGCCACGGCGGAGGCCACCGGCGTGGGCGACATGCTGGAGATCGAGCGCCTCGGCCGCCGGGCGCCCCGCGCGCACCCCGGCCTCAACGTCACCGTGGTCCGCCCGGCCGTCCTCGTCGGCGGTACGGACACGGCGCTGACCCGCTACTTCGAGTCGCCCCGGCTGCTCGTCGTCGCCGGCTCCCGGCCCACCTGGCAGTTCTGCCACGTGGAGGACCTGGTCAGCGCCCTGGAGTACGCGGCCCTGGAGAAGGTCGAAGGGGAGTTCGCGGTCGGCTGCGAGGGCTGGCTGGAGCAGGAGGAGGTCGAGGAGCTCTCCGGGATCCGGCGCATGGAGCTGCCCTCCGCCGTCGCCCTGGGCACCGCGGCCCGGCTCCACCGGATCGGGCTCACCCCGTCCCCGGCGGGCGACCTCGCGTACACGATGCACCCGTGGGTGGTCAGTGTCGGACGCCTGCACGACGCCGGCTGGCGGCCGAAGTGGACGAACGAGGAGGTCCTCGCCGCGCTCCTGGAGGAGGTCGAGGGCCGTCACACGGTCGCCGGCCGCCGGCTGGGCCGCAAGGACGCCACGGCGGCGGGCGCGGCCGGTGCGACGGTGGCCCTGCTCGGTACGGCGGCGCTCGTCCGGCAGATGCGGAAGCGGCGGGGGATCTGACCGGGGAGGACGGAGTGCGGCGGCCTGTAGGACCCTCCTACACAGGCCGCCGACGACCGGTCGAAACCGCTATTCCGGGATCCCGCGCGCGTACGGCACGATGGACGCATGGCACCGACGTCGATTGACCACCCCGGCGAGCAGGCCGCCGCCGATCCGATCAAGCTCCTCGCGATCCGGGAGACCCCGCTCTCCCTCGACGAGGTCTTCCGGGCGGTCGGGGACGACGCCTCCGGCGGCACGACGCTCTTCGTGGGCACCGTGCGCAACCACGACGGCGGCGCGGACGTCGACCGTCTGGGCTACTCCTGCCACCCCACCGCCGAGGCGGAGCTGCGCCGGGTCGCGGAGAAGGTCGTCGCCAACCACCCGGTCCGCGCGCTGGCCGCCGTGCACCGCGTGGGCGACCTGGCCGTGGGCGACATCGCGGTGATCGTGGCCGTCTCCTGCCCGCACCGCGGTGAGGCCTTCGAGGCCTCCCGCAAGCTCATCGACGACCTCAAGCACGAGGTCCCCATCTGGAAGCACCAGACCTTCTCGGACGGCACAGAGGAGTGGGTGGGGGCCTGCTGATGCCCGCCACCCCTGGTCTGGGGGCCCCTCCGTCCGAAGGCCGGGGGAGGGTCGGGGCCTGCTGAAATGCGTCACCGGTGCGTGTCGCGGCAGCAAGGCGACGCGCCGACAGGGCGTAGCCGAACGCCCGATTTGCGTAACCGCCCCCCAGGCGCGAGCGTTGGTCTCACAGATGACACAGTCTGCTGATCAACTCACTGGGGATGGGAGGTCGGGATGGCAGCGCTGGCCTGGTTGCTGATTCCGCTTTTCGCAGTCGTCGGCGCGGCGATATGGGGAAGCTGGGCTTCGAGGAGCAAGACGATAGGTGACGTGGCCGAACTCGCCGGCTACGCCCGCTTCCGGGACGCGATGGAACGCGCCCACACCACGATCCCCGATTCCGCTCGTGCCGAGCGCGAACCGGCCGCCGCGGGCGGTGCCGCCGCCTCGCCGTCGAGCTGACGCCGGCCCGCCTCGTACGGACCGCCCCAGGGGTGCACCCACAGGCGAGTCCCGTACTGTCGTTCCATGCCACGCCGCACCGCGACGATGCTCGCCTCCACCCTGGTCCTGATCTGTCTGCTCATCGCGGGCGTCCTGATCCCGGTGCCGTACGCGGAGATGAGCCCGGGCCCCACGGTCAACACCCTCGGCGAGGCCCGGGGAGAGCCCGTGCTGCACATCGAGGGACGCAAGACGTACCCGACCGACGGGCACCTCAACATGACGACGGTCCGCGTCACGAGCGCGGACTACAAGATGAACGCCGTCGAGGCGGTCTACGGCTGGCTGGCCCACGACAACGTGGTGGTGCCGCACGACACGCTCTACCCGGACGGCAAGACCGAGGAGCAGTCGAGCCAGGAGAACGCCGAGGAGTTCAGCCAGTCCCAGGAGAGCGCCAAGGTGGCCGCCCTCAAGGAGCTGAACATCCCGGTCGTCTCCCGTGTCGTCGTCGGCACAGTGATCAAGGGCTCGCCCGCCGAGGGCAAGCTGCACGCCGGTGACGTGATCAAGGCCGTCGACGGGGTCGCGATCACCGCGCAGGCCGATGTCGCCAAGCAGGTCGTGAAGCGGAAGCCCGGCCAGGACGTCGCGTTCACGATCGTCCCGGCCAAGGAGGCGGCCGCCGCCGAGAAGGCCCGCAAGGAGCCCACGGCCACCCGGAAGGTGGTCATCACGACCACCACGTCCGAGGAGGGCGACCGGGCCGTCGTCGGCATCCAGGCCGGCACCGACCACGTCTTCCCGTTCACGATCGACATCAATCTGGCCGATGTCGGCGGCCCCAGCGCCGGGCTGATGTTCGCGCTCGGCATCGTCGACAAGCTCACCCCCGAGAGCCTCACCGACGGCCGCTTCATCGCCGGCACCGGCACCATCGACGACGAGGGCAAGGTCGGCCCGATCGGCGGCATCGAGATGAAGCTGGTCGGCGCGCGCAACGCCGGCGCCCAGTACTTCCTCACCCCGGCCGACAACTGTGAGAACGCCGCGAGGGACACACCCGACGGGCTCACCCTCGTCAGGGTGGACACCATCGACGACGCCACGAAGTCCCTGGAGAAGCTCCGCGCCGGCGACACGAAGTCCCTGCCGACCTGCTCGAAGAGCTGAGTCCGCGCCCGTACGTGAGAAGGGGCGCCCGGTCACCGACCGGGCGCCCCTTCCGCTGTCGTGCGGAGGTCAGCTCTCGAAGGTCGCCGCCAGCGCCTCGGCGAGGCCCGGCACCAGGTCGGGGCCGGTCAGGACCTCGGTCGCGGTGTCCTTCTCGCGGAGCCGGATCGCCGCCTCGCGGGCACCGCCGCGCAGCACGGCCACGGTCATCCGTACCTCCTGGCGGTCCGGGTGGGCGGCCACCCACTTGGCGAGCTGCTTCTCGTTCAGACCCTGCGGGACCTGGGCCTCCGCAGACGGGGGCAGCATGAGCCGTTCCACCGTCATGGCGCAGCCGGCCACGCCCGCGGGCCAGGCGATCGTGCCGAGGAATTCGTCGAGGGGCTTCCCGCGCGGCAGCTTGTCCTGCTCGATCGGGGTGTAGGCGGTGGCATCGTCACCCAGGCCCAGCTGGGAGGCGAGCGCGGGTTCCTTGGCGCGCAGCCGTGCGGTGTCGACCAGGGCGAACAGACGGGCCGGCTGGTCCCAGCCGAGGCCCGCCGCGTACTCGTCGATCTCGAGCACCGCGCGGGTGAGGGGGCTCGCGGCCATTGCCGGGCCGGAGGGGGAAACGTTGGACATGACCAATATCCTGCCTCCTCTTCCCCTGAACACGGGAACTAGGTAAAGCCTCAGTAAGTTGCACCATTGGGCTCTACGATCGCGGGGCCTGCTTTCAGACGCATCAACATCGAGGGGCGCACGTTGGCTTTCCAGATGCCGGACCGCGGCGGTAGCCCGTCCGGGCCAAGGATGAGAGTCGGCCGGCCGTCCCGGCGGGCCCGAACCCTGCTCATGACACTCGGGGTGCTGGCCGTTCTGGCCATGGCGTTCGTGATGTTCGCCGGGTTCTGGACGGACTGGCTCTGGTACCGCTCGGTCAAGTACTCGTCCGTGTTCACGACCACGCTGTGGACCAAGATCGGCCTCTTCGCCGTCTTCGGTCTGCTGATGGGGCTCGCCGTCGGCCTGAACATCTGGCTGGCGTACCGGCTGCGGCCGCCGCTCAGCGCGATGTCGCTGGAGCAGCAGAGCCTCGACCGCTACCGGATGGGTCTCGCCCCGTTCAAGAAGTGGGTGCTGCTCGCGGTCACCGCCCTGGTGGCGCTGATCGCCGGCGCATCCGCCTCCGGCCAGTGGCGCACCTGGCTGATGTGGGTCAACGGCGTGAAGTTCGGCGAGAAGGACCCGCAGTTCGGGCTGGACGTGGCGTTCTACGCGTTCGACCTGCCCTGGTACCGCTTCCTGCTCGCCTTCGGCTTCGCCGCCGTCGTCCTGTCGCTGATCGCCGCCGCGCTCACGCACTACCTGTACGGCGGGCTGCGGATCACCAGCCCGGGTGCGCGCGCCACCGCCGCGGCCACCGGCCACCTCTCGGTGCTGCTCGGTGTCTTCGTGGCGCTGAAGGCCGTGGCGTACTGGCTCGACCGGTACGGCCTGGCCGTGAAGTCCAGCGACTTCAAGGCCACCGGCAACTGGACGGGCCTGCGGTACGTCGACGCCAACGCCTACCTGCCGGCGAAGACCATCCTCTTCTGCATCGCCGCGATCTGCGCCGTGCTGTTCTTCGCCACGCTCTGGCGCCGCACCTGGCAGCTGCCGGTGATCGGCTTCGGTCTGATGGTGCTCTCCGCGATCCTGATCGGCGGCCTGTACCCGGCCATCGTGCAGAAGTTCCAGGTCCAGCCGAACGAGCAGGCCAAGGAAGCGCAGTACATCCAGAAGAACATCGACGCGACCCGCAAGGCGTACGCGATCGACGGGACGAAGCTCGAGAACTACTCGGGCAAGTCGACGGTGAAGGCCAAGGACCAGCTGCGCAGCAACGCCGACTCGGCGGCCAGCTACCGCGTCCTCGACCCGAACATCGTGTCGCCCACGTTCCAGCAGCTGGAGCAGAAGCGGAAGTACTACCAGTTCCCGACCACCCTGGACGTGGACCGGTACGCGGGCAAGGACACCGTCGTCGGTCTCCGTGAGCTCAACATCAAGGGCATCCCGAAGCGGAACTGGATCAACGACCACTTCACCTACACCCACGGCTACGGCGCGATCATGGCCGCGGGCACGCAGACGGACGCCAACGGCTCCCCGATCTTCACCGAGGCCGGACTGCCGACCACGGGGATGCTCGGCACGTACCAGCAGCGGATCTACTACGGCGAGAAGACCGATCAGTACTCGATCGTCGGCGGCCCGCAGAAGGAGCTGGACTACGAGGAGAACGGCGAGAAGACCACCAGCTACGAGGGCAGGAGCGGGGTCAACCTCTCCAGCACCTTCAACCGCGCCGCCTACGCGGTCGCGTTCAGCGAGCCGCAGATCCTCTACTCGGGGGCCATCGGCGAGGGCTCGCGGATCCTCTACAACCGCACGCCCAAGGAGCGCGTCGAGGCCGTCGCGCCCTGGCTGACCATCGACGGCGACGCCTACCCGGTGGTCGTCGACGGCCGCATCCAGTGGGTCATCGACGCCTACACGACGACCAACGGCTACCCGTACGCCTCGCGCACCACTCTCGGCGACACCACGGCCGACTCGCTGACCGTCGGCAACCAGCAGCGCGCGGTCGTCGCCCAGCAGAACCAGGTCAACTACATCCGCAACTCGGTGAAGGCCACCGTCGACGCCTACGACGGCACGGTGAACCTCTACCAGTGGGACACCCAGGACCCGGTCCTGAAGACCTGGATGAAGGCGTTCCCGGGCACGGTCAAGGCCAAGTCCGAGATCGACGGCGACCTGATGCAGCACCTGCGGTACCCGCAGGACATGTTCAAGGTCCAGCGCGAGCTGCTGACCCGCTACCACGTCACCGACCCCGCGCAGTTCTACAGCGGCTCGGACGCCTGGCAGGTGCCGGACGACCCGACCAACAAGGACGGCAACGCGGTCCCGCCGTACTACCTGAGCATGAAGATGCCCGGGGACACGGCGCAGCGCTTCTCGCTGACGACGACGTTCACGCCGAACGGCCGGCCCAACCTGGGCGGCTTCATGGCGGTCGACGCCGACGCCACCAGCAAGGAGTACGGCCGGCTGAGACTGCTGCGGGTCACCGAGGACGTGCCTGGTCCGGCGCAGGTGCAGAGCAAGCTCAACGGTCTGCCCTCCGTCGCCACCTTCGTCCGGGACATGAAGGGCGCCGACTCCGACATCCAGTACGGCAACCTGCTGACCGTCCCGCTCGACGGCGGGTTCCTGTACGTGGAGCCGGTGTACGCCCAGGGACGCAACGCGCTCTACCCGCTCCTGAAGAAGGTCGCGGTGTCGTACGTGGACGCGGACCAGCCGAACGGTGACACGACCAAGGACACCACGGTGTTCGAGGACAACCTCACCAAGGCACTCAACGCGGTCTTCGGAGTGGAGGCGCCGACCACGCCGCCGCCCACCTCGCCGACGACCCCGCCGGGCACCACCAACCCACCGCCGGCGTCCAACGACGCCGCGCTCAAGCAGGCGATCTCGGACGCCCAGAAGGCGTACGACGCGGGCGAGGCGGCTCTGGCGAAGGGCGACTGGACGGCGTACGGCAAGGCCCAGGAGGACCTCCAGGCGGCGCTCCAGCGCGCCGCTGAGGCCGGAGCGAAGCTCAAGACGCCGGGATCAAGCGGCTGACCTGAGGTTTTCCACCCCGCGACCGTGATACGGTTGGTTTACCGACGCGGGGTGGAGCAGCTCGGTAGCTCGCTGGGCTCATAACCCAGAGGTCGCAGGTTCAAATCCTGTCCCCGCTACTCAGAGGACGAGGGCCCGGATCCATAAGGATCCGGGCCCTCGTCGTGTGTCGGCGTGCGCGAGGGACCCGAAGAGCGGTAGGGAAGGGGCGAGTTGGCGTGAGTCGTGTTTGACTTGTCTCTCTGTGGGCATGTCGACAAAACGCTGAGTGACCTCACTGGCTGCGGTATACCAGGTGTGCTCGGGTTGCGGGTGGTGCGACGATGGTATTTATGGGGGACAGGGCAACTCTGTTGGAGACAGGGCGGTTTGTGCAGCGGCATGCCAGGAACGCCGCGGACGAGATCATCGAGGCAGTAGGGGCCGTCGATGCGGCCGTCGACACCACCGCCGAGACCGATGCCGACACCGAGAACGAGACCGAGACCGAGGCCCGCCACCGGCGTGCCGCCGAGCGCGGCGACCTCGCCTCGATGAGCGCGCTCGGCGCGCTGCTGCTGCGCCGCGGCGACCTCGACGGCGCCGAGCCCTACCTGCGCGGTGCCACCGCCGAGGGCGACCGGGCCGCCGCCAACAACCTCGGGGTCCTGCTGCACCAGCGCGGCTACGCCGAAGAGGCCGCCGGCTGGTGGCGGGTCGCCGCCGTCGCCGGATCCGCGCCCGCCGCCCACGCCCTCGGCCGTCACCACCGCGAGCGCGGCGACGAGCCGGCCGCCGAGTACTGGCTGCGCCAGGCCGCCGAGCAGGGCCACGCCCTCGGCGCCTACGCCCTCGCCGACCTCCTGGAGCACCGCAGCGACGTCGGCGCCGAGCGCTGGCTGCGCGCCGCCGCCGAACAGGGCCACCGCGAGGCCGCGTACCGGCTCGCCCTCGCCCTGGAGCGCCGCGCCACGGAGACCACCCGCGGCCCGCACGACACCGGCACCCGGCTCCGGGTGCCCGGCACCGGCGCCCTCGTGCCCACCGGCGCGCCCGCCACCGCCCCGGCGGCCGCGGGCACCGACGCCGCGGCCGGGCGGGCCGTCGGCGAGCCCGGGGGCGAGCCCACCGAGGCCGAGCAGTGGTTCCGGCAGGCCGCCGCGCGCGGCCACCGCCGCGCCGCGCTCCATCTCGGCGCGATCCTGGAGCACCGCGGCGAGCTCAAGGAGGCCGGCCGCTGGTACCTCAGCTCCGCCAAGGAGGGCGAGGCCAAGGCCGCCTGCGCGCTCGGCTTCCTGCTCCGCGACGCGGGCGACGAGGAGAGCGCCGCCGTGTGGTGGCTGCGCGCCGCCCAGGACGGCGACGGCAACGCCGCCAACGCCCTCGGGGCGCTGCACGCGGCCAGGGGCGAGCAGCAGACCGCCGAGCGCTGGTACCGGGCCGCCATGGACGCGGGCGACGTGAACGGCGCCTACAACCTCGGCCTGCTCTGCGCCGCCCAGGACCGCATCCCGCAGGCCGAGCAGTGGTACCGCCGGGCCGCCTACGCGGGCCACCGCGAGGCCGCCAACGCGCTTGCCGTGCTGCTCCTCCAGGCCGGCGACGCCAACGGCGCCGAGCCCTGGTTCTCCAAGGCCGCCGAGGCCGGCAGCGTCGACGCCGCGTTCAACCTCGGCATCCTCCACGCGGGCCGCGACGACGACCGTACGGCCCTCGTCTGGTACGAGCGGGCCGCGGCCGCCGGGCACACCGAGGCCGCCCTCCAGGTGGGCATCGCCGCCCTGCGGGACGGCGACGAGCGCACCGCCGAGCGGCACCTGCGCTGCGCGGCCGGAGGCGGCAGCGCCGAGGCCGCCTTCCGGCTCGCCTCGGTGCTCGACGCGCGTCGCCCCGACCCGGGTCCCGCCGTCCTCGGCGCGCCCCGGGAGGAGAAGACCGAGTGCGAGGAGTGGTACGAGCGGGCGGCCCAGCAGGGCCACCGGCGTGCCCAGGTGCGGGTCGGCATGCTCGCCGCCGGGCGGGGCGACCTGGCCGAGGCGGACCGCTGGTACCGCGAGGCGGCCGAGGCCGGCAGCCGCAACGGCGCCTTCAACCTCGGGCTGCTGCTCGCCCGCGAGGGCAGCGAGCGCGAGGCCGCCCTCTGGTGGACCCGGGCCGCCCGGGCCGGCCACGGGCGCGCCGCGCTCCGGCTCGCGCTGCTGGCGGCGCGCCGCGGGGAGCTGACCGAGGGGCGCCGCTGGTGCGCCCGTGCGGTGGAGCTGGGGCCCGCGGAGGTCGCGGAGCGGGCGGCGCGGCTGAGTGAGGCACTGCATCAGGAGCTGACCGCGTGACGGCGCCGTGATGGCCGCGCGGTAATGGATTTGCGCTGGTCGAGCGGCGTCCCGTAGAGTCGGGTTTACCGACGCGGGGTGGAGCAGCTCGGTAGCTCGCTGGGCTCATAACCCAGAGGTCGCAGGTTCAAATCCTGTCCCCGCTACTCAGTAGCAACGAAGGCCCGGATCCGATGTCGATCGGATCCGGGCCTTCGTCGTGTGCGCGTTGCGTCGATGTGCGGGACGCGGGTGCGGGACGCACGAAGGAAGCCCCCGCCGGAGCGGGGGCTTCTGTCGCTGTCAGGCGGTGGTCGCGCAGCTCGGGCAGATGCCGCGGTACGTGACCTCGACGTTCGAGATGGTGAAGCCGAAGCGCTCGGCGTCCGGCAGGTCCGCCAGCGGGTCGCCGCCCGGGTGGACGTCCCGGATCGCGCCGCAGCGACCGCAGACCAGGTGCTGGTGCGGCCGGTGGGCGTTGGGGTCGTAGCGCTTGGCGCGTCCGTCGGTCGCGACCTCAAGGACCTCGCCGAGGGTGACCATCTCGCCCAGCGTGTTGTAGACGGTCGCGCGCGAGATCTCGGGAAGTCGCGCCACGGCGCGCGCGTGGACCTCGTCGGCGGTCAGGTGCACGTGATCCCCGTCGAGGACCTCGGCCACGACGCGTCGCTGCGCGGTCATCCGCCAGCCGCGTCCGCGCAGTCGTTCCAACAGGTCGCTCATGGGGGCCAGGGTAACAGTCGCGGCTTCGGCTTCCCGAACACGTGTGACTTTGGATCGCTGCTTGACTTGGACAATGTCCATTATAGGATCGCGTTCGGCGGCAATGTCCGCCGGGCGGACGAAGGCTTCGGCGAGCGGCTGGAGGCCGCGATCCAGGCCCTGCGCGGCCGAGGGCGCCTGCCGAAAGAGGGAGCGGGCCGGATCTCCGTAGGGAGTCCGGCCCGCTCTCGCGTCATCCCGCGACGCTGTGCAGCGGGATCCAGCAGCGGATGATGTCCCGGACCGAGACGATGCCGACGGGACCGTGGTCGTCGAGGACCACGAGGTGGCGGAATCCGCCGTGGGTCATGGCGCCGGCCGCCTCCTCCAGCGTCCAGGTGGGTGCGGCGAAGACGACGTCGTGGGTGGTGTGGGCGTCGGCGGTCTCGATGTCGGGGTTCTGGTCGCGGGCCAGCGAGTTGAGGATGTCCCGCTCGGTGAGGATGCCGAGCCCGGCGTCCCCGTCCAGGACGACGGCCGCGCCGACGCGGCGCGCCGCCATCAGCCGGGCGGCCTGTCGGAGGGTGTGTGCGGGGCCGATGGTGAGGACCACGGTGCTCATGGCGTCACGGACGAGCATGGGCGGAGCCACCTCCTTGGTGAAACGTTCCCGCTTTCAACGAGAACCAATTCACAAGTTCACAAGTGGGGGGACTCTCAGAGTGGCACCGGGGGAGGGACCCGACAAGGGGGCGCGCGAGGCGCCCCCGGGGAGTGCCGAGGGCGCTCGAACGCGGGCGTTCGACCCGGTGCGGCGAGCGATCAGCCCTCCGCGTTCTCCTGGTTGAGGTAGCTCAGCAGCTCGCCGTGGAGCAGACCGTTCGACGCCGCCGCGTTTCCGCTGTGCGGCCCGTGCCGGCCGTCCAGGCCCGTGTACGTACCGCCCGCCTCCTGGACCACGACCGCCACCGCGGCCATGTCCCACAGGGACAGTTCCGGCTCCGCGCAGATGTCCACCGAGCCCTCGGCGACCATCATGTACGGCCAGAAGTCGCCGTACGCCCGGGTCCGCCAGCACGCGCGCGTGAGGTCCAGGAAACCGTCGAGGCGGCCCTGCTCCTCCCAGCCGCTCAGCGAGGAGTACGCGAACGAGGCGTCCTCCAGGGAGGCGACCTTGGAGACCCCGATCCGGCTCGCCGAGGCGAGACTGCGCCCGGTGTACGCCCCCAGGCCCTTCGCCGCCCACCAGCGCCGGCCGAGCGCCGGGGCCGACACCACGCCCACCACCGGCTGGAATCCGGTGTCCCCGGCCTCCATCAGCGCGATCAGGGTCGCCCAGACGGGTACCCCGCGCACATAGTTCTTCGTACCGTCGATCGGGTCGATCACCCAGCGGCGCGGGCCCGAGCCCTCCACGCCGTACTCCTCACCCAGGATCGCGTCGCGCGGCCTGGCGCGCTGGAGCTGCCCCCGGATCAGTTCCTCGGCGGCCTTGTCGGCCTCGCTCACCGGAGTCATGTCCGGCTTCGTCTCGACCTTGAGGTCGAGTGCCTGGAACCGGTCCATGGTGGCCGCGTCGGCGGCATCCGCGAGGACGTGGGCGAGACGCAGATCATCGTGGTAATCGGCCATGGTCGGCACTCTATCTCCGTGTGATCCCGACGCGGAGAACCGTCCACCGGCGCCCCTTGACAGTGCGGGGACGCCTGCCGACGCTGAGCACGGAAACGATTCCCTGGTCCGGGAGGCGCCGATGCCGACTGCCCGCGAGGCCCTGCTCGACGCCGCGCTCGCCGCGCTCGCGCACCGGCCGTGGTCCGCCGTCCGCATGGCCGACCTCGCCGTGGCCGCCCGGGTCTCCCGGCAGACCCTCTACAACGAGTTCGGCAGCAAGGAGGGCCTCGCCCGCGCCCTGGTGTGCCGGGAGGCCGACACCTATCTCCAGGGCGTCCGGCGGCTGCTCGCCGCCCCGGCCGCGCCCGAGCGGAACCTGGTCGCGGTCGCCGAATGGATCGTCACCCGGGCCGCCTCCCGGCCCGTGCTGCGGGCCCTGCTCACCGGTGCCTGGGACGAGCGGCTGCCCGCGCCCAGGCCCGCCAGACCCGGCGCGCGCCCCGCGGCCGTCCCCGCGCAGCGCCGCGCCGACGAAGGGCCGCCCGCGCCCGGCGAGCTGGTGGCGGCGACCGCGGCGTGCGCGGGGGAGCGGTGGGCGGCGGGCTGCGAACTCGCGGTCCGGCTGGCCCTCAGTCATGTCGTGGCGCCCACGATCCCCTCCCTGGAGGGGTGGCGGGCGGACGGTCAGTGCGCCGAGCCGGACAGCTGGAGCCCGATCACACCGACGATGACCAGGCTGATCGAGATGATCTTGAGTGTGGAGACCACGTCACCGAGGAAGATCATCCCGTAGATCGCCGTCCCGGCCGCCCCGATCCCGGTCCACACCGCGTACGCGGGACCCACGTCGAGCTTCCGCAGGGCGAGCGTGAGGAGACCGAAGCTGCCCAGGGCGAAGACCGCGAACGCGACCGTCGGCCACAGCCGGGTGAACCCGTGCGAGAGCTTCAGGCAGACCGCGAACCCCGTCTCCAGAAAGCCCGCCACGACCACCAGCAGCCACGCCATCGTCAGTGCCTCCCACGCCGTCGGTGACTGCTTCGTCGCACTTGGTGCGATTATGCACTTACCGGTCGCGGTCGTCCGTAAACGTGTACGGCGCGGCCGACCGCAAACGAGGGCGGCTCGGCGGGGCGGCCCGGGAAGACCGGCTCAGGGGCTCAGTCGCCCTCGCGCCGCTCCCGGGTCGCGAGCAGCCGGCGCAGCGAGACGAGCCGCGCCGGATCGGCGTGCCCCTCCGCCGCCCACGCGTCGAGGGCGCAGTCCGGCTCGTCGTGGCTGCACGCGCGCGGGCAGTTCTCCGTACCCGGTACGAGGTCGGGGAAGGCGAGGATGACCCGGGACGGGTCGACGTGGTGCAGGCCGAAGGAGCGGACGCCCGGGGTGTCGATGACCCAGCCGCCCTCCTTGTCGTTGAGCGGCAGGGCGAGCGCGGAGGTGGTGGTGTGCCGGCCGCGGCCCGTGACCGCGTTGACGAGACCGGTGGTCCGCCGTCGCTCCGGCGGGACCAGGGCGTTGACCAGGGTCGTCTTGCCGACGCCGGAGTGCCCGACGAACGCGGTGGTCCGGCCCTTGAGGTGCTCGTGGACCCGCTCGGCGGCCACCCCGTCCACGAACTCGTCGCGCGTGGTCACCACGTACGGCACACCGAGCGCGCCGTACATGTCGAGGAGGTCGTCCGGCGGCGCCAGGTCCGACTTGGTGAGGATGAGCAGCGGGGTGAGGCCGCCGTCGTACGCGGCGACCAGGCAGCGGTCGATCAGACGCGGGCGCGGCTCGGGGTCGGCGAGGGCGGTGACGATCGCCAGCTGGTCGGCGTTGGCGACGACCACCCGCTCGTACGGGTCGTCGTCGTCGGCAGTGCGGCGCAGCACCGAGCTGCGCTCACCGATCCGCACGATCCGGGCGAGGGTGTCCTTCTCACCGGACAGGTCGCCGACGAGCGAGACGCGGTCGCCGACCACGGCGGCCTTGCGGCCCAGCTCGCGCGCCTTCATCGCGGTCACCGCCCGGTCGTCGACCAGGACGGTCAGCCGGCCGCGGTCGACGGTGAGGACCATGCCCTCGACGGCGTCCTCGTGCTTCGGGCGGATCGTGGTGCGGGGACGGGTGCCCTTGCGGTTGGGCCGCTGGCGGATGTCGTCCTCGTCGGTGTGCTTGCCGTAACGCCGCATGGTTCAGGCCCCGAGCATTTCGGTCCACATCGTCGGGAAGTCGGGCAAGGTCTTCGCCGTCGTGGCCACGTCCTCGATCTCCACGCCCTCGACCGCGAGGCCGATGATCGCGCCCGCCGTCGCCATACGGTGGTCGTGGTACGTGTGGAAGACGCCGCCGTGCAGCGGGCGCGGGCGGATGTGGAGACCGTCCTCGGTCTCGGTCACGTCGCCGCCCAGCTCGTTGATCTCCTTGGTGAGCGCCGCCAGCCGGTCCGTCTCGTGCAGCCGGAGGTGGGCGACCCCGCGCAGGGTCGACGGGGAGTCCGCGAGCGCCGCGACCGCCGCGATGCCGGGCGTCAGCTCGCCGACCTCGCCGAGGTCGACGTCGATGCCGTGGATCCGGCCCGTACCGGTGAAGGTCAGGCCCGCCTCGGTCAGCTCGCAGGAACCACCCATCTCGGTGAAGATCTCCCGCAGCGCGTCACCGGGCTGGGTGGTGCGCGCCGGCCAGTCCGGGACCGTCACACGGCCGCCGGTGATCAGGGCCGCGGCCAGGAACGGCTGCGCGTTCGACAGATCGGGCTCGACGACCAGGTCCCGGCCGCGCAGCGCGGAGGGCGCCACCCGCCACACGTTCGGGGCGCCGCCGTGCTCCGGCTCGTCGACCTGGGCGCCGACCGCGCGCAGCATGTCGACCGTCATCCGGATGTGCGGCAGCGAGGGCAGCCGCGACCCCACGTGCCGTACCTCGACGCCCTGGTTGAAGCGGGGCGCGGACAGCAGCAGGGCGCTCACGAACTGGGAGGACGAGGAGGCGTCGATCTCGACGGTGCCGCCGTCCAGGCCACCGGCGCCGTGCACCGTCATGGGGAGGGCGCCGCGGCCCTCGTCGTCGACGCGGGCGCCGAGCGCGCGCAGCGCGTCGATCACGCCGTGCAGCGGGCGCTCGTGGGAGCGGGGGTCGCCGTCGAAGCGCACCGGGCCGTCGGCGAGCGCCGCGACCGGGGGCAGGAAGCGCATGACCGTGCCGGCGTTGCCGACGTCGACGGTCGCGGGGCCGCGCAGCGGGGAGGGGATGATCCGCCAGGCCTCGCCGGAGCCGTCGGGGCCCACGCCCTCCTCGATCCGCACACCGAGGGTACGGAGCGCCTCGGCCATCAGGAGGGTGTCGCGGGAGCGCAGCGGGCGGCGCAGCCAGCCCGGCTCGGACGCCAGCGCGGCGAGGACCAGGGCGCGGTTGGTGACCGACTTCGATCCGGGCACGGTGACGGTCGCGTCGACGGCGCCGCGGGCATACGGGGCGGGCCAGAGGTCGGTGGGCGGGTCGATGTGCGCGGAGGTGGCTGCGGTCATGGACTCACTGTACGGGGGAGTCAGATGCCCAGGAGCCAGCGCCCGCCGCCGATCAGGGAGGAGATCGCGACGGCGTGGAAGAAGACCAGCCACACGGCGGCGGGCACATGGGTGAGCCGCGAGAGCTGGTCCGCGTCCGAGTCGGGGGCGCCGCCGTGGCGTCGCTTCAGCTGGAGCTCGAAGGCCGGGCGGACACCGCCGATCAGCAGGAACCAGACCACGGCGTACGCGAAGACCGACTGGACGTCGGGGGAGGTCAGCCAGGAGACGAGGAGGAAGGCGGCGCCGGTGAGCAGGACGGTGAGGATCCCGTACGCGTTGCGGACCATCACGAGCATCGCGAGCAGCAGGGCCGTCGCCACCCACAGCAGCAGGGTCACCCGGTGGGTGCCGAGCAGCGCGGCGCCGCCGAGGCCGAGCAGCGGGGCCGCGGGGTAGCCGGCGGCCAGGGTGAGGACCACGCCGAGGCCGGTCGGGCGGCCGCGGCTCACGGTCAGTCCGCTGGTGTCCGAGTGCAGCCGGATCGCTTCGAGGCGCCGGCCGGTGGCGAGGGCGACGAGTCCGTGGCCGCCCTCGTGGGCGATGGTGATCGCGTTGCGGGCCGGCAGCCAGAGGGCGCGGAAGACGGCCAGGCTCAGCGCGCACCCGCCGGTGAAGTAGACGATCCACTCGTCGGGAGCAGGCTGGGTGCCGAGGATCTCTGTCATTTCTCGGACGGCTCCTCGGTCGGGTTCGGGATCGTGGCAGTGTGGCACGTATGTGCGGAAGGTATGCAGCGAGCCGGCGGCCCGAGGACCTCGTCGGATTCTTCGGGGTGGAGAAGTGGGAGCCGGAGGAGACTCTGGCCCCGGACTGGAACGTGGCCCCCACCAAGGAGGTCTGGGCCGTTCTGGAACGTCCTCTGAAAGACGCAGACTCCCCGCGTCCGGTTCGCCAGCTGCGCGCGCTGAAATGGGGCCTGGTGCCGTCCTGGTCGAAGTCTCCGGAGGGCGCCGCCCGGATGATCAACGCACGTGCGGAGACCCTGGACGAGAAGCCCTCCTTCAAGCGGGCCTTCGCGGCCCGCCGGTGCATCCTGCCCGCCGACGGCTACTACGAGTGGGTGACCGGCGCGGGGGAGCGGGACCTGGAGGTCGAGGGGAAGAGGAAGCGGCCGCGGAAGCAGCCGTACTTCGTGACCCCGGCGGACGGCTCGGTCTTCGCGATGGCGGGGCTCTACGAGTTCTGGCGCGACCGCACCCTGCCCGACGGCGACCCCCTGGCGTGGTGGGTGACCTGCTCGGTGATCACCACCGAGGCGGAGACCGGGCCGCTGGGCGTGGCCCCGGCCGAGGGCCCGCACTCGCTCGCCGACATCCACCCCCGGATGCCGCTGATGCTCACCGAGGACCGCTGGGACGCCTGGCTCGATCCGGCGACCACCCGGCCGGAGGAGCTGCGCGGGCTGCTCGCCCCACCGCCGGAGGGCCTGATGAGGGCCTATCCGGTGGCGACCGCGGTCAGCAACATCCGCAACAACGGACCCGAGCTCCTGACGGAGCTGGAGGGCCCGGAGGTCGGCACGCTGTTCTGAGACCGTCGCGCGCGCCGCCGGACGGCAGGATGGGAGCGTGACCGACGTGACACAGTACGAGACCGTTCCCACCGACGCCGGGGATGCCCGCGTCGCCTGGTACGAGGGGCCCGGGCGGACCAGGCCGTGGGCCGTCCTCGCCCTCGGCCACGGCGCCGGCGGCGGCATCGAGGCCCGCGACCTCCAGGCGCTGGCCGCCGCGCTGCCCGCCCGGGGCGTGACCGTCGCCCTCGTCGAGCAGCCCTGGCGGGTGGCGGGCAAGAAGGTCGCCCCCGCCCCCAAGACCCTGGACACCGGCTGGCGCGGCCTCTGGCCGGCCCTCGCCCGGCCCGGGCTCCCGGTGATCGCGGGCGGCCGCAGCGCCGGCGCCCGGGTCGCCTGCCGTACCGGGCGGGAGCTGGGCGCGCTCGCCGTCCTCGCGCTGAGCTTCCCCCTGCACCCGCCGGGCAGGCCGGAGAAGTCCCGGGCCGACGAGCTTCTCGGCAGCGGCCTGCCGACGCTCGTCGTCCAGGGCGGCAACGACCCCTTCGGACGGCCCGCGGAGTTCCCGGAAGGCCCGTACCGCCTCGTCGGGATCCCGGACGGGGACCACGGCTTCGCCCTGCCCAAGCGGGCGCCGCTCGGGCCGGACGAGGCGATGGCGCTCCTGGTGGACGGGGTCGCCGACTGGATCCTCTCCCTCCGCTGAGGGACCGGGAATGCCGAGTGGGGGACCACTGTTGTTCCGTGCGTCGGTATGAGCAAGGAAGAGGGAGTCCGTCGCATGGGTTCGACCATCTGCCCCGAGCGCGCGCAGGCCGCTGACCTCGACTGGACAGTGCTGCCCGCTCCCAAGGGAGCCCGGATTCGGGCGGCGGGCGGAGCGGTTCCTCGTCTATCCTCCGAAACGAGCGGGTCCGCCCTCGGACCCGCCGTCGCGCTGGAGGAGGTGGGTCCGGTCACTGGGACCGACACAGGGACCGACGACGGCCCCGAGGAGACGACCGAGGAGCGCAACGCGCGCTTCGAGCGGGACGCCCTCGGCTACCTCGACCAGATGTACTCCGCCGCGCTGCGCATGACGCGCAACCCCGCGGACGCGGAGGACCTGGTGCAGGAGACCTACGCCAAGGCGTACGGCTCCTTCCACCAGTTCCGCGAGGGTACGAACCTCAAGGCCTGGCTGTACCGCATCCTCACGAACACCTTCATCAACTCGTACCGCAAGAAGCAGCGCGAGCCCCAGCGCAGCGCCGCCGAGGAGATCGAGGACTGGCAGCTCGCGCGCGCCGAGTCGCACATGTCGACCGGGCTGCGCTCCGCCGAGTCGCAGGCGCTCGACCACCTCCCGGACTCCGACGTGAAGGAAGCCCTCCAGGCGATTCCCGAGGAGTTCCGCATCGCCGTCTATCTCGCGGATGTCGAGGGCTTTGCGTACAAGGAGATCGCGGACATCATGGGGACACCCATCGGTACGGTGATGTCCCGGCTGCACCGGGGTCGCCGCCAGTTGCGCGGCATGCTCGAGGACTACGCCCGCGACCGCGGGCTGGTACCCGCGGGCGCCGGAGAGTCGTCGAACGATCTGAAAGGCTCGGGCTCATGAGCTGCGGAGAGCCGCACGAGACGGATTGCTCGGAAGTCCTGGATCATCTGTACGAGTTCCTCGACAACGAGATGCCCGACAGTGACTGCACCAAGTTCGAGGTGCACTTCGAGGAGTGCTCCCCCTGCCTGGAGAAGTACGGCCTGGAGCAGGCGGTGAAGAAGCTCGTCAAGCGCTGCTGCGGCAGCGACGACGTCCCCACCGACCTGCGGTCCAAGGTCATGGGCCGGATCGACCTGATCCGTTCCGGGCACCTCGTGCCCGAGCAGGAGATCGCGCCGATCGTGCCGACGACACCGGCGCCCCAGGAGTAACTCCCCTTCCGTAGAGGGAGCAAGGAGGCCGTCGCGACACGATCGTGGCGGCCTCGTTCGTATATCAGCTTGTATCACCCGATGGTGCGAATCCGCTCCACCATGCCGTCACGGGCCGTCCAACTCGCTAGCGTGACGGGGATGATGGGCGTGAAGGTCATTCCGCGGGCGGCCCGCGTGTACATCGGTTGCGCCCTGCTGGGCGCCGGGGCCTCCGTCCTGCCCGCCCTGCGCCCCGGCGCGGCCACCCCCTGGGCCACGGTCGCGCTCCTCACCGCCCTGTACGCGCTCTGCGAACTGCCCGCCCGCTGCCGCCTCCTCGGCCGGGCGCTCGGCGGCTCCGTCCCCATGGGAACCGGCTCCTTCTTTCCGGTCCTCCTCGCCGCCGCCCTCCTCCTGCCCCCCGCCGCCGCCGCGCTGACCGCAGTGCCCGGCAGCCTCCTCGCCCGCGTCGAGGAACCCCCGGCCGCCCCCCGCCGCGCCTGGCGGGCCGCCGCCACCGCCCTCGCCACCTGGGCCGCCGCCCAGGCGGCCGGTGCCCTCGACTGCGCCCGTGCCCTCGGCCACGGTCACGACGCCCCCGACTTCCCCTACGCGCTGCTGCCCGCCGGCGCCGCCGCCCTCACCTTCTGCCTGGCCCTGACCGCCCTCGACGGCGGCATCCGGGCGACGGCCGGCGGACTGCCCCCGCGGGCCGCCTGGCGCGGCCTCCTCGGCCGGGCGCTCGCCCCGCACGCCGTGCACGGGCTAGCCGGACTGATGATGGCCGTCCTCTGGCGCAGCACGTACGGGCCGGTGTCGGCCCTCTTCGTGCTCCTCCCGATGTACATCTCCTGCTGGGTCTTCGCCCAGTACCACCGCGAACGCGCCGCCCACCAGGCCACCATCCGCGCCCTCGTCCAGGCCGTCGACATCAAGGACCGCTACACCCGGGGCCACAGCGAACGCGTCGGCCACGCCTCCGTCCTGATCGCCCGCGAGCTGGGCATGGCCGAGGACCGGCTCGACGTCGTACGGTTCGCCGGCATCCTCCACGACGTCGGCAAACTCGGCGTGCCCACCCGGGTCCTCCGCAAGGACGGCCCCCTCACCCCCGAGGAGCGCCGGGTCATCGAACTGCACCCGGAGTACGGACACGAGATGGTCCGCGGCATCGGCTTCCTGGGCGAGGCGCGGGCCGCGATCCTCCACCACCACGAACGCATGGACGGCAGCGGCTACCCGTACGGGCTGCACGGCGACGAGATCCCCGAGTTCGCCCGGGTGGTGGCCGTCGCCGACGCCTTCGACGCCATGACCTCCACCCGCTCCTACAGCCGGGCCCGCCCGGTGCCGACCGCCGTCGCCGAACTGGAGCGCTGCGCCGGCAGCCAGTTCGACGCCCGGATGGTCGCCGCCCTCGTCCGCGCCCTGGACCGGCACGGCTGGCAGCCCGCCGTCACCGCCGACGAGACCACACCGGCGGGCCCCACCGGCGGGAACGTGCCGCCGCCACGCGGGGCCCACGCCGCACGGCGACCGGAAGCACCCGGCACCAGGCCCAGGGAGCGCGCATGAGGCCCGGCTCCGTCACCGTCGGCGCCGTGCACGGGGCCGCGCTCCTGCTGAGCCTCACCGGATTCGCCTCCACCCTCTGGTACGGCGTCGACGAACCCGGCAACGCCCTCGCCTTCGGCACCCTCATCGTCCTCGGCGAGCTCGCCCGCTGGGGCGCCGCACCCGGCGTGGGGGCACCTCCCGTGCGCGAGGCGCCGGGCGGGAGGGAGCCCGCGCCGCTCGCCGCCGCCGGGGCCCTCGCCTACGCCCTGCTCGGGGCGAGCGCCGGGACCGCCACCACCCACGGCGTCCTCCAGATCGTCGCCGTCGTCGTGGCCGCCGGCCTCGCCGGGATCGTCCCCCACATCGCCCGGGGCCGGGGGCCCGGCCCCGACCACCTCGCCCGCCGCGTCCTCACCGTCGGCTTCGCCGCGCTCTGCTTCCAGCCCCTCTACAACTCCGGGGCCGTCGTCGAGCACCTCGGCCAGGGCCCCGCGTACGCCCTCTTCCTCGTCCTGCTGCTCGCCCTGACCGCCCTGTGCGACGCGGTCCTCGCCGCCCTCGTGCTCCGCGCCCGCACGGGATTCCCGTACGGCCCCCTCCTCCGCGACGAACTGAGCGCCCTCCTCGGCATCGGCTCCGCCGTCGGCGCCACCGGCACCGTCATGGCGCTCGGCGTGGCCGCCGCCGGACTCTGGGCACTGCCCGTGCTCGCCGTGCCGCTGCTGCTCACCCAGGTCTCGTTCCGCCGGTACGCCGCCGTGCGCACGGTCAACCGGCAGACCATCGCATCCCTCGCCCGCGCCACCGAGATCGCCGGCTGCACCCCGCCCGGCCACGCCCGCCGGGTCGCCGCCCTCAGCGCCGCCGTCGGAAGGGAACTGGGCCTCTCCGGCGCCGAACTGGCCGTCCTGGAGCACGCGGCGCTCATGCACGACATCGGCCAGCTCTCCCTCGTCGACCCCGTCGCGGGCGGCGCCACCGCCCTGCTGCCCACCGAGGAGCAGCGCCGGATCGCCCTCCTCGGCGGCGAGGTCGTCCGTAGAACCGGTGTGCCCGAGGCGGTCGCCGTCGTGGTGGAGCGCCAGGCCGACCCGTACCGGGAGCAGCCGCTGCCCGCCCGGATCGTCCGGACCGTGAACGCCTACGACGACCTCGCGGGCGGCGAGAAAGCGGGTGCCGCCCTCGACGCCCTGGAGCGGCTCAGACTCGGCACCGCCCGCGATCACCACCCGGATGTCGTCGAATGCCTGGCCAGGGTCCTGGCGCGGGGCGGAGCGGCTGGGGTGACCTCCGTCGCGACGGGGTAACCCATGGGTAATGAGCGCGCGTCCGACCGGGCATGGTTGGATGCGAACAAGAGGGTGAAGCGACCGGCAGGCGGGAATCGTGAAGATCTTCGGGAAGGTACGGCATCGGCCCTCCGCCTCATGGCGGCAGGCCACCGACCGCGCGTTCACGCTGATCGGCGACGGCCGGTACGAGGACGCGGGCGCACTTCTGACGCGCGCGGCGGATCTGGAGCCCTGGCTCTCGGAGTCCTGGTTCAACCTGGCGCTGCTGCACAAGTTCCGGCACGACTGGGAGCAGGCGCGCGCCGCCGGGCTCCGCGCCGTCGCGCTGCTCGACAAGGAGAGCGGCGCCCCCGACTGGTGGAACGTGGGCATCGCGGCGACCGCGCTCCAGGACTGGCCGCTGGCCCGCCGTGCCTGGCAGGCCTACGGACTGAAGGTCCCCGGCGCCGCCGCGGGCACCGGCGAGCCCGCCGGGATGGAGCTGGGCAGCGCCGCCGTCCGGCTGTCGCCCGAGGGCGAGGCCGAGGTCGTGTGGGGCCGCCGGCTCGACCCGGCCCGGATCGAGGTCCTCTCCATTCCGCTGCCGTCCTCCGGGCGCCGCTGGGGCGAGGTCGTCCTCCACGACGGCGTGCCGAACGGCGAGCGCACCACCACCGCCGGCCCCTCCTACCCGGTCTTCGACGAGATCGAGCTGTGGGCCCCTTCACCCGTTCCCACCTGGGTGGTCCTCCTGGAAGCGGCCACCGAGGCCGACCGGGACGCCCTGGAGCAGCTGGCCGCGGAAGCGGGTTTCGCCGCGGAGGACTGGTCGTCCTCCGTGCGGCTGCTCTGCCGTGCCTGCTCCGAGTCGACCATGCCGAGCGCCGAGGGCGAGGGCGAGCACTCCGACCCGCACGACCACAGTGAGCCGGGCCACCCCGGGCCGCTCGGGCACCGCTCGCCGGGCGAGCTGTGGGTACCGGAGCGGGAGTGCGGCATCGCGGCCCCGGCGGGCCTGGTGCGCGGGCTCCTCGACGGCTGGGTGGCGGACAGCCCGGACAGCCGTGAGTGGCGCGATCTCGAAGAGGTCTGCTGAGCCGGGGGTGGCTCCTGGATCAGGCCGGGCCCGTAGGCTGTCTCTCGACGGAATCGGGTTTTCAGGAAGGCGCGGCCGGACATGGCGCAGCAGGAGACGGACGAGCAGACGCAGATCAACGACGGGTTCGTCGTGGACACGGAGGACTGCGAGGCGCGCGAGCTCGCCCACCGTGAGCGCGGCACGGCCCGCCCGATCACGGTGGTCGGCAACCCGGTGCTCCACAAGGAGTGCAAGGACGTCACCGAGTTCGACGACTCGCTCGCGGCGCTCATCGACGACATGTTCGCGAGCCAGAAGGCCGCCGAGGGCGTGGGCCTCGCCGCGAACCAGATCGGCGTGGACCTCAAGGTCTTCGTCTACGACTGCCCCGACGACGAGGGCGTCCGGCACACCGGTGTCGTGATCAACCCGGTCCTGCAGGAGCTCCCGGCCGAGCAGCGCGTCCTCGACGAGTCCAACGAGGGCTGCCTCTCCGTGCCGACCGCCTACGCCGAGCTCGCTCGCCCCGACTACGCCGAGGTCCACGGCCAGGACGCCCAGGGCAACCCGATCAAGGTGCGCGGCACGGGCTACTTCGCCCGCTGCCTCCAGCACGAGACGGACCACCTGTACGGCTACCTGTACATCGACCGCCTCTCCAAGCGGGACCGCAAGGACGCCCTGCGCCAGATGGAAGAGGGCACCCCGCGCTACGAGACGGTGCCGAACGCCTGATCGCCGTGGACATGGGCCGGGCCCCGCTCCTTCGCGAAGGAGCGGGGCCCGGCCTTTGCGCGACTACTGCCAGCTCATGTCGCCGGCGACGGCGACGGCGGTCGCGCCGCCGACCAGCAGAGCGGTGAGCGCGGCGGTCGTGAGCGTACGAGCGAAGCGGATCATGATGTTCCCCCAGGGGTGCGTGCTGCATGACGTGCCCCGTGGGGCCGCCGTACGACGGACCCATGAGGCAAGATCATTTTAGGCCGAGCGGCCGGCCGGCCGAACTCGCCCCCGCACGCGGACGTCGACGCTCAGAAGTCCTCGTCCAGGTCCACCGAGCCCTCGACCGCCACCTGGTAGGCGGACGGACGGCGCTCGAAGAAGTTCGTGAGCTCCTGGACGCCCTGGAGCTCCATGAACGAGAACGGGTTCTCGGAGCCGTACACCGGGGCGAAGCCGAGGCGCTGGAGGCGCTGGTCGGCGACGCACTGGAGGTACTCGCGCATCGACTCGGTGTTCATGCCCGGCAGGCCGTCGCCGCACAGGTCGCGGCCGAACTGCAGCTCCGCCTCGACGGCCTCCTTCAGCATGTCCGTGACCTGCTGCTGGAGGGCGTCGTCGAAGAGCTCCGGCTCCTCCTTGCGGACGGTGTCCACGACCTCGAAGGCGAAGTTCATGTGCATCGTCTCGTCCCGGAAGACCCAGTTGGTGCCGGTCGCGAGGCCGTGCAGCAGGCCGCGGGACCGGAACCAGTACACGTACGCGAAGGCGCCGTAGAAGAACAGGCCCTCGATGCACGCGGCGAAGCAGATGAGGTTCAGCAGGAAGCGGCGGCGGTCGGCGGCCGTCTCCAGGCGCTCGATCTTCTCGACCGAGTCCATCCACTTGAAGCAGAACTGCGCCTTCTCGCGGATGGAGGGGATCTCCTCGACCGCGTCGAACGCGGCGGCGCGGTCGTCCGGGTCGGGCAGGTAGGTGTCGAGCAGCGTCAGATAGAACTGGACGTGCACGGCCTCCTCGAACAGCTGGCGCGACAGGTACAGGCGCGCCTCCGGGGAGTTGATGTGCTTGTAGAGCGTCAGGACCAGGTTGTTCGAGACGATCGAGTCACCCGTCGCGAAGAACGCGACCAGACGGCCGATCATGTGCTGCTCGGCCGGTGTCAGCTTGGCGAGGTCGGCGACGTCCGAGTGGAGGTCGACCTCCTCCACGGTCCAGGTGTTCTTGATCGCGTCCCGGTAGCGCTCGTAGAAGTCCGGGTAGCGCATCGGACGGAGGGTCAGCTCGAAGCCCGGGTCGAGGAGGTTCTTCTTTTCGTTGGTGCTCATTACTGGCAGGCCTCGCAGGACTCGGGGTTTTCCAGGGAGCAGGCGAGGGCGTCCGCGTCGGGGGTCGCCTGCTGGACGGGGATGGTGGCGGCGGTGGGCGTCGCGGCCTGGGCGGCGCGGGCGATCCGGGTCGCCGGACGGGAGCGCAGGTAGTACGTCGTCTTCAGGCCCTGCTTCCAGGCGTACGCGTACATCGACGACAGCTTGCCGATCGTCGGCGTCTCCAGGAACAGGTTCAGCGACTGCGACTGGTCCAGGAACGGCGTCCGGGCGGCGGCCATGTCGATCAGACCGCGCTGCGGGATCTCCCACGCCGTGCGGTACAGCTCGCGCACCTCGGCCGGGACCCAGGTGAAGCCGGCCACCGAGCCGTTGGCGTCGCGCAGCGCCTCACGGGTCTGCGCGTCCCACACGCCGAGCTTCTTCAGCTCGTCGACCAGGTACGAGTTGACCTGGAGGAACTCGCCCGAGAGCGTCTCGCGCTTGAACAGGTTGGAGACCTGCGGCTCGATGCACTCGTACACACCGGCGATCGAGGCGATCGTCGCGGTCGGCGCGATGGCGAGGAGGAGGCTGTTGCGCATGCCGACCGTGGCGATCCGCTCGCGCAGGGCTGCCCACCGCTCGGGCCAGTTCAGCTCCACGTCGTAGTGGTCGGGGTGCAGGACACCGCGGGCGGCGCGGGTCTTGTCCCAGGCGGGGACCGGGCCGCTGCGCTCGGCGAGGTCGGCGGAGGCCTCGTACGCGGCGAGCATGATGCGCTCGGCGATACGGGTGGACAGCGCGCGGGCCTCGGCGGAGTCGAACGGCAGCTTCAGCTGGAAGAAGACGTCCTGGAGGCCCATCGCGCCCAGGCCGACCGGCCGCCAGCGGGCGTTGGAGCGGCCCGCCTGCTCGGTCGGGTAGAAGTTGATGTCGACGACCCGGTCGAGGAAGGTGACGGCCGTACGGACGGTGGAGTCGAGGCGCTCCCAGTCGATGTCGCCGTCGACGACGAAGGCGCCGAGGTTGACCGAGCCCAGGTTGCAGACCGCGGTCTCGCCGTCGTCGGTGACCTCCAGGATCTCCGTGCAGAGGTTGGAGGAGTGGACGGTGTGGCCGGGCTCGGCGGTCTGGTTGGCCGTCCGGTTCGAGGCGTCCTTGAAGGTCATCCAGCCGTTGCCGGTCTGGGCCAGGGTCCGCATCATCCGGCCGTAGAGGTCGCGGGCCGGCATCGTCTTGCGGGCCAGGCCCGCCGCCTCGGCCTTGTGGTAGGCGGCGTCGAACTCCTCGCCCCACAGGTCGACCAGCTCGGGGACGTCCGCCGGGGAGAACAGCGACCAGTCGGCGTCGGCGTTGACCCGGCGCATGAACTCGTCCGGGATCCAGTGCGCCAGGTTCAGGTTGTGCGTACGGCGCTGGTCCTCGCCCGTGTTGTCGCGGAGTTCCAGGAACTCCTCGATGTCCGCGTGCCAGGTCTCCAGGTAGACGGCGGCGGCGCCCTTGCGGCGGCCGCCCTGGTTCACGGCGGCGACGGAGGCGTCGAGGGTCTTCAGGAACGGCACGATGCCGTTGGAGTGCCCGTTGGTGCCGCGGATCAGCGAACCGCGGGCGCGGATGCGGGAGTAGGAGAGGCCGATGCCGCCCGCGTGCTTCGAGAGGCGCGCCACCTGGTGGTAGCGGTCGTAGATGGAGTCCAGCTCGTCCTGCGGGGAGTCCAGGAGGTAGCAGGAGGACATCTGCGGGTGGCGGGTGCCGGAGTTGAAGAGCGTGGGGGAGGAGGGCAGGTAGTCGAGCCGGCTCATCAGGCGGTAGAGGGCGGTGACTTCGTCGAGCGCGCGCACGCTGTCGTCCTCCGCGAGGCCGCAGGCCACGCGGAGCATGAAGTGCTGCGGGGTCTCGATCACCTTGCGGGTGATCGGGTGGCGCAGCAGGTAGCGCGAGTAGAGGGTGCGCAGGCCGAAGTAGCCGAAGCGGTCGTCGGCGGCCGCGTCGATCGTCGCGTCGAGCCGGTCCGCGTGGCGCCCCACGAACTCGGCGGTGCGGTCGGCGATCAGGCCCTCGCGGTGACCGACGGCGACGGAGGCCGAGAAGGAGAACGAGCCCTGGCCGGCCGCCTCGTCGGCGATCGTGATCGTCAGGAGCCGGGCGGCGAGCCGGGAGTACGCCGGGTCCTCGGCGATCAGACCGGCGGCCGACTCGGTGGCCAGCTCGCGCAGTTCCGCCTCGTCCGCCACGGCGCTGCGGCCGCGGAGCGCGGCGGCGGCGACCTTGCCGGGGTCGGTGTCGGGGAGATCGGCGGTGAGGTCGGTCAGGGTCCGCAGCAGCACGGTCCCGGGGCCGTCGCTCTCGACCGCGGAAGCCTCGGCGGAAGCCGGATCGGCGGGCGCGATGGTCACGTGGGGGCTCTCCCTCGCTCGGCTCGGGGCCGCGGGCGGGGGAAGGCGGGCAGGCGGGCATCCGTAACGCCGGACGCGACGCTTCCACCGGCCCACTCCGCGAGGCCCGGACGTCATTGGCACCCGGAACGGACGGACCGGATGCGCTGGCGGCAGGTCCTCGGACTCACCTCGCCCGAATACGTCGTATCCGTACGAAGCACACCGTTGCGGGACAGTTCCGGATTCGCGCCGGATTCCCCTGCGTCGACAGCGAGCATGAGCATACATGTGGGGGGCGCTGCTTGCGGAACCCCCCACATGTTGTGTCGCCCCCCGGCTCAGAACTCCAAGGAGTAGGTGCGCAGGCGGTGGTCGGGGATCGGCTCCCAGTCCCGGTCCGGGGTGCGCACGAAGCCCAGGCGCTCGTAGATCCGGTGCGCGGAGACCATCGTGACGTCCGTGGACAGCACGATGCGGCGACACCCGGGGAGGGCCCGCGCCCGCTCGATACAGGCCCGTACGAGGGCCTCTCCGACGCCCCGGCCGCGGGCCTCCCGGGAGACCACGAGCATCCGGAACTCGGCCTCGCCCTCGATCGCGATGTCCGCCCACGGAGTGGCGCCGGTGGCGAAGGTCACCCCGCCGAGCAGCCGCCCGTCGCCGTCCTCGGCGACGAGCACCTCGCTCTCGCGCGCCCGCCGGGCCGTGTCCCGGAGCACGTGCAGATACGAGTCCTCCGCCCCGTACTTCAGCAGCCCGTCGTTCAGATAGGTCCCCGCGGTGAGCTCACCGAGCGCCTCGTAGTCCTCGGGCCGTACCGCCCTGATCGTGAAGTCCATGAGGGCAGTGTGCCTGCGGCCGCGCGGAGGTCCCCAGCCGGCCGTCTCGGTGCCGCAGCCGGGGACGGCGAAGGCCGCCGTGCCTCCGGGGAGGCAGGACGGCCTTCGTCGGTGTCCGGCGCTGGTTCAGTGGGTCTCGGCGCCGATCTTCGGGAGCTTCGTGCTGACCCCGGCGTCGCCGGCGTCGGCCGTGTAGTCCTCCGGGGAGGTCTGGTCGGTGCCCTCGGGGGCCTTGACGGCCTTGAGGACGAAGGTCAGGACGACCGTGACGAGGACGTTGAGGAGGAACGCGGTGAGACCGATGTAGCCGATCTCGCCGATGCCCGGGATCTCCGCGGAGGAGCCGCCGAAGTGCTTCTGCGTCGGGCTCGCGACCCCGTACGCGGCGACCGTTCCGTAGATCATGCCGACGGCCCAGCCGGCGAGCAGCGCCCAGCGGTGGAACCAGCGGGTGAAGAGACCGCCGACGAGGGCCGGGAAGGTCTGGAGGATCCAGATGCCGCCGAGCAGCTGGAAGTTGATCGCGACCGTCTTGTCCATGGTGAGGACGAAGGCGAGCGCGCCGACCTTCACGAGCAGCGAGACCAGCTTGGAGACCTTGGTCTCCTGGGCCGGGGTGGCGTCCGGCTTGATGAAGTCCTTGTAGATGTTGCGGGTGAAGAGGTTGGCCGCGGCGATCGACATGATCGCGGCCGGCACGAGCGCGCCGATGCCGATCGCGGCGAACGCGACGCCCGCGAACCAGTCCGGGAACATCGTCTCGAAGAGCTGCGGGATGGCGAGCTGGCCGTTCTTCACCTGGATCCCGGCGGCGATCGCCATGAATCCGAGCAGTGCGAGCAGGCCCAGCATCAGCGAGTACAGCGGCAGGATCGTGGTGTTGCGGCGGATGACCTCACGGCTCCGGGACGACAGCGTCGCCGTGATGGAGTGCGGGTACATGAAGAGCGCGAGCGCCGAGCCGAGCGCCAGCGTCGCGTACGTCCACTGGCCGGCCTCGCCGGGGACGAGCGAGCCGCGCGGCTTTCCGGTCGCCGGGTTGGTCTGCGCGTACGCCTCGCCCGCCTTGGCGAAGATCTCGTCGAAGCCGCCCAGCTTGATCGGGATGTAGATGATCGCCACCGCGATGACGATGTAGATCAGGGTGTCCTTGACGAAGGCGATGAGCGCGGGGGCGCGCAGGCCCGAGGAGTACGTGTACGCCGCGAGGACACCGAAGGCGATGAGCAGCGGCAGGTCCTTGATGAACCAGTGGGTGGTCTCGCCGCCGCCGACGCCCATCACGTCCAGGACGGCCTGGATGCCGACGAGCTGGAGCGCGATGTACGGCATGGTGGCGAGGATGCCGGTGACCGCCACCGCGAGGGAGAGGCCCTTGGAGTCCCAGCGGCCGCGCACGAAGTCCGAGGTGGTGACGTATCCGTGCTTGTGCGAGACCGACCAGAGGCGCGGCAGGAAGGTGAAGATCAGCGGGTAGACCAGGATCGTGTACGGGACGGCGAAGAAGCCGGCCGCGCCGGCCGCGTAGATGGCCGCCGGGACGGCGACGAAGGTGTACGCGGTGTAGAGGTCGCCGCCGAGCAGGAACCAGGTCACCCAGGTGCCGAACGACCGGCCGCCCAGGCCCCATTCGTCGAGGCTGTTCTCGTTCTCGGCCTTGCGCCAGCGCGAGGCGAGGAAGCCCATGACCGTGACGGCCAGGAAGAAGAAGATGAAGACGGCGAGTGCGACGCCGTTCACGCCGTCCTTCATCGCTCGTCACCCCCCTTGCGGGCGCGCTGGTCCAGCTGCCACAGCTTGTACGCGACCATGGTGAGCGCGGTGGAGACCAGCACCCAGAGCATCTGGTACCAGTAGAAGAACGGGATGCCCGCGAAGAGCGGTTCGGCCTTCGCGTACGAGCTCACCCAGAGCATCGCGACGAACGGCGCGAACAGACAGAGCGCGATCACCACTCTCAGGGGTGTGATGGTGGGTTGTTTCCCTTGTGTCGCTTCTGGCATGGCGATTCCGGTCCCCTCACTGATCACCTCGGTAATGCTGGGGAAATCTAGGGGACTGTTCTGCTCCATGGAACCCCCGTCCGCATAACGGATGGGACTACGTCAGCTGCGCCGTGGGAGCGGTTCCCCGGCGCGGTGCTCAGAGCCAGCCCTCCTTGGCGGCCCGCACGCCCGCCTCGAACCGGCTGCGCGCGCCGAGCCGGTTCATCAGCTCCGAGCTCATCCGGCGTACGGTCCGCAGGGAGATCCCGAGTCGCCGGGCGGCGATGTCGTCGGTGCAGCCGATGCCGAGCAGCATGAGCAACTCCCGTTCCTGCGGGGAGAGATCGTGCTCGTCGCGGCGCGGACTCTCGCCGAACGGTGTGCCCGCGTCCCACAGCCGGTCGAAGAGCACCAGGAGCGCGTGAACCAGGCCGGGGCTGCGGACCTCCAGGGCGCCGGCGCGCCCGTCCTCCGGGTCGACGGGGACGAGCGCGGCCTCGCGGTCGACGATCACCATGAGCATCGGCACCACGGGAACGGTCCGCGCCTCGCCGCCGAGATCGCAGTACCAGCGCACGTATTCGACGGTCGGCGGGTCGTTGCGGAAGCTCTCCTGGTAGATCGACCGGATCTTCACGCCGCGTTCCAGGGCGAGTTGGTCGAGCGGCTGGCTGGCGTCCATGGTGTCGGGGAGCTGCGCGCCGCCCGGGAGCAGCGAGAGGCACTCGGTGCGGGCGTTCGCGGCCAGGTCCTCCAGGCGTTCCCGCACGTTGTCGAGGCCGGTGATGCGGTCCACCAGGTCGTGCCGGACGCCCGGTTCGGAGTGGTCCGCGTACGAGGCGAGGATGCCGGCCACGGCCCGTCCCGCCCGTTCGACCTGGCGTTTCCGCTTGCTCAGCTCGGCCTCGGCGCGGGAGAGCAGGAAGGAGAAGCCGACGTCCGGGTTGAAGGGTTCGACCTCGCCCGAGGAGTCGTCCATCAGCACGAGCTTGAGGTCCGCGAGGCAGGCGAGCGCCTCGCGGACCTCGGACTCGGGGCGGCCCAGATGGGCCGCCATCTCCGTCACGTCGTACTCGGGCCGCTCCAGGAGCAAACGGTAGACGGCCTCCGTCGACTCCTTAATGCCGAGCGCCTCCAGCATCCCCTGTCTCCCCCTCGTCGCGTTCCGTGCCCCGACCGCCCCGCGGTCGTGATCGCGGTCGTCGATGCTAAGCGGGAGGGGCCATCTAGGTCTAGACCAATTAGAGTGAAGTCCGGGGTATGGGACGCGCGGCGGAACCGGGCGGGGCGAGGAGGTGGCCGGCCGACGCGTCGAACAGTGCCGCCATCGCGAACCCCGAGACGAGCAGGGCCAGTTCGACCTGCGGACCGATCCCGGCCGCGAGCACCGCGAGCGCGCCCGCCCCGGCCGCCACGGGCCCCGCCCACCAGGGGCCGCCCGCCGTCGACGCCACCGAGCGGTCGAGCGACACGCAGAAGGCGAAGGCCCCGACGACGAGAGGGACCCAGCCGGTGACGGCCCCGGTGTCGGGCGGGCCCCACTGCCACAGGACGGTGAGCGCACCCGCCGCGGCGACGGCGGCGAGGAGGGCACGGCACACGGCGCGAGCCGCCGCGCCCGCCGCGGTGAGGGCGGCGAGGGCGAGGAAGGCGGCGAGGGCGGCCGCCGGGACCGCGTAGGGGAGGAGCCGGTAGACGCCGTCCACGAGGTCACGGTCGACCACACCCGAGCCGCCGACCAGCGCCGGGCGCGTCCCGCCCGAGAGCGCCGACCGCAGCGCCGTCACCGTCGCCGCACCCGCCGCCGTCATCGGCTCCTCCTCCGGTACGACCACGACCACGGCCGAACCGTCGCGGCGCCACTCGGCCGCCTCGGGCGCCGCCGCGAGGAGCACCCCCGGGACCCGGGCCGCCCGTGCTGCCAAGGCCTCCGCTTCCGCGCCCCTGGGGACCAGGACCTCCAGCGGGTTCAGGACCCCCGACGGCACCCCGGCCGCCGTGAGCCGGTCGAGGCCGTCGCGTGCCGGGCCGCTCGCCACCAGGGCGTGCGCCTCCGGGTTGCCCACCCGCAGCTGCGTGGCCGCGCCGGCGAGCAGGACGAGGAGGGCCAGGCCGACCGACGCCAGGAGCGGACGGGGCCGCCGCCCGGCCCGGACCGGCGTCTTCGTAGGCGCGGTTCGCCCGGCCCGGACCGGCGTCGCCGTACGCGCGGTCCGCCCGGCCGGTCCCGGCATCGCCTCACGCGCCTCACGCGCCGCCCGCGGCGAGCGCGGGGTCCGGGTCGCCCGCGTCGCCCGGCTCGTCACCGAGCGGAGCACCGGTGCCAGGGTGAGGGTCGCCGCCGTGCCCACCGCCCACACCGCGAGCCCCGCGAGCCCGACCGAGCGCAGGAACGCCGCCGGGAAGAGCGCCAGGACCGCGCAGGCCGCCGCCCCCGCCGCGCCGGCCGCCACCGCGGATCCGGCGGCGGTCTCCGGCGGCTGCGCCCAGCGGTGCACCGCGAGCACCAGGGCCGTGACCGGCACCAGGTACACCACGATGAAGCTGATCTCGGTGAACCCGGCCACGGCCTCCACCAGGACCAGCGCCCCCACCGAGGTCGCCCCGGCCAGCAGCAGCGGCGCCAGGACGCCGAGCGGCGAGCGGAACACCAGGACCAGCAGCGCGAGCAGCCCGAGCGCGCAGGCCGCCTTCACCGCGAGGGCCACCGCGCCCGGCCCCGCCACCGCGCTGTCGTGCTGGAGCGGGAGCACGCCCGTCACCTCGACCCGGGCCCCCGGCAGCGCCGGGCGCAGACCCGCGCGCAGGGCGCCCGCGGCCTCCTCGACGGCCGTGAGCCCCGCGAGGTCCGGCTTTCCGGCGCCCGGGTAGACCAGCGCGTACACGGTGCGGCCGTCCGCGCCGAGGAACCCCCCGTCGCCCGTGCCCGCGTACGAGACCGTCCGCGCGCCCGGGCCCGCCGCCCGCCGGACGGCGTCCGCGAACGACCCGGCCACGCCCGGGGACCGTACGTCCGTGGCCGCCGGCCAGGTCGCGACCGCGACCAGCGGGGCGACGGCGGCCCCGTTCCCGTACCGCTCCTGGATCGCCTGGTTCGCACGGTGTCCCGGCCCGCCGGAGGCGGTGAACGACTGGTCGAGCCGGCCGAGACCCAGCACCGCCACCGCGCCGCCGAGCACCAGCACGAGCAGCCAGGCCACACCCACGGCCATCCGGTGGCGGAGCGCGAAATCCCTCATCCGTACCGCCTGCTCAGTCGACATCGTCGAGCCGCTTCCTCAGCTCGTCGTCCAGGCGCAGGCCCACCGCGCCGAGCGTCTCGTCCAGCTGCGCCGTCGAACTCGCCCCGATCACCGGCAGTACGGGCAGCTCACCGCCCAACGCCCAGGCCAGGACCACCTGGTTGGCGGTCACGCCCAGCTCCGCCGCGACCTCCGCGAGCACCTTGAGACGCCGCTCCGAACCCTCGTGCCGGTACTGCTCCGGGACCTCCTTGCCCGCATCGGTGTACGCCCCCGTCAGCTGGGTCGTGTACGCCGTGAACGTCAGCTCCGGACGCGTCCCCAGATAGTCGAGCAGCTCCTCCGAGGCGTGCGGGTTCACCCCGAACTCCGCGCCGGGGCGCGGCCGCAGATAGGTGTACCGCTGCTGCACGGCCGCGTAGTCCGGCACCCCGGCGGCGACCGCCGCGCCCCGCGACTCCTCGATCCGCCAGGCCGCGAAGTTGGAGCAGCCGGCCCGGCCGATCTTCCCCGTGTCCTCCAGCTCGCCGAACGCGCCCATGGTCTCCGCGACCGGCGTCCGCCGGTCGTCGATGTGCGCGTAGTAGAGATCGATCCGGTCCGTGCCCAGGTTCCGCAGACTCTCCTCCACCTGTCGGCGCAGCACCGGGGCCGAGAGCCCCTCCGCGCACTCCGGCCAGGCCGAACCGGGCGGGTCGGGCAGCGCGCCGACCTTGGTGGCCAGCACCATCTCGTCCCGGACGCCCCGGCTGCGCAGCCAGCGGCCGATCAGCAGCTCGCTCTCGGCGCCGGTCGCGCCCGGCTCCCAGAAGGCGTAGGTGTTGGCGGTGTCGATGAACGTGCCGCCGGCCTCGTGGAAACGGTCGAGGACGGCGAAGGCGGCGGCCTCGTCGATCCGGGTGCCGAACGGCAGGGTGCCCAGGCACAGGGTGCTGACACGGGGGCCCTCGGGGCCGCCGAGACGGGTGTACTCCATCGGTTCTTCCCTCTCTCTCATACGTGGGGGGTGGTGACGGTCAGCTCCTGGACCAGGTGGTCCGACAGGCCCTCGGCGTCGCGGAAGCGGTACGAGCCCACCCGGGCGCCGCCGCCGGTGAACGCCCAGTCGATCCGCCAGAGCCGCAGTCGCGCACGGGCGTTCCAGCTGGCCGGGAGGACCGAACGGCAGGCGCCGATCGCGTCGCGCAGCGAACGCGGCATCCGGCGGATGTCCCCGATGGCCGCGCTCGTGTTGAAGTCGCCGGTCACCAGGACCGGGTGCGGGTTGCCGCGCAGATCGTCGACAAGCGCCGCGTACTCCCGGTCGCGGGCGGCGGCCCGGCGGCGCATGTCCCGGAGAAAGGCCGGGCGCAGCGGGTTCATCACGGTCAGCTGCACGGGGATGTGCACGTTGTACGTGGACAGGACGCCGTCGCCGACCCGCAGGTCCACCCGGAGCGAGCAGGCGCCGACCGGCACGGGCGGACCGGCGGGCGGGAACCGGGACAGCGTCACGGAGTTGTTGTCGACGGCCAGGTGGTGTTCGGGGAACGCGGCCCGGATCCGCTCCTCGTCGTCGATGTCCCAGACCTCGCCGCCCTCGAAGCCGTTCAGGTACTCCTGGAGGACGTAGACGTCCGCCCTGAGGGCGCGCAGGAAGGCGTAGAAACGGCCGGGGTCGCCGCCCTGGTTCCAGTGCTGAGTGTTCCAGGAGACGAGTCGCAGCCCCTCCACGGCCTCCGGACGGCGGCCGAGCGCACGCAGGTTGACCCCGTTCTGCGGCCAGCCCGCGAGCAGACAGCCCGCGGCGAGCGCCCCCGCAGCCCACCCGCCGGTGACCGCCGCGGCCACGAGCACGCCGAGCGGGACGGCGGCGAGGGCGAGCGGCGGCAGCAGGGAGACCGCGAGCCAGGGCCACCAGCGCCCGTTCAGCGCGAGGTGCAGGGCGAGGAACACCGCCCAGACCAGGGCGCAGGACAGCAGCACGTCGGTCACCCGTTCCCCGGCAGGGACACCCACAGGTCCTGCACCGCGTGGTCGGAGAGCTTCTCCGGCTCGTTGAACTCGTAGCGCTCGGCCTTCGCCCCGTTGCCCGTGAACGCCCAATCGGTCCGCCAGAAGGGCTTCCAGCCGCCCTCCTCCCAGCTCGTGGGGTACGGGTCGGTGCTCACGTCCGCCGCGTCGTCGAGGCGCTCCCGCAGTGGGTCGAGGTCGGACATCGCCGCAGTCGCGTTGAAGTCACCCGCCACCACGACCGGGTTGCGGTTGGCCGCGAGGTCGGCCTCCAGACCGGCGTACTGCGCCCGGCGCGGGGCGAACCGTCCCCGCATGTGGCGGTAGAAGGCGGCGGAGAGCAGCCCGTCCGGCATGCTGTTCCACACCGGCATGTGCACGTTGTAGAACGACACCGTCCGGCCCCTGACCCGCACATCCGTCCGCAATACCTTGTTCTCCCGGTACTCCGCCTGCCAGTCCGCGCCCGTCGGCAGGCCGCCGGCCGGGCCCACGGCCGGCTGCCGCAGGATCGGGAAGCGGGAGAGCGTCACCAGCTCGCCCCGGACGGCGACCTCGTATCCGGGGAACTCCCGGCGCAGCCGTGCCAGGTCGTCGATGGGCAGCCTGCCCTTCCGGTCGGCGGTCACGTGCTGGTACTCGTGCAGCAGATAGACGTCCGCGTCCTTCCCCTTCAGGAAGGCGTAGAAGTGGTCCTGGGTGCCGAGGAGCTGGTTCCACGAGTTGGTGTTCCAGGCGAAGACCCGCACGGAGTCCGGCCCGGTCCCCGGCTCCGGCCGCCACAGCGCCGCCGGGTCGAAGCCCGACTGTCCGAAGCCCACGATCAGGGCCAGCGCGGCGGCCGCGAGGCTCCGCCACCGGGCGGCGCCCCGGGCGAGCGGCGCGAGCGCGGCGAGCAGCAGCGGGACCAGGGCGAAGGCGGCCGGCGGGACGATGCCCACCAGATGCCCGAGCCAGATCCGGCCGTCCGCGGCCCGTTCGACGAGGAGGAGGACGAGCCACGCGAGGGCCGCGCCGAGGACGAGGCGGTTCAGGCGCCGCCGGGCCGGGGCGACCCGTACGACCGCGGCCGGGGCCCCCGCCGGGGCCTGCGTCGGGGCGAGCGTGTCAGCCACGGGAAGCCCCCGCGGCCACCCCGGCCGTCTCCGCCGGAAGGTCCGGCCGGGGCTGCGGGTCGTACAGGTGCCGGAACCGCTTCGAGCACAGCCACTGCACGCCCGCGACCCCGATCGCCGCGAACACCGTCAGGTTCACCAGGAAGTTGACGGCCACGAAGTACCCGAGGAACAGCCGCCCCCGGTGCCGCCGCACCTCCCGGTACATGTCCAGATCGCCCCACACGCCGAGGACGAACAGGGCGAGCGGCAGCAGCGCCCACACCGCTCCCCACAGCGGCGGCGCGGCGAGCGCGGCCACCGTCAGGGGTGCGGCGAGGCTGGCCCCGGCGCGCGGGCCGGTGACGAAGCCGCCCTGGAGGTGCCGCCTGCCCAGGATGAGCGGGACGGCGAGCCGGGCGCGCGCGAAGACCTTGTCGAGGACGATCCGCACGGTGTCGTCGTGGTCGTGCCGGCCACGCACCTCCAGGGAGCTGAACACCGTGTACCGCTCCGAGATGCGGCGCCCGTAGTCCTGGTCCTCGGTGTGCCGAAGGATCGGGTTGAACGGCCCCACCTCGTCGAAGACCCGCCGGGGGAGCGCCAGGATCGCGGTGTGGACGGTGTCGATGACCCCCTCGGACTTCAGCAGCAGGTAGTACTGCTGGAGCGAGCGGTACTCCTCGATCAGGCTGTCGCGGATGAGCGGCTCCGGCTCGTAGGTGCCGCAGATCGCCCCGTATCCCTGTCCGGAGCCGAGCAGCTCGACGGACTTGGCGACGGCGTCGGGGTGCATGGCGACGTCGGAGTCGAGGAAGACCAGGATCTCGCCCGAGGAGAGTTCGGCGCCGAGGTTGCGGGCGACCGCGACCCCGCTGTTGACGCCGGTGGAGACCACCCGGGCGCCGGCCGCGGCGGCGATCGCGGTGGAGTCGTCGGTGGAGCAGTCGTCGACGACGAGGACCTCGATGTTCGGATACGTCTGGGCGAGGGCGGCCTCGACGCACAGGCCGATCGAGCGGCCGTAGTTGTAGTTGGGGACGATGACGGAGACCAGCGGAACGGACATGATCGGGTTCTCCTAGAAAAGGACCTTGGCCAGGGAGAGGGCCCCCTGCCGCCACGGTTCGACACTGGTGACGCCCTCGCCCTTCTTCGCGGGGCGTTCGCCGGCGGGGAGCGCGGCGGTGGTCCGCCGCTGCTCGCGCCACCAGGCGAAGGTGCGCAGGATCGCGTCCTGGTTGGAGTGCTTCGGCCGGAAGCCGAGGACGTCACGGGCCTTGTCGGTGGAGACGAAGCTGTCGTCGAGGAGCTTGTGCAGGAGGCGTCCGTAGACCGGGGAGAGCCCGGAGCGCTGGAGCAGGCTGAGCGCGGCGAGCGCCGGCCTCGCGGGCATCGACCGGACCCGCTTGCCGTGCCCGGCGGCGTCCAGGACGGCCTGGAAGTCCTCGCGTATCGTGCCGAACGAGGTGGCCCCCAGGTTGAAGGTGTCGTCGGCCGTCCCGGCCGGCGCGTCCATCGCCGTCACGACCGCGTCGACCAGGTCGTTCACGTCGAACATCTGGATGCGGACGTCGCCCCGGCCCAGGACCGGGAAGTTCCGGCCCTCCTCGGCCCACTCGAAGAGCATCGCGAACAGCCCCATCCGGCCCGGCCCGAGGAAGGTCTTCGGCCGCAGGATCGGTACGCACATCTCCCGGCCGCGGAACCGCTCGGCGACCTCCTCGGCCTCCGCCTTGGCGGCGCTGTACGTGTCGACGGGCTCGCGCGGGTACTCCTCCGGCGTGGGCACCACCTTCGGCAGTCCGTACACGGCGGTCGAGGAGATGTGCACGACCCGGGGCACGGCGTTCGCCTCGGCGGCCGTCAGGACCGCCTCGGTCCCGCCGACGATCACCGAGCGGATCACGTCGGCCGGGTAACTGGGCAGGGCGGCGGCGCAGTGCACCACCACGTCCGCGTCCGACGTGACCCGCTTCATCGTCACCGCGTCCCGGACGTCCGAGACGGTGTGCGTCAGGTTCTGGTGCTCCGTGCGCGGGGCCCGCAGGTCCACGCAGTGCACCTGGCGGCCGTCGCCGAGCAGCCGGTCGATCAGGGTCGAACCGAGCATGCCGGCACCGCCGGTCACCACAATGCGCTCTACCACAGCGACGACACCTTCTCCTTGACGAAACGGGTGAGCAGACGGGGCAGACCCTGGGCGAGGGTCTTGTCGAGGCAGTCCAGGAAGAACTCGACCTCGTGCGGCTCGGCGACCAGCGAGGGGGCGACCATCAGCGGGTTCTCGCCGTTGAGCGTGTAGTACGTGTAGATGCCGTGGTCCCGGTAGAGGGCGTTGACCACCGACGAGGTGATGAGCTTGGTGCGGAAGCGCGGGTCCTTCGTCATCGCGCCCGGCACCAGCTTGGTCACCAGCTCCAGGATCTTCGGGCCCTTGTGCAGGAAGACCCCGTGGAGCGCGCCGTGGCCGCGGACCTCGGCCACCACGTCCGGGTACTCCTTGGCGATCCGCTCAAGACCGGGGGCGAGGATCCGCTCGATGTCCCGGGCGCGGGCCGGATAGTCGTCCTCGACGGCCACGTTGACGGCCTCGATGGCGGTGACCGCCTCCTCGCCGAAGCCGTAGTAGGTGGTGGACGTCGACTGGAGGAGGGCGTCCGTGAGGTTGTCGTAGGCCTTGCGGAAGACCGGCTCGCGGGCCACGAAGGCGGAGATGGAGGACTTGCCGCCGCCGAAGGACTTGGAGGTGGTGAGGATGTCGGGGACCAGACCCTCGTACCGCATGAAGTGGAAGAGGGTGCCCGTCTTGCCCCAGCCGGTGTAGATCTCGTCGAAGAGCAGCACGATGTTCTCCGCCGTGCACAACTCCCGCAGCCCGCGCAGGAACTCCTCCGAGCACTCGTTCATCGTCGACGCCGACAGCGGCTCGATGAGGATCGCGTACACGTCCGACTCGCCCTTGTCGGTGCGGAGTCCGGCCACGAGCCGCTGGACCGATGCCAGGTCGCCGTACCGGAAGATCTCCACGCCGGGGATGCCGGGGAACTGGAAGGTGGACTGGTTCTGGCCGGTCAGGCTGCCCGAGCCGAGCAGCTTGCCGTGGAAGGAGATGTCGGCCCGCAGCACCCGGGAGCGCCGGCCGCCGTGGTACTTGTACGCCAGCTTGACCGCGCCCTCGACCGCCTCCGCACCGGAGTTGGGGAAGAACGACATGTTCAGGTCGCCGGGCAGCAGCTCCGCGAGGTTGTGGCCGAGGGCCGCGATGTACGGCGAGAAGTAGGTCTTGTGGACCTCCATGCTCTTCCGCTCCTGGAAGCGCTGCCGGGCGGCGAGGATCCGGGGGTGGTTGTGGCCGTGGTTGAGGACGCCGACGCCACCGGTGAAGTCGAGCACGCGGCGGCCGTCGCGCTGGGTGATCCAGACGCCCTCGGCGCTCTCGACGAGCTCCTGGCCGAAGCCGAAGGAGGTCATCAGCGAGACCTGGCTCTTGTTGACGTGGTCCTTGTACAGGCCGTGGACCTGCTTCGTCGTCAGCGACTCGCAGTCGTCGACGGAGTACAGCGGGGGCATGGTCAGTCCTTCACGGGGATCGGGTG
>NZ_LIPQ01000166.1 GCF_001418135.1 Streptomyces aureus
TGAGCCCCCGAACCCCGCCGCGAGCGGCATCCGCAGGCCCAGCGGCGGGGGAGCGGCCATCGCGTCGGCCACCGGCCGGGCGACCGGCCGGGCGAAGAGCGCGCCGAGGACGAAGTCGGCGGCGAGTGCCCGCACCTCGTCCGCGTACTGCCGCAGCGCGTGCCCGTCCGAGTGCACCTCGAACCGGCAGGTGTCACGGTTCGCCTTCTTCGCCCGTTCGGCGTACCGGAACGACAACTCCGGGTCCGTACGCGCGTCGTTCGTGCCGTGCACGAGCAGCACCCGTCGCCCCACCAGCTGCCGTACGGCCTCCGGCTCCGCCGCCACGTCGTCCTCCGGCAGCCACGGGGCGAGCGCGAGGACCGCGCCGACCGCGGCGTGCCCGGCGGCCCACAGCGCCGCCCTGCCGCCGAGGCCGTGGCCGACGAGGCAGATCGGGACGTCGCCGTAGCGCCGTACGGCCTCCGCGACGGCCCAGGAGGCGTCCGCCGCGAGGTTCGCGTCGGCGCCGTTCCAGCCGCGCCCCCGGTAGCGCACCACATGGGCGACGAGCCCCTCGGACCGGCCCGCCCGGACCAGCCGGCGCCCGATCGGCAGCATCGCCGCGTGCGCCCGCGTGGAGGCGCCCCGTCCCGACACCGGCTCGCCGTCCGGAAGGAGCAGCACCACGCCGCCCACCGCCGCCGACGTGCGGGAACCTCCAACAGGCCGACCGAGCCGGGGTCTCCGGGCGTCGGGCGGCCCCACGAGTGCGAAGTGCGCCATGACAGAACAGTCTCAGAAGGAGAGGTGTACGCCAGTCGTACGCGCGGTCTCTGTTACGTATCGTCCGGCGGGGCATCTCCCCGGCCGGACCTCAGTACGTGACGGTGATGCGCCGCGCCGGGCCGTCCACGCGGATCGCCCCACCGCACGGGAGCACCAGTTGCGGGTCCGTGTGCCCGAAGTCGACGTCGAAGACCGCCGTCGCCTCCGGCGCGTACTCACTCAACGCCCGCAGCACCGCCTCGCGTTGGGCCTTCCGGTACGCGGCTCGGGCCGGTGCCTCCAGGGGCTGCTCGAAGCTCCAGCTCTTGGCCCGGGCCACCAGGACGGCCGGGAACTGCCGCAGCAGCCCGCGCTCTCCCATGTTCCGCAGGATCCGGTACACCTCATCGGCTCCCGGCATCTCCTCGGAGGTCTCGATGAAGAGCACCTGCCCGGCGTACTCCTCGACCGGCCGGATCTCCCTGTCGGCGATCAGCATCCAGGCCAGGATCTCCAGGCAGCCGCCCCAGCCGATCCCGGTGACGACCCGGTCGGCGTTGTGCCAGAACCAGCCCTCGCCGGGTTCCATCACCGGTTCGCCCGCGAAGGTCTCCGGGCTCTCCCAGCGCCCGTTGATGTCGCCGACGTCCACCGCCGGGGTCAGCTCGTACGGGCCGGAGCCGAACAGCGCGGCCCGCAGCGAGTCCGCCGTCCGCGGGTGGAGCGCCCCGGGCCGGCCGAGCTCCACCATCACCGAACCGCCGTGATAGCTCACGACACCGAGGTTGCGCAGGAAGAGCAGGAGGTTGGTGTTGTCGCTGTACCCGAAGAACGGCTTGGGGTTGGCGCGGATCGACTCCCGGTCCAGATGGGGAAGCACGGTGATCTGGTCCTCGCCGCCGATGCTCGCGATGACGGCCTTGATCTCCGGGTCGGCGAACGCGGCGTTCACGTCGGCGGCGCGCTCCCGGGGTGTCGAGCCCCAGGTGCGGGTGGTCGGGTACTCGACCGGGATCAGGCCGAACTCGTTGCGAAGCCGGTCGAGACCCAGCTCGTGGGGCATGGGGAGGAGCCCCGGCAGGCCGCTCGACGGAGAGACGATCGCGACCTTGTCGCCAGGCCGCGGCTTGGGCGGGTGCACGGGTATGGACATGCGGCTAGGCCCTCTCGAAGCAGTGGATGGTGTCGGCGATGGTGAAGCCCTTCCGCCCGTACCAGCGGTGCGGCCACTTCGCCTCGTTCGCGCTCAGGAAACGGAGGCCGCAGCCGGCCTCGGCCGCCAGGTGCAGCGCCGTGTCGAGAACCCGTCCGGCGTGACCCTGCCCGAGGTGCGCCTCGGCGGTGACCAGGTCCTCGATCTGGGCGATGCCGGCCGCCGGGTCGAGATACAGGTCGGCCCACGACGCCACCTCGCCGTCCTCGGTGTGCGCGGCGAGGAACCGTACGTCCTCGGCGGCCCCGAGCCGGGTGGCCCGCCGTTCCACCAGGTGGTGGACCTCCTCGTCGGACACCCCCGGCACGAACCGGCGCCAGGCCTCCGAGGCCGGCGCGCGCAGCTCCTCGACACCCACCCTCCGGGCCCCGCCGTGCGCCGGGACCGGGCCGGTGTGCCGCATGAGGTATATGGCCGCGTGGGCGTAACCGGCGCGCTCCAGCGGACCCCGGCACGCGGCCGCGACCTCGTCGTCGATGACGTACACGAGCCGGTACGGGAGATGGCCGAGCAGCTCCTCCGCCCGCGCGGGCAGCGCCTCGGGGTCGGTCGAGCCGTCGACCAGCAGATGGTTGTTGCCCCGGGAGTGTCTGTACCGGTCGTCGAGCGCGGCGAAGCCACCGGGGAAGTCGACGACGCGGTCCGCCTGGCGACGGTGGAAGCCGGACAGGAAGCCGCGGATGCGCGGCAGTTCGGAGTTGGCCGGTCGAGAAGTCATTCCGACAGCCTAGGAGTCACCCGGTCGAGGCGGCGGGTGGATTTCCGCCCGCGAGGGCACGGCGGCGCACTCGCCGGAGATTCCGTCGTGTCCGTCTGGGCCGGCGGTCCGCGTGGCGTGGGGAATGATCGCCGCACGGGCCGCCGGTGGACTTCGGTGGCGGTCGCGTGCCCCGCGCTTCACTCCCGCCGGTGGCCGGGCGAGCGCTGTCGGGCGGGTGCTACCGGGCGGGCACGGCCGGCGCGGTCTTGCCGGTGGCGCCGTTGGTGCCGGTGGTGGCTGTCGTGGCACTGGTGCCCTTGGTGCTGGTCGCACCCTTGGCGGCGTTGGTCTCACCCGTGGCGGTCCGGTCGAGGAGCCCGCTCGGACCGACGAGCCCGGTCGGACCGAGGAGCCCGTTCTCGCCGCTGAGGGAAACGTCCCCCAGGAGCTCCGGAGCACGCGGAAGACCGTGCGCGGACCACGCGCCACAGGGCGCGCTCTACGCGCGTAGGGGCTAGCATGCGGAAATGACGAGCCAGACTGCCAGCGTCCCCTCCGCGGACCAGATCCGCCGTGCCCCGAAGGTGTTGCTCCACGACCACCTCGACGGCGGACTGCGCCCCGGCACGATCATCGAACTCGCCCGGGAGCAGGGCTATCAGCAGCTCCCCGAGACGGAGCCCGACAAGCTCGGCATCTGGTTCCGCGAAGCCGCCGACTCCGGGTCCCTCGAGCGGTACCTGGAGACCTTCGCGCACACGTGCGCCGTCATGCAGACCCGTGACGCCCTCTTCCGCGTCGCCGCCGAGTGCGCCGTCGACCTCGCCGAGGACGGCGTCGTGTACGCGGAGGTGCGCTACGCCCCCGAGCAGCACCTGGAGGCCGGCCTCACCCTGGAGGAGGTCGTCGAGGCCGTCAACGAGGGCTTCCGCGAGGGCGAGCGGCAGGCCAGGGCCAACGGCCACCGCATCCGGGTCGGCGCCCTGCTCACCGCGATGCGGCACGCCGCCCGCGCCCTGGAGATCGCCGAGCTCGCCAACCGCTACCGCGACACCGGCGTCGTCGGTTTCGACATCGCGGGCGCCGAGGCCGGCTACCCGCCCACCCGCCACCTCGACGCCTTCGAGTACCTCAAGCGGGAGAACAACCACTTCACGATCCACGCGGGCGAGGCCTTCGGGCTGCCCTCGATCTGGCAGGCGCTCCAGTGGTGCGGCGCCGACCGGCTCGGGCACGGCGTCCGGATCATCGACGACATCGAGGTCGCCGACGACGGCTCGGTGACCCTCGGCCGGCTCGCCGCCTATGTCCGCGACAAGCGGATCCCGCTGGAGATGTGCCCCTCCTCCAACCTCCAGACCGGTGCCGCGGCCTCGTTCGCCGAGCACCCCATCGGTCTGCTCCGCAAGCTGCACTTCCGGGCCACGGTCAACACCGACAACCGGCTCATGAGCGGGACCAGCATGAGCCGTGAATTCGAGCTGCTGATCGAAGCATTCGATTACACGCTCGACGACATGCAGTGGTTCACGGTCAATGCGATGAAATCAGCGTTCATTCCTTTCGATGAACGCCTGGCCATGATCAACGAGGTCATCAAGCCCGGATACGCCGAGCTGAAGTCCGAATGGCTGTTCAAGCAGACCGCCACGACCAGCGAATCTTCCCGTACGGCGGGCTGAGCACCACCCCGTCAGGAGGAACAGGGCGGCCGGGAAAAGTACGACACCCGGCCGCTTTCCGGTGTTTGCGGACCCGTCGATCACTGGTTAGGTTGCAGAGCCGCTCTGCATTCCCAGGATTTCCCCGCCCGGCTTTCCCGGAAGCCCCCGGATTCCACAAGGAAGATTTTCAGATGAAGCAGTCTGCCGCCAAGAAGCTCGGTGTCGCCGCTCTCGGTGCCGCTTTCGCCGCTGCCGCCGCCGGCACGGCCTCCGCCGCCCCGGTCGCGCCCGCCACCCCCGACGCGCTCGGCCTGGTGACCCAGACCGTGCCGCTGGGTGACGACCTCACCAAGCTCCCCGACGGCGCGGCCGAGTCCCTCGCTGCCGGCCAGGGCGCCCTCGGCCAGGGTCTCGACCAGGGCGTGAAGACCCTCCCGGCCGCCGCCGGGCAGGCCACCCAGAGCCTCCCGCTCGACGCCGCCGCCGGTGGCCTCGGCGCCACTCCGCTGGGTGGCCTCCTCGGCGGCCTGCCGCTGCAGGGCCTGCCGCTCGGCTGACCCCGGCGCCGTACACGGCTCTCCGTACGCCGAAGGGGCGCGCACCCGGTTCTCCCGGGCACGCGCCCCTTCGGCGTGGGTTCGTCACCAGGCGGTGGTGGCCTTCCGCTCGTCCGGCATGAAGATCCACAGGGCGATGTAGATCAGGAACTGGGGGCCGGGCAACAGGCACGAGACCAGGAAGATCAGACGCATCGTGTTCGCGGAGATGCCGAAGCGCCGGGCCAGGCCCGCGCACACTCCGCCGATCACGCGTCCGTCACGGGGGCGGGTCAGTGCGGCCATGGTGGGCTCCTTCGGAGTCGGTCCGGAAGCCGCTCTGCCGGGCTCCCGATGACTCCATGGTGCCGCCGGAGGGCCGTCCGGGGCGTCGGTCTACCGGGCGATCGGGACCCTGGGAATCGTCGGGGTCGCACCCTGAGACCCGTCGTTCCGCAGCAGGGCGGAACCCCGGCCCGGCCTGCTCCCCGCGGAGGAGTCCGACCGCCCCTCGTCCGACCTGCGGCGCAGCCAGGTGCGGCCGGCCGGGACGAAGAGGAGATGCGCGAGCGCCACCCCGGCGGTGTTCAGGAGGACCGAGTCCACGTCCACGACCTGACCGGGCACGGCGGTCTGCAGGAGCTCCACCGCGAGGGAGACCAGCGCGCCGGCGGCGGTCGTACGGGTGAGGGAGGCCCACCCGGAGACCCGGAGCCGTCCGTCGGCCATCGGGAGCAGGATCCCGAGCGGGGCGAGGAGCAGCAGCCCCTCGCCGATCAGCCGGGCGGCCTCGGCGGTGCCGAGGGCGAGGTCGGCGCGGAGGCCGTCGAGGGGGACGATGTTCGGCGCGGTCACCCAGGCGACGTCCCGTGGGCGCAGGCTGATCCAGGCGACGAGCAGCAGATGCGCGACGACGAGGGCGAACCCTGCCACGCGGACGACCACGGCGGCACTGCCGCCCGAACCTTGACGCTGCACGTCCCCCAAGACGCCCCGGACAACGCCCCCGGTTCCGCCGAACCCCACGCGACCTGCACCACCGCCGCACGGGACGTCACGCACCGGCCCCCGGCCCGTGCGCACGACGCCCCTCGGCGCGGGCACCCGCCTCGCCCCCGCCGCGTGCGGGCACCCGCTCCGTCCGGGGGCCCCGGACGGAGTCTGGAGGAGGAACAGGTGCCCACAAGGGGACGTCAGCTGGAGGTCGGGGCTGTGGGTGGGGTGGACTCCGGGCGTTCGCGGAGTTCGGTCGTGCAGCGGTAGCGCTTCGGGGCGTACGCGCCCGGGCCGCCGAGCAGGACCGTCTGGTCCCCCGCCCCCGCCGAGCTCGCCGCGAACGTGCAGACCAGTTGCGACAGGGCCGTCGGCGCCAGGTCCTCCGGCTGACGGCTCAGCCGCAGCGTGCCCGCCGGGTCGCCCTTGGAGCCGCCGTTCACCACCAGCGGGCCGCGGACCGCCGTCGTGAACCCGGCCCGCTGCTCGCTCTCCGAGGGCTCGGCCAGCAGCTGCGAGAGCAGCCCCGACGCCGTGCGCACCGGGTCGCCGCCCGCCTTCTCCTCCGGCCGCGAGCGCCGGTCCACCGCCTCAAGCTGCGAGCCGCAGACCAGGAACACCCGGACCGGCACGCCCTGCACCGCCGCGCCCGTGGTCCCCTCGTGGGTCACGCTGCACGGGACCCGGGACGGGGCCGCGCCGGCGTCCACCGGGACCGACGTGGTCCTGATCCCGCAGCCGGCGGCCAGCGCGGTGAGTGCGACGAGCCCGGCCACCACGGCCGTACGCCCCACAGTGCGGCGTCTCACGCTTCCTCCACCTCGCCCTGGCTGCTGCGGGTCTGCACCTCGCGGGTGATCCCCGACGCGTCGAGCGGCAGCCGCAGCACGAACACCGCGCCGTCCACCGCACCGTCCTCGCCGACCGAGTTGGCGGCGGTGATCGAACCGCCGTGGATCAGCGCGTTCTCCATGGCGATCGACAGACCGAGCCCGCTGCCTTCGGACCGCGGCCGGGACGCGCTCGCCTTGTAGAAGCGGTCGAAGACGTGCGGCAGCACCTCTTCGGGGATGCCGGGGCCGTGGTCCCGTACCGCGATGACCAGTTCGTCGTCCTCGGTGCGCACCGAGACCCGGACCGGGGAACCGCCGTGCTTCAGGGCGTTCCCGATCAGGTTCGCCAGGATCACGTCGAGCCGGCGCGGATCGAGCGGTGCCACGATGCCGCGCTCGGCGTCCAGGTCGACCGCGTCGAGCCACGCGCGCGCGTCGATGCACGCGGTGATCTGGTCGGCGATGTCCACCTCGTCGAGGACGAGCCGGGCGGTGCCCGCGTCGAAGCGGGTCACCTCCATGAGGTTCTCGACCAGGTCGTTGAGCCGCCGGGTCTCGCTGACCACCAGGGCGACCGCGGGCGCGATCATCGGGTCGAGGGAGTCCTGCTCGTCCTCCAGGACCTCCGTGACGGCGGTGAGCGCGGTCAGCGGGGTCCGCAGCTCGTGCGACATGTCGGCGACGAACCGCCGGGAGGACTCCTCGCGGGCGCTCATGTCCGCGACCTTCTTCTGCAGCGACTCGGCCGCGCTGTTGAACGTCCTGGTGAGATCGGCCAGTTCGTCGGCGCCGGTGACCCGGAGCCGGGTGTCGAGCTTGCCCTCGCCGAGCTGCTTGGCCGCCTCGCCGAGCCGGTGCACCGGACGCAGCACGGTCGTCGCGGCGACCTGCGCGAGCAGCACGGATCCGGCCACCGCGAGCGCGGTCGCGATCCCGAGCGACCAGGCGAGCGAGTTCAGGTCGGCCTTCTCCGCGGCCAGCGACTTGAACATGTAGCCGGCGGGCCCGCCGCCGTCGATCCGCGTCCCGCCGACCAGGTACGGCGTCCCGTTCCGCTCCGTACGCTGCCAGAACAGGTGGTACGGGTACGGGTTGGCCTCCGTCACCGGGCGCTCGGTGTCCACGGCCTCGCGCAGCGAGCGCGGCACGTCGGCCAGGGTGAAGTCGTCCGGGTCCGAGGCGCCGACGATCGGCTTGCCCGCGTCCCGCTCGCCGAGCAGCAGCACCTGGTAGTTGGCGCTGCCCGTCGCCATCAGTTCGGCCGTCCGCCGCAGATCCTCCTGCGTGGGCCGCAGCGGCAGCGTCGCCGCCCGGTTCTGCATCTCCTGCCGGAAGTCGTTGAGCGCCCCGTCCTGGGTACGCGTCAGCACCGCCTCGCGGTTCAGCCAGTAGGCGATGCCGGAGGCGGCGACGGCCGCGGTGAGCGCGACCAGGGCGAAGACGACGACAAGACGCAGCCGCAGGCTGGAGAGACGCAGCCGCGTGACGATCCCCTTGCTCACGCAGGAACGTCCAGCCGGTAGCCGACCCCGCGCACGGTACGGATGAGCGTCGGCGAGGACGGCACGTCCTCCACCTTGGCGCGCAGCCGCTGCACACAGGCGTCGACGAGCCGAGAGTCGCCCAGGTAGTCGTGCTCCCACACGAGCCGCAGCAACTGCTGCCGGGAGAGCGCCTGTCCGGGCCGGCGGCTCAGCTCCAGGAGCAGCCGCAGCTCGGTCGGGGTGAGCTGGAGGTCCTCGCCGTTCTTGGTGACCGTCATCGCGGAGCGGTCGATCACCAGCGAGCCGTAGGTCGCCGAGTCCGTCGACTCCCGCTCACCGCGCCGCAGTACGGCCCGGATCCGGGCGTCGAGGACGCGGCCCTGCACCGGCTTGACGACATAGTCGTCGGCTCCGGACTCCAGGCCCACGACCACGTCGATGTCGTCGCTGCGCGCGGTCAGCAGGATGATCGGCAACTGGTCCGTGCGGCGGATGCGCCGGCAGACCTCGAAGCCGTCGATGCCGGGCAGCATGACGTCGAGCACGACCAGGTCCGGCCGCTGCTCGCGCAACAGCTGGAGGCCGTCCTCACCGGTCGCGGCGGTGGCCACCCGGTGGCCCTGCCGCGACAGGGAGAGTTCGAGGGCCGTGCGGATGGCGTCGTCGTCCTCGATCAGCAACAGAAAAGGCACGGGCGACATTCTGTCGCATTGGGCCGTCCGAGTTCGACCGCTGGGAGGCGCGCTTCTGGCCCGGCCCCTGTGACACGCCTGTGACAGTCGGCGGACAACGCCATGAAGTCCGATGGGCAAGCTTCTTGGCACACGGACCGAAACACACTCCAACCGACGGGGGGCGCCGGATGAACACACTGCACAGCACCACCTCAAGCGCAGTAGTCACGCGTCTCCACGACGTCGTACGGAGCACGGAGAAGTCCGGCGCGGACGGGGGCACCTCCCGGCTCGAGCGAAGCCGAGAGCTTGGGGGA
>NZ_LIPQ01000167.1 GCF_001418135.1 Streptomyces aureus
CCACCCCCTCCGAGCGCACAAGCCTGTCCCCCTCCGGCGCGCAAGCCCCTACTCCTCCACCCGCACCCCCAGCTGCGCCGCGAGCACCGGCGCCAGGTCGAGGAGCTGGGCCGTCGAGATCACCGCGCCCGCGAGCGACTCGACCCCGCGCGCGATCTCCAGCCGCTGAACGCCTCTCAGGTCCACGTCCCTGAGCCGCGCCCCGCTGAAGTCCACGCCCGTGAGCACGCAGTCCACGAACTCCACCCGTTCGAGCGTGGCGCCCCCGAAGTCGGGCTCGCTCAGCACGCAGCCCTCGAAGACGACGTCCTTCAGCTTCGCCGACCGCAGGTTCAGGTAGTCGCTCTTCCCGCCCCGTACGACCACTCTCTCCAGCACCGCCCCGTGCAGCTGCGCCCCGCCGAGCCGCGCGTCCACGAGCTCCACGTCCCGCAGCTGTGCCCCGGCGAGGACCGTCCCCACTCCCCGTACGCCCGTGAGCACCGAGTCAAGGAAGCGGGCCCCCGTCAGCCGCGCCTCGTCGAGCCCGCACTCGCGCAGCGCGCAGTCCAGGAACCGCGCGCCCTCCCCCGACTGGCCCGTGAGGTCGAGCCCGGTCAGTTCGAGGCCGTCGTAGTCCCCGTCCGGTTCGAGCCCTCCCCCGTACGACTCCAGGGGAGGCAGCCGCAGCTCCGGCCGCCGCGCCCCCGCGACCGCCGTCTTCTTCTTCCGAGTCGTCGCCATGCCCCCATGGTGATGTACGCCACTGACAACGCCCCGATGTCACGAACGCGACCCCGCCCCTCGTCCCCTGTGCGAGACCGGACACGAGGTCGACGAAGGTCGACCCGATCGAGAGGGAGAGCGACATGCGGAAGCTCACGATCATCGGCGGCGGCTTCGCCGGACTGACCGCGGCCGTCACCGCCGCCGAGGCGGGCTTCAAGGTGACCGTCCACGAGGCGCACCGGACCCCCGGTGGCCGGGCTCGCACCGCCGAGGGCCCCTACCTCACCAACGAGGGCCCGCACGCGATCTACGCCGGCGGCCCGCACTGGACCTGGCTCAAGCAGCGCGGCCTCCTCGGTGCCCTGGCTCCGCTGCCGGTCTCCGAGGCACTCCGGCTCCGCTTCCACCGCGGCGGCGCCCTGCGCCGCACCCCGCCGCTCGGCATGCTGCGCCAGTCCCTCCGTAACGCCGGACAGGCCCCTGTGGACGTCGACTTCCGCACCTGGGCCACCGGGCTCGTGGGGGAGCGGGCGGCGCACGCCGCCGCCACGTACGCGGCGGTCGCGACCTTCCACCACGACCCGGGCGCACTCTCCGCCCGCTTCGTGCAGGAGCGGCTCCACCGGGCCACGTCCGTGCCGCCGGAGGCGCATTTCATCCGGGGCGGCTGGGGCCGGCTGATCGAGCGGATGATCGCGCGCGCGTGGGAGACGGGCGTACGGATCGAGACGTCGTCCCGTGTCGACAGCCTCGACTCCCTGCCGCTCCGCGAGGGGCCCGTGATCGTCGCGACCGCGCTGCCGGCCGCCGCCCGGCTGCTCGGCGACCCGTCGCTGACGTGGGAGAGCGGCCGTACGGTCCTGTTCGACCTGGCGCTGCGCACCCGGAAGGGCGACCCGTTCGTGATCTCGGACCTGGACGCGCCTGGCTGGATCGAGCGCTTCACGGCCCAGGACCCCACGCTCGCCCCGGCCGGGCAGCAGCTGATCCAGGCCCAGCTGCCGATCGGCCCCGGCGAGTCGAAGGCGGACGGTGTGGCCCACGCCGAACGGCTCCTCGACCTCGGCTTCCCGGGCTGGCGCGAGCGGACGGTGTGGCGGCGGGACTCGGTGTGCCAGGGACGTACGGGGGCGGTCGACCGGCCCGGCACGACCTGGCGCGACCGGCCGGCCGTCGACCGGGGCGACGGCGTGTACCTGGTGGGCGACCAGGTGGCGGCGCCCGGCCTGCTCGCTGAGGTGTCGTTCACGAGCGCGGTGGAGGCGGTGTCGCTCGCGCTGCGCGCGGAACGAGGTGTCCTGCGGAAGGGCCTTGACCTCAAGCACGCTTGAGGTCGGAGGGTGTTCCTCGTCGGCCGACGCCCACCCACGCGACGAACGGGGAACGCCATGCACGCCATCCGCCTCCACTCCTTCGGCCCCGCCGAGAACCTCACGTACGAGGAGACCCCCGACCCCGTACCGGGCCCCGGCCAGGTCCGCATCAAGGTCGCGGCGGCCGGGGTGCACCTGCTCGACACCGCGCTCCGGGAGGGGATGACGGGCCCGTTCCCGGCGCCCGCCGAGCTGCCCACGATCCCGGGGCGCGAGGTCGCCGGCACCGTCGAAGCCCTCGGCGAGGGCACCGACCCGGCCTGGCTCGGCAAGCGGGTCGTCGCCCACCTCGGCATGGCCCCCGGCGGCTACGCCGAGCTCGCCGTCACCGACGCCACCCGCCTCCACGCACTGCCCGACCACCTCGGCGAGGCGGAGGCCGTCGCCATGATCGGCACCGGCCGCACCACCCTGGGCATCCTGCAGTTCACCGAACTCGGCCCCGGCTCGGTGGCCGTCGTGCCCGCCGCGGCCGGCGGCATCGGCACGCTGCTCGTCCAGTACGCCAAGAACGCCGGCGCCACCGTCGTCGGCCTCGCCGGCGGCCCGGCGAAGGTCGCGCTCGTCGAGGAGAACGGCGCCGACCTGGCCGTCGACTACAAGCGGCCCGACTGGCCGGAGAAGGTCCGCGCCCACCTGGGCGAGCGCACCGCCACCGTCGTCTTCGACTCGGTCGGCGGCGACACGGGCCGCGCGGCCGTCGACCTCCTCGGCAAGGGCGGACAGCACATCGTCTTCGGCTGGTCGGGCGCCGGACTCCACGACGGCGAGCCGCTCACCTTCACACCGGAGGAACTCGCCGCGCGCGGCATCACGTCGGACTCCGTCCTCGGCCCCGTCATGCTCCAGAAGGCGGGCGGCGACGTCCGCAACCTCGAACTCGCCGCCCTGGACGCGGCGACCACCGGCGCCCTCCGTCCGGCGGTCCACCGCTTCCCGCTGGCGGACGCGGCGGGCGCGCACCGCGCCCTGGAGACGCGGGGCACGACGGGCAAGGTGGTCCTGATCCCCTAGACGGTGTCCTGCCGGTCAGGCCGGACACCCCCGGTCTCAGACGGCGGCCCCGACCACATCCCAGGAGTGCGCCTTGAACTCCTTCAGGAAGTCGGGGTGGTCCTCCCACATCCGGGCGACGGAGCGCAGCACGTCCCAGTTGTGCTCCAACGCCTGGTCCACCACCTGACGCAGCTCGGGCGCCGACTCCCGCTTCTCCACGAGCCCGTTGACGGCGGAGGCGGCCTGCACGGTGTACCGCGCGGCACGCAGCGCCCGGGAGGTGTCGTCCATGCCGAACCCGTGGTCGCTCCCGTTCGCCGGGTCGAAGAGCGGCGTCAACCGCGCCTCGATGAACGCCGTGATCCGCTGAAACCGCTGGGCAATGTCCGTATCCATGCCCCCTTCCTACACCCCGCGCGGCCACCGCCCGTCACCGGATCACCCGGACGTCGGGGAGTGCCGTGCGGGCCACGCCCTCCCGGGCGAGCACCCGTCCGGCCAGCTCGCGCGCCCGGGCCCACCCGGGCGCGTCGGCCAGCGCCTCCACGGTCCACCAGTCCGTCGACCGGTCGCGGGACATCTCGTCGAAGACCGCGTCGATCAGTCCCACGTCGGCCAGCGACTCCCCGCTCAGGGCCCCTTCCTCGACCAACTGCGGAGCCAGCCCGAAGCCGTGTTCGAGATCCAGGGCGATCTCGTCCGCGCCGACACCGTGCTTCTCCAGCCAGGCCCGCTGATCCGACGCGGACGCCGCCACCACGCTCAAGGCCCCGCACAGGAGGCCCCGGCGCCACGCGGTGTTCAGGGGCATGTCAGACGCCCCGCCCGGCCGCGCCCAGCTCGGCCAGCGCCCCGTCCGTCAGCCGGTACACCGTCCACTCGTCCTGCGGGCGGGCGCCCAGGGACTCGTAGAAGTCGATCGACGGCTTGTTCCAGTTCAGTACGGACCACTCCAGGCGCTCGTACCCGCGCTCGACGCAGATCCGGGCCAGTTCGGTCAGCAGTGCCTTTCCGTGGCCGCCGCCGCGCACCTCCGGGCGGACGTACAGGTCCTCCAGGTAGATGCCGTGGACTCCGCGCCAGGTCGAGAAGTTGAGGAACCAGATCGCGAAGCCCACGACCTCGCCGTCCTCGGTCTCGGCGACGTGCGCGAAAGCGGCGGGGCGCTCACCGAAGAGCGCCTCATGAAGCTGCTCGGGGGTGGTACGGACCTCGTCGAGGGCCTTCTCGTACGCCGCGAGATCACGGACGAGGGCGTGGACGACGGGAACATCGGCAGGCGTGGCTGTACGGATCATGGGGCAAGCGTGCCTCGGGCGCACCGGTCCTGGCCAGGAGGTTTCACGGGACCCGGCGAACGCCTCACCCCCGCGCCGCCCGCAGGATCCGCGCCACCTCCACCTGCTCCTCGTCCAGCCCCGGCTCCCCGTCCGCCACGTCCCACAGCCCGTTCTGCAGCACCCGCCCCAGCGTCCACGCCACCGCCCTCCCCCGGTCGCCGACGACCTCGGCGAGGAGGTCGAAGCGCCACAGGACGTCAGCCGGGTCGAAGCGGTCCATCAGGGCCGGCAGCAGGTCGAAACCCGGGTCGCCCGCGAGCGGCTTGGGGTCGATCGCCAGCCACGGTTCGCGCTGGGCCGCCAGGACGTTGCCGAGGTGCAGGTCCCAGTGGAGCAGCCGGTCGCCCGGTTCGCCCGCCACCTCCCGTACGGCCGCCGCGCAGTCCCGCAGCACCGCCGCGTCCTCCGCGCCGAGGCGTCCGACCGCGTCCGGCACGTCCGCGAGCATCCCGGCCGCGATGTCGCCGAGCCCCCGCATCCCCTCCGGCGCCGGCAGCGCCACCAGCCGGGCGAGCAGCCCGGCGACGACGCCCATCGCCTCCCTCGCGTCGGCGACGGAGCTCAGCGGCCGGGCCTCGTCGAGCCGCTCAAGGAGCATCGTCCCCGTACCGGCGTCGTGGTCGAGGAGCCGCACGACACCGCCGCCGTCCCAGGCACGCAGCCCGACCGGCTCCCCCTCGGTCTCGTCGTCGAGGATCTGCAGCTTCAGCGCGGCCGGCATGCCGTCCGTGACCCGTTCCACGGGCAGCACCAGCGACGCCATGCCGTACATGGAGGGCCCCGTGACCCGCAGCCCCCACCGGTCGAGGAACTCCGCCGCCCGTTCCGGCAGCGCGGCGACGAACGCCCGCCCGGCCTCGCCGTTGTACTTCACCTGAGACGCGACAAGCCGGTCCGGTACGTGAATCACCCCACGACCCTAGACACCCGCGTCGCGCGGCGCCTCCGAGAATCGGGTCGCGTCGTACAGGGAGTCCCCGCCCGGCAGCGCCGCCACCACGGCGGCCGCCGGCGCCCCTCCCGCCGAACACCCCACCACGGCAAGGCCGATGAGACCGGCCGAGACAGCCGGGGCCACCAGACGCGGGGTCCTGCGCACGGGCAGGGGAGAGTCCTTCCGGAGCGACGGAATCCGTGGCGGCCGCACATGTGCCGTCCCCCCTCGAAGCCGGGCCGGACCCCGTCCGGGAATCGCCGCCGAAGGGCCCGTATCCACAGGACCAAGGCCCCCGGTAACCTCCCGCCCACGCACCCGGAAGAGGGATACACATGAGTACGGTCAACGGCGGCATCTCGTTCTGGTACGCGCAGGACGGCGCCCCCGACCCCCGCGAACCGCTCCCCGGCGACACCACCGCCGACGTCTGCATCGTCGGCGGCGGCTACACGGGCCTGTGGACCGCCTACTACCTGAAGAAGGCCGTCCCCTTCCTGAACATCACCGTCCTCGAAGCGAAGTTCTGCGGGTACGGGGCCTCCGGCCGCAACGGCGGCTGGCTCTACAACGGCATCGCCGGCCGCGACCGCTACGCCAAGCTCCACGGCCACGAGGCCGCCGTCCGCCTCCAGCAGGCCATGAACGCCACCGTCACCGAGGTCCTCGACGTCTGCGAGACCGAGAAGATCGAGGCCGACCAGCACCGCGGCGGCGTCCTGGAGGTCGCCCTCTCCCCCGCCCAGCTGGGCCGCCTCAAGGACTTCCACGCCGTCGAGATCGCCTTCGGCGAGACGGACCGGGAGATGTACGGCGCCCGCGAGACCTCCGACCGCGTCCGCGTCACCGGCGCCGTCGGCTCCTCCTGGACCCCGCACGGCGCCCGCCTCCACCCGGTGAAACTCGTGAAGGGCCTCGCCGCCGCCGTCGAGGCGCTCGGCG
>NZ_LIPQ01000168.1 GCF_001418135.1 Streptomyces aureus
CGGCTACCCGCAGGCTCCGCAGCCGACCCACGCCCAGCAGGCGCCGCACGGCCAGCCCCCGGCTCCCGGCGGCTACGGCTACCCCCAGGCTCCCCACGCCGCCCAGGCCCCGCAGCCCCAGCCCTCGGCTCCGGCCGAGGGCTGGGGCTGCGGGGCCTGGGCGGCGTGGGGAGCCTGGGGGTAGCCGTAGCCGCCGGGAGCCGGGGGCTGGTCGTGCGGCGCCTGCTGGGCGTGGGTCGGCTGCGGAGCCTGCGGGTAGCCGTAGGCGCCGGGCGCCTGGGGCTGCGGCTGAGCCTGCGGCGGTACGGGGCCGGGCGCGCCGGGAGTGGCGGGCGGCGGCCATGCGGCGGCGGGCGGCAACGGCGCGGCCTGGGGCTGCGGCTGGGCGCCCGGCTGCGCGGGCCACTGCTGGGCGGGCCCGGGAGCGGCCGGCTGGAACGACGGCGGCAGCGGCGGCAAACCGGCGCCGGCCTGCGGCCCGGTGGCGGGGAAGGGCTGTCCGGGTCCGGGAGCCGGAGCGGCACCGGGGAACGGACCCGGAGCGGCGTCGGGACCGAAGCCCTGCGGTGCGGCCGCGGCCGGCGGGTAGGGGACGGGCGCCATCGGCTCCGTCAGTGCTTCGGGAGCGGCTGGGACGGCGTCGGGAAGCGCCGCGTCGCCGGGGGCGTCCGCGGGCACGGCGTCGGTGACGGGTGCGGAGTCCGCGTCGGAGTCCGCCCCGGCGCCCTCCGGGCTCGGGCTCGCGCTCGCCGCGGCATCGGCGGCCCGGCCGGACGCGGCCTCGTCGTGGGCTTCCGGCACTTCGGGTGATCGGGGTGCTTCGGGAGCCTCGGATGCGTCGGGTGCCTCGGCGGAGAGGGCGTCCTCCGTGCCGGACTCCGTCCCGTCCGGCGCCTCGACGTCGCCCGCTTCGGCCTCGGCCGACGTGCTGTCGTCGGCGGTCGTGGCCGGTTCCTCGGGCTCGGCCCCGGGCGTTGTCGAAGTAGCGGGGGCTGCCGCGGCGGCCTCCGCCGAACGCTCCGCGATCTCGCGCTGGAGCGCGGCGGGGGAGAAGCGCATGGTCGAGCCGCTCTCGACGTCCCCGCCCCCGAACGGCGCCGAGGGCGCGGGGACCGAGGCACCCGGCAGCGGGGCGGGCGGCGGGAAGGCACCCGGCACCGGGGCGTCGGGAGCCGCGACCGCAGGAGGCGTGACCACGGGAGGCGTGACAACCGGGGGAGTGGCGACCGGAGGCGTCACGGCGGGAGGCGCGACAGCCGGAGGCCCGGCCGCCGGAGGCGTCGCGACCGGAGGCATCCCCACCGGAGGCACGTGCCCGGCAGCCGGAGGAGTACCCGTCGCAGGTCCACCCGCCACCGGCGTGCCTGCCGCAGGCGTGCCCCCGGCAGGCGTACCCGCCGCCGGAGTCCCCGCGTTCCAGCTCGGCTCGAAGCCACTGCCCGCCGGGAGGCCCGGGACCGGGACCGGCGCTCCGCTCGGTGGCGGGGGAGTGGCACCGCCGGCCCCCGCACCGCCCGACGCGTTCTGCGTGTACCAGGCCGGCGGGGTGTAGTCGATGGTGAACTCACCCGTCATCTCGGCGGGATCCGCGTCGGACTGATCGTCGGCGGGCGGACTCCAACCCCCGTGGATCTCGTCGCGATCGCCGTTCACTTTGCCTCCTGGTGTGGTCGAGCACCCTTGTGCCGTTGTGGGCGGGGCTCTTCCACCCTAATCGGCGCGGGCAACCCCCGGGCAGGCCCGACGGCCCCTCCGCGCCTGTCCCCGTGACCCGGTCCGGTCACCAAGTGACCTGACCGCGTCGCAGAGTGAGAACCCCCACCGTTCAAAACGATGCAAAAACGGACGTACTTGAACGGCTTCATGCCGGTCGGTCCCGTTCAGTCCATCCTGCGCGCGGCGCCCAACAATCCGGTCTCGGCATCGGTGCCCTGCGTCATGACGAACTGGCGGTCGCCCGGCGTGCACCAGAGCGTCACTCCGTCCGCGAGCGTGGAGAGCGCCTCGTACTCGTGGCGCGGCAGGCCCATGATGCGGCCGATCTGCGTGGCCTCGTCGGGGGAGACCCGCTGGACGCCGACCAGCGAGGACTTCTCCAGGAGCCGGGGCGCGACCGGGCTCAGATAGGGCAGCAGCGTCACCACCGACTGCCAGGGCGCCGACACGACGCGGCCGCGCGGCGGCCGCATGCCGCAGTCGCGGATCACGACCACGGGACTGCCCGCGGACGCGCCCTGCGGCGGCACCCGCCCCACGTCGTGCAGCGCGATGCACGGCTGGCCGCCGCCGGCGGCCTGCGCGAGCGCCGTCCAGGCCTGCGCGCGGCCGGTCTCGACCGCCACCCGGGCGCCCGTCGCGGCGGCCCGGAGGGCCAGCACCTGGGCGGTCCACAGACCGCCGATGAGCGTGATGTCGTACGGGACGGGCCGGTTGATGCCGAGCACGGCGGGCCGGCTCTCGGCGTCGACGCCTATCACCATGCCGTCGTCGCCCACGGGCAGCGCCAGCGCCTCGAGTTGGTCGAGGGGGACGGAGTGCCGGTCGCGGCGCGGCCCGACGAGCCCGAAGCCGAAGCGGGGCTTCGTGCCCCGGCCCGTACCCCGGGAGCCGGCGTCCCGGCCGGCGGCCCGGCCGGTGCCACCGGCGCCCGGACGGACCGGCGTACCGAAGGAGGGAGAAGAGGCGGCATGGGACATCAGCGCGCACCCCCCAGCGGAAGCGTCGCGAGGATGCCGGGCACCTGTTCACGGTCGAGTCGCACGAGTCCCGTCCTCACCCCGCGCGCGGCGCGCTCCAGTTCGTGCCGCGCGGCCACCAGTTCCTCGTCGCTGCGCCCGGTGATCCGTACGTGGCCGGTCACCGTCACCTCCTGCCGGTCCCCGCCGCTCAGCGTCAGGCTGAACGTCGTCGCGAGCGCGGGCAGCGAGGTCAGCAGGGCCACCAGCTGCGGCATCGAGGCCCCCGAGCCGCCCTGCCCGCCCAGCTGGGGCCAGCGCCCCACCCAGTACGTCGTGTGCCGCCGGTCGTCCACCCGCCAGGTCCGCGCGGTCTCCTGGGTCCGGCGTCCCTGCGCCTGCCCCCGGCCCGCCTGCGCTATCGCCATCGGGCTGGCGCAGGTCGAGGTGGCCAGCGCCGAGACGAGTTCCTGCTCCGTCAGCACGCTCGCCGCGAACCCGGCGCCCGCGAGCCGGCTCGCCAGCTGGTCCGCCGCCCGCACCACGCACTTCTGCGCGCCCTTGAGGCCGCCGCCGCGCGCGGCGACCGCCTCCGGGCAGAGCTCGGGGTCGAGTTTGAGCGCGATCCAGGTGATCCGCACGGCGGGCGAACCCGTCTGCGCCTGGAGCGGCCCGTAGTTGCGCGCGGCCATCGACTGCGCGGGCAGGTGCGGCGCGGGAGCGGGCTGCGTGTGCTGCACGATCTGTGCCGACTCCAGGCGGATGCCGTCCACGCTCAGGACGTCCCGGACGAGCCCGACGGGCAGCGGCGCGGCCGCGCGGTCCGGGCGCAGCGCTGTGCCGTCCGCCTCGACCCGCAGGACCGCGGTCAGGAAGGTGCCGTCGCCGACCATGCCGACCGGCCGCCGGTCACGATCGCTGTACGCGTAGGTCCGCAGGGCCGGGTCGCACTCCACGACCGGCGCGAGCCCCGGCTCGGTGCCCTCGGGCACCGTGAACGAGGACGCCTTGCGGGTACGCGTCCGCAGCGCGAGGAACGTTCCGAGCCACTCGGGAAGCGAGCGGCGGTGCCGGCGGACGACCGCCATCAGCACGAGCACGACGGCGACCACGCCCGCGGGGACCATCAGCACCGGCTCGACGACCCAGGCGACGAGCATCAGAGCGGCCGCCACCTCGATCAGTACGAGCTGTTGCAACTGGAACGAACCGAAGTGTCCCGGGCGCGCCTGGAGCTTCGGCGAGACCGAGGAAACAGGCCCCGTGGACGGGGGTGCGGAGGCGGTGGCCGCGGCGGGCCGCGTCCGCGTCGCGGAAACCATGATGGAGAATCCCCCTCAATTCATCCCGATCACCCTGGCCCGCCAGGGCTTTGGCGGCCGGATCACCCTACCCGCCCCACGAACCCCACGGGACAGCAGGCATAGTAGGGGGCCGGTCCGACAGCCGGGGCCCGGGTGTCACCTCCCCCGGCTCCCGCGCGAAGATCGCGCCTGACGAGAATGGGGACTCATGGCATCGCGGCGGGACGAGCTCAACGCGTACACCTTTGCGAAGAAGCGCACGGTGGCGGCATTCCTCCAACCCTCGCCCTCCGGCACGGAGGAGGGGGCACCGAAGCCGCTGCGCGCGATCCTTCCCGGGTTGATCGTGGCCGCGCTCGTGACGGCCGGTTTCGGCGCCTGGGGCATGTTCAGCCCGCAGGCCCCGAAGGGTTGGGACACCCCCGGCACCCGGGTCATCGTCGGCAAGCAGTCGACGTCCCGGTACGTGGTCCTGGAGACCGGCAAGGGCAAGGACGCGAAGAAGCTCCTCCACCCGGTGCTCAACCTCGCCTCCGCGCGGCTCCTCCTCGACCCCGAGCAGTTCCAGGTCGTCCAGGTCGCCGACAAGACGCTCGACCAGGGCAAGGGCACGCCCCCGCGCGGCCCGATCCTCGGCATCCCGTACGCCCCCGACCGGCTTCCCAGCGCCGAAGAGGCCGGGAAGCCCAAGCGCTGGGCGGTCTGCGAACAGCCCGGCGGCGGTGCGGGCGCCAGCGTCCAGAAGGCGACCTTCATCTTCGCCGAGCGGGACGAGAAGCTCACGCAGGACGGCAACCAGCTGAAGGACGGGCAGATCCTGTACGTCAAGGGGCAGACGGGCGCGGCCCAGTTCCTCGTCGACCACACCGGCACCAAGTACCCGGTGAAGGCCGAGACCACCGGACTGCTCACCGCGCTCGTCGGCCTCGGCAAGGAGCCGCAGCCGGTCACCGACGACTGGCTCGCCACGCTGAAGACCGGCGACACGATCGACTTCCCGCGTATCGAGGGCGGCGACGTCGGCCGGCCCACCGAGATCCCCGGCGCCACCCTGTCCGAGACCGAGAGCCGGATCGGCAACGTCCTCCTCGCGCCGACCGGCTCCGGGCCCCAGCACTACGTCGTACTCGCCGGCAAGGTGCAGCCGGTCACGCCGTTCACCGCCTGGCTGCTCATCAACTCCCCGCAGACCAGCTCCCTCGACATGGACGGCCGGGCCACCCCTGCCAACGCCTCCGACTTCGTCCCGGACCCGACCGTCTTCCACGGCGGCGTGAACTGGCCGAAGGCGAAGTCCGCCCAGGTCAACTCCGTCACCGGCGCGGAGGCCCGCGACACCGTCTGCAGCGTCCTCACCGGCGTCGGCGAGCAGGGCCAGACGACCCTCACGACCTGGGCCGGCACCCAGTACCCCGCCGACATCACCGCGGGCGGCAGCAGCACCTACGTCACCCCCGGCACCGGCCTGCTCTACACCCAGATCCAGGGCAAGCAGAAGACGCCCGGCGGCTCGCTGTTCCTCGTCACCGACACGGGCCTGAGGTACGCGGTCCAGGCCAACGGCGACAGCGATTCCGCCCGTTCCGAGATCGGCACCGGGGCCAAGGAGAAGCCGACCGACGGACGCCCGGAACCCAGCGACGCCCAGAAGCGTCTCGGCTACGACAAGGTCGTGCCGGCCCGGGTCCCCATCGAATGGTCGGAGTTCCTTTCGAAGGGCCCCCGGCTCGACGCCAACAGCGCGCGTCAGCCGCAGGGTTCCTAGGGGGTGGCACCGGTGACGAAGAACCACCGCACGACGCCCCGCGGGGCGTCCCGCACGCCGTCCCGTACGGCCGCGCTGCTGGCCGCCGGCACCCTCACCGCCCTCCTCGCGGCACCCGGCGCGGCCTCGGCCGCCCCGGCCGCCGCGGAGCACGGCCACGGCCCGGGCCGCGTTCCCGGCCCCGTCCTCGACGGCAGCGGCGAGTGCACCTTCCCCATGAAGAAGCAGATCGCGGACACCCCCTGGCCGCTCCAGCGGGTCCTCCTCGACGAGCTGTGGCAGGACACCAAGGGCAAGGGCGTCAGGGTCGCGGTCATCGACACGGGCGTCGACGACGTCAACCCGCAGCTGCGGACCGCCGTCGACGCCAAGGCGGGCAAGGACTACCTCAAGCCCGACAAGGAGAACCCCGGCTTCGGCGACGAGCAGCGCGGCAAGACCGACGGCACCGTCGACCAGGTCGGTCACGGCACCAAGGTCGCCGGAATCATCGCCGCCCGCCCCCGTGAGGGCACCGGGTTCGTCGGGCTCGCGCCCGAGGCGACGATCATCCCGATCCGGCAGAACGACGAGAAGAACAGCGGCAAGTCGGACACGATGGCGGAGGCCATCAAGTGGGCCGTCGCCAAGGGCGCCGACGTCATCAACATCTCGCAGGACACCACCCAGTCGCTCAGCCCGGACTCGCCCATGGGCAAGGCGGTGGCCGAGGCGATCAAGCGGGACGTCGTCGTCGTCGCCTCCGCCGGCAACGACGGCATGGACGGCACCTCCAAGAAGACCTACCCGGCCGCCTTCCCCGGTGTCCTCGCGGTCGCCTCCTCCGACCGGAACAACGAGCGCGCGGCGTTCTCCCAGGCAGGCCCCATGGTGGGGGTCGCCGCCCCCGGCGTCGACATCGTCTCCACGGTCCCCGGCGGCGGCCAGTGCGTCGACAACGGCACCAGCTTCTCCGCGCCGTACGTCGCCGGTGTCGCCGCCCTGCTCCGCGCGAAGCACGACGACTGGAGCGCGGCCCAGATCGTCGCCCGGATCGAGCAGACCGCCGTCCGCTCGATCAACGGACGCGACGACTACGTCGGTTGGGGCGTGGTCGACCCGGTGCGGGCGCTCGCCGACACGCCTGGGACGCCGCCCACGGCGCCCACGCCCGACCCTCGCCCGCCCAAGCCGCCGGCTCCCGAGCCGGCGCGTCTGGCGCTGTCGGAGACGCCTCAGGAGCGCTCCGAACGGCTCGCCACCTACACGTTGGGGATCGGTGTCGTCCTGGTGGCCGTGGTCGCCGGGACCGCCATCGTGATCCGCGACAGCCGACGGCGAAGGGGGGCCCGTTGACCGGCGTATCGGTCAAGTATCCCGACCCTCCTTTGCAGTTGGAACTGCCGCCGTCAATGGCTAAAGTGACCGCTGGGCGTACGGCAGTGCGATCCCAGCACGGGGGCGGCATCAGAAGATTCCCGTCCGCATCACGACCGGATGGCCCGACGGCCCAGCCGTCGACGTCACCGAAGGAAGAAGGGGCAAGATGTCGAAAGACCTGAACGTAACCAGTGCCGAACAAGTCAAGCTCGCCGGCCGGATCCAGGACTTCTCCGACGAGCTCCAGTCCCGCATCACCTCGCTCAACAGCGTGGTGGACCGCGTCCAGGCGGGCTGGCAGGGCGCTGCGAGCAAGGAGTACGACCGGGTCCAGAACGACCTGAACCAGCGCCTGCGCAGCATGCGCCAGGAGCTCTCCAACCTCGAAGAGATGATGCGCATGAGCGCCGACGGGTTCTCGCGCGAGGAGGAGGACCGTCTGCGGTCCTTCCGTTCGATGGACACCAGCGGCGGCGGTTCCGGCGGCAACTCCAGCGCCATCCTCGGCGTCTGAGCCACTCGACCAGTCCACCGGGCCACTCTCACTCCAGGAGTCATCATCATGACCACTGCGGTCAATTACGACACCGTGACGCAGGCGGCGGCCGACACCCGCCTGACCTCCACCACCCTCACCCAGAAGCTCGACGACCTCATGGCCGAGGTCAACCGCGTCGCCAACAACTGGGAGGGTGAGGCCAAGATCGCGTACCGCGAGACCCAGGACCGCCTGACCCGCGACATGGCGGGCATGAACCAGGACCTGGCGCGCATCGCCCAGCTCCTCGACGAGTCGGTCGTCGGCTACCAGGACACCGACCGGGGCAACGCCGCCCGGTTCCGCATGTGAGATCCGGCGAGCACGCGTGTCCGCGTGTCACCGCAGGCACGCAAGTCCGCGTGTCACCGCGGGCACGTGTGCCCGCGGGTCACCGTGACCACGTAGGCCCGCGCGTCACCGCAGGTCGAACTCGCCGTCCCTGGCCCCGAGGACGAACGCGTCCCACTCGGCCTTCGTGTACCGCAGCACCGTGTCCTTGTCGAGGGACGAACGCATCGCCACCGCCCCCTCGGGGAGCCGGGCGATCTCCACACGCTCCTCGTCCGGGCTCGTCCCGGGAGCGCCCTGCCACTCGACGCCGGAGATGTCGAGCGCGTACAGCTCGTCCTTCTGGCGCTGCTTCTCGGCGGCCAGAGCCGCGTCGGCGGCGCTGTCGGCGCTGGTCGTGCTCGTGTCTGCGTCGGTCATCGGCGCGTTCCCTTCGCGGTGGTACGGCGGTCCCTCCCACAGTAGTGGGACCGCCGTACCCGGTCGGCGGGAATCGCCCCGCCCGTCCGGCCCGCTCCGTCAGTGCTGTTCCGGCAGCCAGCCCAGCTGCACCAGCGGCGCGCCCCGCTTCCGCGACACGAACGTGCCCCGGCCCGGAGGCATCGGCCGCGCCCGGACGTTGCCGAGGATGTCGCCCTCCTGCGGGTCGCCGGAGAGGATCACGCCCTGGGCGCCCAGCTCCTTCACGCGCTGCATGAACGGCTCGTACATCGCCCGGGAGGCGCCACCGGCGCTGCGCGCCACGATGAACCGGATACCGACGTCCCGCGCGAACGGCAGGTTCTCCACCAGAAGCGCCAGCGGATTCCCCGAGTTGGTGGCCACCAGCTCGAAGTCGTCGACCAGGACGTACAGTTGCGGACCCGTCCACCAGCTGCGGTCGCGCAGCTGCTGCGGTGTGATGTCGGGCTTGGGCGCCCGCTTCGTCATCACCGTGTTGATCGCCTCCATGTGCATCTGCATGGCGGAGGCCATCGGCGCGTACTCCAGGAGGTGCGAGGGCGCGACCGCCTCCAGCATCGTCCGCCGGTAGTCGCCCACCACGATCCGCGCCTGCTCCGGCGTGTACCGCTCGCACAGCTGCTTGGCGATGAGACGCAGCAGCGCCGTCTTGCCGGACTCGCTCTCGCCGAAGATCAGGAAGAACGGGTCCGACTCGAAGTCGACGAACACCGGCTCCAGGTTCGTCTCGTCGATGCCGATCGCGATGCCGTGCTGCGGGTACTCGAAGCCCTTCGGCAGCCGCTCCGCCGGCAGCTTGCGCGGCAGCAGCCGCACCGCGGGGGCCGGAGCGCCGGTCCAGGACGCCTGCACCGACCGTACGAACGCCGCCGTGCCGTCCGACAGGTCGGCGGCCGAGCTCGATCCGTCGATCCGCGGCAGCGCGCCCATGAAGTGCAGCTTCTCGGGCACCTGGCCGCGGCCCGGCACGCCGGCCGGCACGTTCGCCGCGACCTTGCGGTCGAACTCGGAGTCCATGACGTCGCCGAGCCGCAGTTCGAGCCGGCCCAGCATCTGGTCCTTCAGCGCCGCGCGCACCTCCATGTACCGGGATGCGGTGATCACCACATGGATGCCGTAGCCGAGACCGCGCGCGGCGATGTCGGAGACGATCGGCTCCAGCACGTCGTAGTCGTTGCGGAAACCGCCCCAGCCGTCCACGACCAGGAAGACGTCGCCCCAGGCCTCGCCGGGCAGTTCGCCCGCGGCCCGCTTGCGCCGGTAGGTGGCGATCGAGTCGATGGCGTGCGAGCGGAAGAACTCCTCGCGCCGGTTCAGGACGCCCATCACCTCGGCGACCGTACGCCGCACCCGCTCCGGGTCCAGCCGGGACGCGACCCCGCCGACGTGCGGCAGATCGGCGAGCGACACCATGCCGCCACCACCGAAGTCCAGGCAGTAGAACTGCACTTCGGCCGGAGTGTGGGTGAGCGCGAACGAGGAGATCAGCGTGCGCATCATCGTCGACTTGCCGGACTGCGGACCGCCGACCACCATCATGTGGCCCGCCGCGCCCGAGAAGTCCCGGTACAGCACCTCGCGCCGCTGCTCGAACGGCTTGTCGATGAGGCCGAGCGGCACCGTGAGCCCGCCCTGACGCGTGTACTCGGTCGCCGTGAGCCCCCGGTCCGCGGTCTGCGCGAGACCCGGGAGCAGCTGGTCGAGCGAGGGCGCCTGGTCGAGCGGCGGCAGCCACACCTGGTGCGCGGGCACGCCCTGGCCCTCCAGACGGCGCACGATCACGTCGAGGACGGTGTCCGCGAGCGCCTCGTCCTCCTCCGCCCGCTGCTGCGCGAGGTACGCCGGGTCCGGCGCCGCGTACACGACGGGCACCGGAGCCGCCGTGAACAGCGCGGGACGCCGCTCCACCGGCATGTGCCCGATCTCCAGACGCGGCCCGCCCGTCCGGTACGTGCCCGAGACGTACGCCGCCTTGAAGCGGGTCATCTCGTCCGTACCGAACTTCAGATAGCCCGAACCCGGCACCGAGGGCAGGTGGTACGCGTCCGGCACACCGATCGCCGTCCGCGACTCCGCCGCCGAGAAGGTCCGCAGACCGATCCGGTACGAGAGGTACGTGTCCAGGCCGCGCAGCTTGCCCTCCTCCAGGCGCTGCGAGGCGAGCAGCAGATGCACACCCAGGGAGCGGCCGATGCGGCCGATCTGGATGAACATGTCGATGAAGTCGGGCTTGGCGGTGAGGAGTTCGGAGAACTCGTCGATCACGAGGACCAGCGAGGCCAGCGGTTCCAGCGGGGCACCCGCCGCGCGCGCCTTCTCGTAGTCGTGGATGTTGGCGTAGTTGCCTGCCGACCGCAGCAGCTCCTGACGCCGCTGCAGCTCACCGCGGATCGCGTCGCCCATGCGGTCGACGAGCGTCAGGTCGTCCGACAGGTTGGTGATGACCGCCGCCACGTGCGGCATCTGCGACATGCCCGCGAAGGTCGCGCCGCCCTTGAAGTCCGCGAGGACGAAGTTCAGCGTCTCCGAGGAGTGCGTCACCGCGAGGCCCAGGACCAGCGTCCGCAGCAGCTCCGACTTTCCGGAACCCGTGGCGCCCACGCACAGACCGTGCGGGCCCATGCCCTCCTGCGCGGCCTCCTTGAGGTCGAGCATGACCGGCTGGCCGTCCTCGCCGACACCGATCGGCACCCGGAGGCGCTCGGCCACCGAACGGGGCCGCCAGGTCCGCGCCACGTCCACCGAGGCCGCGTCGCCCAGGTTCAGCAGGTCCGTGAAGTCCAGATTGGCGAGCAGCGGCTCGTCGTCGTCCCCGCCGCCCATCTTCAGCGGGGCCAGCTGACGGGCCAGCGCCTCCGCCGCGGGCGGCGAAATGCCGTCCGGCAGACCCTCGTAGGCGAAACCGCCACCCGACTCCAGCCGCAGCCGGCCCGGCCGTACGACCACGGACAGACCACCGCGCGGCTCGTCGAGGTCGCCGGAGACGACCTCCACGATCGTCACGCCCTGGAGACCCTCGGCCGCCGCGAGCAGCGAGTCCGGCGGCACCATTCCGCCGTCGAGGACCACGACCACGTGCGGCTGGTCGAGCACCGGCTGGTTCTCCCGGGAGAACCGCGGCCGGCCGTCCAGCTTCGAGCGGACCAACTGCTCCAGCTCACCGAGGTCGTCGCCGAACAGACGCTTCGTGCCCGCCCCGTCGACCTGCCCCGGCACCTGCGTGTGCGGCAGCCACTTCGTCCAGTCCCAGCGCTCCTGCGCCGGACGCGCCGCGACCACCGCGAGCATCAGGTCCTCGGGGGAGTGCAGGGTCACCAGCTGCGCCACCAGGGCACGCGCCGCCGCCTGCGCCGACTCCGGCTCACCGGACACCGTCACGTGGTAGAACGCCCGCATCGAGACCGCCATCGGCAGCCCGTCCAGGGTGCCGTGCACCGCCAGGAACTGCTGCATCGCACCCGCACACAGCGGCTCCAGCTCGTCCACCGGAGCCGTGTCCGGCGCCACGAGAGGCGTCGCCAACTGCTGCGCCCCGAGCCCTATCCGCGCCTGCCCGAAGTCGTGGTCGCCGACCCGGCGCTCCCACACCCGCGAGCCCTCGGCCACGACCGACCACAACTGCTCGGGGGCGGGGTGCAGATACAGCTGCGCGTCCCGCTGCTTGTGGGCCGTGCGCCGGACCGTACGCCGGGTCTGCGCGAGGTATTTGAGGTAGTCACGGCGGACATCTGACATTTGCCCCTGCGTACCGCGACGGAATCTCACGAACTGGGCGACGGCCATCGCGACCGTCGAGGCAAGCATCAGCGTGCCCATGATCCGCATGATCGGCGACGGCGTCATGAAGAAGAACACCACCGAAGAACCCATGCCGAGCATCGGCAGGAGCTGCATCAACGCCGACTCCTGCTGTCCCCGCGGGAGTTCCGGCGGAGACTCCAGGACCAGTTCCCCACCGGGCACTTCCGGCGGAAGAGACCTCGGCGGGCGTTTGACGACGATCTGGCTCACCGGCGCATCAATCCCTCGTTGGAGGCGGGCTCGTGGCGGGAGCATCCACCCGGCACCCCTGTCGGCAGCCGGGCACACGGACTTCCCCCATGGGACGGCGATCCTACTTGCAGCCCTCACCCGCCGTCCCCGGTAGGGTGGCGCGCGCATCGTGCGCAACCGCGAATCAGGGGGTCCAGACACGTGAGTACGACCGCAGCGACCGGTTTCTGCCGCGTCACCGTCGTGGCGCCGGACAGCCGCATCGACGTCGCGCTCCCCGAGGACATCGCCGTCGCCGACGTCTACCCGGAGATCCTGCGCCTCACCGGACAGACGCAGGCCGCCGGTACGCCCACGGGCTACCACCTGGTCCGCCGGGACGGCTCCGTCCTCGACGGGGCCCGCACCCTCGCGGCCCAGCAGGTCCTCGACGGCGAGGTGCTCTCCCTGCGCCCGTTCGCCCAGTCCCTGCCGCCGGCCGTCTACGACGACGTGTCCGACGCCGTCGCCTCCGCCGTCACCCGTGACCGGCACCTGTGGAGCGACGAGCTGCTGCGCGGCGCCGGACTCCTCGGCGGCGTGCTGCTCCTCGTCCTGATGGGCTTCGTGCTCTGGTTCGCCGACCCGATCCGGCACGACATGCACAGCCTGCCCGGGATCATCGCGGGCGCCGCCGGATTCCTCCTCACCGCGTTCGCCGGAGTACGCGCCCGCGTGTACGGCGACCGGGCCACCGCCGTCGCCCTCGGCCTGGGCGCGCTGCCGCTGCTGCTCATCGCCGGCTCCGGCATCGTCGGTCCCGACGCCGGCCAGGGCCCGGGCCGGCTCCAGTTCCTGCTCGGCTGCGTCACCGTCCTGGTCGCCTCGGTGGCGCTCGTCGCGCTCACCCCCAGTGGCGACGCGCCCTTCGTCGCCGCCACCTTCCTCGCCACCGTCGGCACCCTCGCGACCTTCGTCGCGATCCTCACCGAGTCGACCGCCACCGAGACGGCCGCCGCCTGCGCCCCCGTCGCCATCGGCCTCGTCGCCTTCCTGCCCGGCCTCTCCGCCCGTTTCGCCCGGCTCCCCATCGGCTACGCCGCCCCCCGCAGCGCCGCCGACGACGAGTTCCACGGCGACCCGCAGCAGCCGGCCGGCGACGACCTCCAGCCCGTCGACGGCGAGCGCATCGCGCTCCAGGCCCGCCGCGGCCACGAGATGCTCCTCGGCCTGGTCGGCGGCTGCGCCGCGGTCGTCGTCGGCTCCGCGGCCGTCCTCGGCTTCGCCGGAAACATCTGGGGCCAGCTCCTCGCCCTCGCCGCCGGCCTGGCGATGCTGCTGCGCGCCCGCCTCTTCCGCTACACCTCGCAGGTCGTCTGCGTCCTGGTCGCCGGCATCGCCGCCATCGCGCTGCTCGTCCTCGGCCTCTCCCTCAACCCGCCGGCGGACCTGGTCAAGGACCTCCTCATGTACGGCGACCGGGGCGGCCTCGACATCCGTACGATCTGGCTCACCGCGTCCGTGGCCGCCGGAGCCGCGCTGATCACCGCGATCGGCCTGATCATCCCGAGGAAGGGCCTCTCCCCGTTCTGGGGCCGTCTCCTCGACCTGGCGGAGGGCTTCGTCCTGCTCTCCCTCGTCCCGCTCTGCCTCGCGGTCCTCGACGTCTTCTCCACGGTCCGGTCCTTGACCAGCAAGTAGGGGTCTGCTCCGGGGGCGCTCCGGCGAGCTGGTACGCTGTGTGACGGCCGTTTGTGTACGCGCTCCCGGAATCCTCTGGAAGCTGCGCCCATCGGACCTTCGCCCGTCGAGTCACGGAAGCTTCCCCTGAGATCAAGACCAGGGGCACTCGCGGGCGCACGAACACCTAAGAGGAGATCCGCGTGGCTCTCGACGCCGCTGTCAAGAAGCAGATCATGGCCGAGTTCGGCACCAAGGAGGGCGACACCGGCTCCCCCGAGGTCCAGGTCGCGATGCTGTCCCGTCGCATCTCGGACCTGACCGAGCACCTCAAGCAGCACAAGCACGACCACCACTCCCGTCGTGGTCTGCTGATCCTGGTCGGCCAGCGCCGCCGCCTGCTGCAGTACCTGGCCAAGAAGGACATCGCGCGCTTCCGTGCGCTCGTCGACCGGCTCGGCATCCGCCGTGGTGCGGCCGGCGGCGCCAAGTAAGTCGCCGTTGAGGGAGCGGTTCCCCCTTTCAGGGGGCCCGCTCCCTTTGCTGTACGTGCACAAAGTGCGCATCGGCCCGTAGGCTGGTCGCACAACCCCCATAACGACGAGCGAGGAGCCGCCGGCTCGCCGCCGGTCCTCGGTAGTGGCCCCCGGAACGAATCCCCGGGTGCTTCGATCGAAGACCGGCCAGCACCCGAGGCGTGCTTCTCCGCCCTCGTCGCACACCGTCCCCGGCCACACGGGCCCCGGACGCAAAGACGAACACGTAGGAGAAACCGCTAGTGGAGAACGAGACCCACTACGCCGAGGCCGTCATCGACAACGGCGCCTTCGGTACCCGCACCATCCGCTTCGAGACCGGCCGCCTCGCCAAGCAGGCCGCCGGTTCCGCCGTCGCCTACCTCGACGACGACACCATGGTCCTCTCCGCGACGACCGCCTCGAAGCGCCCCAAGGACCAGCTCGACTTCTTCCCCCTCACGGTGGACGTCGAGGAGCGGCAGTACGCGGCCGGCAAGATCCCCGGCTCCTTCTTCCGCCGGGAGGGCCGCCCCTCCGAGGACGCCGTCCTCACCTGCCGTCTGATCGATCGGCCGCTGCGCCCCTCCTTCAAGAAGGGCCTGCGCAACGAGATCCAGATCGTCGAGACGATCATGGCGCTCAACCCCGACCACCTGTACGACGTGGTCGCGATCAACGCCGCCTCCGCCTCCACGATCCTGGCGGGCCTGCCCTTCTCCGGCCCCATCGGCGCCACCCGCGTCGCCCTGATCAAGGGCCAGTGGGTCGCGTTCCCGACGCACACCGAGCTCGAGGACGCCGTCTTCGACATGGTCGTCGCCGGTCGCGTCCTGGAGGACGGCGACGTCGCGATCATGATGGTCGAGGCCGAGGCCACCGAGAAGACCATCGCCCTCGTCAAGGGCGGCGCCGAGGCGCCGACCGAGGAGGTCGTCGCCGCCGGTCTCGAGGCCGCGAAGCCGTTCATCAAGGTCCTCTGCAAGGCCCAGTCGGACCTCGCCGCCAAGGCCGCCAAGCCCACCGGCGAGTTCCCGGTCTTCCTGGACTACCAGGACGACGTCCTGGAGGCGCTCTCCGCCGCCGTCAAGGGTGACCTCGCCAAGGCGCTCACCATCGCCGGCAAGCAGGAGCGCGAGACCGAGCTCGACCGCATCAAGGAGCTCGCCGCCGAGAAGCTCCTCCCGGCCTTCGAAGGCCGCGAGAAGGAGATCTCGGGCGCCTACCGCGCGCTGACCAAGAAGCTGGTCCGCGAGCGGATCATCAAGGACAAGGTCCGCATCGACGGCCGCGGCATCACGGACATCCGTACGCTCGCCGCCGAGGTCGAGGCCATCCCGCGCGTGCACGGCTCGGCGCTGTTCGAGCGTGGCGAGACCCAGATCCTGGGCGTCACCACCCTCAACATGCTCCGCATGGAGCAGCAGCTGGACACCCTCTCCCCGGTGACCCGCAAGCGCTACATGCACAACTACAACTTCCCGCCGTACTCCGTCGGTGAGACCGGCCGCGTGGGCTCGCCCAAGCGCCGCGAGATCGGCCACGGCGCCCTCGCCGAGCGCGCCCTCGTGCCGGTGCTGCCGTCCCGCGAGGAGTTCCCCTACGCGATCCGTCAGGTGTCCGAGGCCCTCGGCTCCAACGGCTCGACGTCGATGGGCTCGGTCTGCGCCTCCACCATGTCGCTGCTGAACGCCGGTGTGCCGCTGAAGGCCCCCGTCGCCGGCATCGCCATGGGTCTGATCTCCGAGGAGATCGACGGCCAGACGCACTACGTCGCCCTCACCGACATCCTCGGTGCGGAGGACGCCTTCGGCGACATGGACTTCAAGGTCGCCGGCACCAAGGAGTTCGTCACCGCCCTCCAGCTCGACACCAAGCTGGACGGCATCCCGGCCTCCGTCCTGGCCGCGGCCCTCAAGCAGGCCCGCGACGCCCGCCTCCACATCCTCGACGTGATGATGGAAGCGATCGACACGCCGGACGAGATGTCCCCGAACGCCCCGCGGATCATCACCGTCAAGATCCCGGTGGACAAGATCGGTGAGGTCATCGGCCCCAAGGGCAAGATGATCAACCAGATCCAGGAGGACACCGGCGCCGAGATCACGATCGAGGACGACGGCACCATCTACATCGGTGCCGCCGACGGCCCGGCCGCCGAGGCCGCCCGCGCCACGATCAACGGCATCGCCAACCCGACCATGCCGGAGGTCGGCGAGCGCTACCTGGGTACGGTCGTCAAGACCACCACCTTCGGTGCCTTCGTCTCCCTGCTCCCGGGCAAGGACGGCCTGCTGCACATCTCGCAGATCCGCAAGCTCGCCGGTGGCAAGCGCGTGGAGAACGTCGAGGACGTGCTCGCGATCGGCTCCAAGGTCCAGGTCGAGATCGCCGAGATCGACCAGCGCGGCAAGCTGTCCCTGATCCCCGTGATCGCGGACGAGGACGGCGCCGCCGACGACAAGGGCGACACCGACCAGTGACGTCCCGTAGTTCCCGCGCGACGGCCCGCCCCTCCTCGGAGGGGCGGGCCGTCGCCCGTACCCAAACGCTTCTCCCGGGCAAGGACGGCATCGGCACGGTCCGCCGCACGACCCTCCCCGGCGGCCTCCGGATCGTCACCGAGACGCTTCCCTCCGTGCGCTCCGCCACCTTCGGCATCTGGGCGCACGTCGGATCCCGCGACGAGACCCCGGCGCTCAACGGCGCCACCCACTACCTGGAGCACCTCCTCTTCAAGGGCACCCACAAGCGGTCCGCCCTCGACATCTCCGCCGCGATCGACGCGGTCGGCGGCGAGATGAACGCCTTCACGGCGAAGGAGTACACCTGCTACTACGCCCGGGTCCTCGACACCGACCTGCCGCTGGCGATCGACGTCGTCTGCGACATGCTCACGGGCTCGCTCATCCTCGACGAGGACGTGGACGCCGAGCGCGGTGTCATCCTCGAAGAGATCGCGATGACCGAGGACGACCCCGGTGACGTCGTGCACGAGCTCTTCGCGCAGACCATGTTCGGCGACACCCCGCTGGGCCGCCCGGTCCTCGGCACCGTCGACACGGTCAACGCGCTCAGCCGCGGCCAGATCGCCCGCTTCTACAAGAAGCACTACGACCCGACCCACCTGGTCGTGGCAGCCGCGGGCAACGTCGACCACGCCACGGTGGTACGCCAGGTCCGCCGCGCCTTCGAGAAGGCCGGCGCCCTCACCCGTACCGACGCCGTCCCCGTCGCCCCGCGCGACGGCCTGCGCACCCTGCGCGCGGCGGGCCGCGTCGAGCTCCTGAACCGCAAGACCGAGCAGGCCCACGTGGTCCTCGGCATGCCGGGTCTGGCCCGCACCGACGAGCGCCGCTGGGCCCTCGGCGTACTGAACACCGCCCTCGGCGGCGGCATGTCCTCCCGCCTCTTCCAGGAGGTCCGCGAGAAGCGCGGTCTGGCCTACAGCGTGTACTCGTACACCTCGGGCTTCGCCGACTGCGGCCTCTTCGGGGTGTACGCGGGCTGCCGCCCGGGCCAGGTCCACGACGTCCTGAAGATCTGCCGCGACGAGCTCCACAAGGTCGCCTCCGACGGCCTCACGGACGACGAGATCGCCCGCGCCGTCGGTCAGCTCTCCGGTTCGACCGTGCTCGGCCTCGAGGACACCGGCGCGCTGATGAACCGCATCGGCAAGAGCGAACTGTGCTGGGGCACCCAGATGTCGGTCGACGACATGCTGGACCGGATCGCGGCCGTCACCCCGGACGAGGTCCGGGAGGTCGCACGCGATGTACTGGACCAGCGGCCCTCGCTCTCGGTGATCGGCCCGCTGAAGGACAAGCAGGCGGACCGCCTCCACCAAGCGGTCTCCTGACCCACAAGTCCCCTAAGGAAGAGCAATGAGCAAGCTGCGCGTGGCGGTCCTCGGTGCACAGGGCCGTATCGGCTCCGAGGCCGTGAGGGCCGTCGAGGCCGCCGAGGACATGGAACTGGTCGCGGCCCTCGGCCGCGGCGACAAGCTGGAGCGCCTCGTCGAGGCGGACGCCCAGGTCGTCGTCGAGCTGACCACTCCGGCCTCGGTCATGGAGAACCTCGACTTCTGCGTGCGCCACGGCATGCACGCGGTCGTCGGCACCACCGGCTGGACCGAGGAGCGCCTCGCGCAGCTGCGGACCTGGCTCGCCGCCTCCCCGGAGACCGGCGTCCTCATCGCTCCGAACTTCTCCATCGGCGCGGTCCTCACCATGAAGTTCGCCCAGCTCGCGGCCCCGTACTTCGAGTCCGTCGAGGTGGTCGAGCTGCATCACCCGCACAAGGTGGACGCCCCCTCCGGCACCGCCACCCGGACGGCCCAGCTGATCGCCGCCGCCCGTGCCGAGGCCGGTCTCGGTGCCCAGCCGGACTCCACCGCGACCGCCCTGGACGGGGCGCGCGGCGCCGACGTCGACGGCGTCCGCGTCCACTCCGTACGCCTGTCGGGCCTCCTGGCCCACCAGGAGGTGCTGCTCGGCGGCGAGGGCGAGACCCTGACGGTCCGCCACGACTCGCTGCACCACTCCAGCTTCATGCCGGGCATCCTTCTGGGCGCCCGCCGCGTCCCCAGAACTCCGGGCCTCACCTTCGGCCTGGAGCACTTCCTGGACCTGGGCTGACGGCCATGGGCGGAAAGATCACGTACGTCTTCCTCTCCACCGTGCTCGTGCTCGTCTTCGGCGTGGTGGCGATGGAGGGCGTCCTGCTGCTCCTCACGGGCGAGCCGGCCGCCATGGGCATGGGCGCGGTGGCGTTCCTGCTGCCGGCGGTCGGCGGCTGGTTCCTCTGGAAGAACACCCGGTTCGCCCGCCAGGCCGGCCGCCTCGCCACCGAACTGGAGGCGGAGGGCGGCCTGCCCGTCGACGAGCTGAAGCGCACCGAGGGCGGTCGGATCGACCGCGACTCGGCCGACGAGGTCTTCGCCCGGCGCAAGGCCGAGACGGAGGACGCTCCGGACGACTGGCGCTGCTGGTTCCGGCTCGCGGTCGCCTATCACGACGCCCGCGACACCCCCCGGGCCCGTAAGGCGATGCAGCGGGCCATCGCCCTCCACGAGGGGCGTCCGGTCAGCGCGTAGCGGCCGGGGTCACGCCGTACTCCGCGTTCCAGGCCTCGACCGTGTCGGCCGCCCGGTCGAAGGCCTCGACGCGGGAGAGGAAGTCGGCGTTGTGGTCGGTGAGCAGCATCAGCTGCTCACCACCGTGCCGGCCGAGCACCAGGGCCTGGCCCTGGACCGTACGGGGCAGTCCCAGCCAGCGCACCGGCTGCTGCACGGTGCGTACGGAGGTCACCTTCGCCCACGGCACGGTGACGGTCGAGAAGAAGGCCACGCGGCGGATCCCGGCGCGGCTCACCCAGGTACCCATGCGCAGCATCCGCAGGGCGGCCAGGATGACGAGTACGGCGGTGGTCAGGGTGGCGGCCCCACCGCTGAATCCTCCGGCCGCGGTGATGATCACCGCGGCGAGGAGTACGAACGAGGCCAGCAGCAGCGCGAGCGCCGCCGCCCCGACCCGCCAGGACCCCGGCCGGTACGGACGGCGCCACTGGTCGTGGTCGTCGAACGGCAGGGCGACGTGGTCGGTCGTGTCAAAAGCACGGTCGGCCGTCAGAAAGGGCAGGGGCACGACAGGTCCTCACTCACAAGCACGCTCGAAGGGGCAGTGCCCGGTGAGGCTACCTCAGCGGTTGTCGGAGGCTTCGGACTGCTGCTGACGAGTGGCGGAGTCGCCCGCCTCAAGGGCAGGCATCCCGAAGACCAACGAGCCCACGAGGCCGGCCACGACGGTCAGCCCCAGCAGGGCGCGGCCCACGATCTGCGAGGCGCCGAGGCGCTCCCGGGGTGGTGGAGTGACGTTACTGCGGAAGTGGTCGGCCTCCGCGACGAACGCGAACGGTACGGCCTCTTTCATGGGGCACCTCCCGGCGGCAGCTGGGGGAGGAACATCAGAGCCACTCTCCTCGGGTTGTCGTCATGTGTCACAGGTAGAGACGACAGAACCAGCGCTTTGGTGCCCTATTTCACCAAAGCAGCCGAATCTCATCCTCCGGTAGGACGTCGTTAGAGTGGGCGACTGCAACAGCCGATTGGAAGGACCGCTGGTGACCGACAGCCCCACCGAGAACGTGAAGATCGACTTCCGGAGCGACGTCACCGTCGAGCTGGTCAAGAGCGCGGCGGCCGACTCCGACGTCCTCTGGGCAGCCCGGGTCTCCACGGCGGGCGAGCAGTCCCTCGAAGAGCTCCAGAAGGACCCGGAGCGCTCGAAGGGCCTCATCAACTACCTGATGCGGGACCGCCACGGCAGCCCCTTCGAGCACAACTCGATGACCTTCTTCATCAGCGCCCCGATCTTCGTGTTCCGCGAGTTCATGCGACACCGCGTGGGCTGGTCGTACAACGAGGAATCGGGCCGCTACAGGGAGCTCCAGCCGGTCTTCTACGTCCCGGACGCCTCCCGCAAGCTCGTCCAGGAGGGCCGCCCCGGCAAGTATGTCTTCGTCGACGGCACCCAGGAGCAGCACGACCTGGTCAGCCGCACGATGGAGGACTCGTACCGTCAGGCGTACGCCACCTACCAGGAGATGCTCGCCGCCGGCGTCGCCCGCGAGGTCGCCCGCTCGGTCCTCCCCGTCGGTCTCTTCTCCTCGATGTACGCCACGTGCAACGCACGCTCTCTGATGCACTTCCTCGGTCTGCGCACCCAGCACGAGCTGGCCGCGGTCCCGTCCTTCCCGCAGCGGGAGATCGAGATGGTCGGCGAGAAGATGGAGGAGCACTGGGCCCGGCTGATGCCGCTGACTCATGGAGCCTTCAACAAGAACGGCCGTGTGGCCCCATAGGGCACAGATGTCCGAACCACCCGAGCGAAGTGTCCGTATTGCGACGTTTCACGAAGTTCATCTAGGCTGATCAAACGGACCCGGCGCTGCCTGAACCCCCGAGCAGGCAGCGCCGGGCTCCCTTTCTCCTGTCCCCCAGGGGGACACCCGGCGCTGAGCAGCGAGTAGCGTGTTACCCATGGCTCCGATCTCCACTCCGCAGACCCCCTTCGGGCGGGTCCTCACCGCCATGGTCACGCCCTTCACGGCGGACGGCGCACTCGACCTCGACGGTGCCCAGCGACTCGCCACCCATCTGGTGGACGCAGGCAACGACGGCCTCGTCGTCAACGGCACCACCGGCGAGTCCCCCACCACCAGCGACGCGGAGAAATCGGAGCTGGTACGAGCCGTACTGGAGGCGGTCGGCGACCGCGCCCACGTCGTGGCCGGCATCGGCACCAACGACACCCACCACTCCATCGAGCTCGCCCGCACCGCCGAGCGCGACGGCGCGCACGGCCTGCTCGCCGTCACGCCGTACTACAACAAGCCCCCGCAGGAGGGCCTGTACCGGCACTTCTCGGCCATCGCCGACGCCACCGAGCTCCCGGTGATGCTCTACGACATCCCCGGCCGCAGCGGCGTCCCGATCGACACCGAGACCCTCGTCCGGCTCGCCGAGCACCCGCGCATCGTCGCCAACAAGGACGCCAAGGGAGACCTCGGCCGCGCCAGCTGGGCCATCGCCCGCTCCGGTCTCGCCTGGTACTCCGGCGACGACATGCTCAACCTGCCCCTGCTCTCCGTCGGCGCCTGCGGCTTCGTCTCCGTCGTGGGCCACGTCGTCACCCCGGAGCTCCGCGCCCTGCTCGACGCCCACCTCGGCGGCGAGATCCAGAAGGCCACCGAGATCCACCAGAAGCTGCTCCCGGTCTACACCGGGATGTTCCGCACCCAGGGCGTCATGACCACCAAGGCCGCCCTCGCCCTCCAGGGCCTCCCGGCCGGCCCCCTGCGGCTGCCCCTCGTCGAGCTGTCCGCAGCGGAGACCGAGCAGCTCAAGATCGACCTGGCTGCCGGCGGGGTAGAGCTCTGACAACGGACTTCACAACTGAACACTGACAACAGCAAGTGCACGAATGTCATGCGCGCCACGTGCCAAGGGGTACGTGGCGTGCGTGGTGAGGAGAGTCTTTTGAGTCATCCGCATCCTGAACTCGGTGCCCCGCCGAAGCTGCCGAAGGGCGCCCTGCGCGTCATCCCGCTCGGCGGGCTCGGTGAAATCGGCCGGAACATGACGGTTTTCGAATTCGACGGCCGTCTGCTCATCGTCGACTGCGGCGTCCTCTTCCCCGAAGAGGAGCAGCCCGGTGTCGACCTGATCCTCCCGGACTTCACCATCATCCGGGACCGCCTCGACGACATCGAAGGCATCGTGCTCACGCACGGCCACGAGGACCACATCGGTGCCGTCCCCTACCTGCTCCGGCTGAAGCCGGACATCCCGCTGATCGGCTCCAAGCTGACCCTCGCCCTGATCGAGGCCAAGCTCCAGGAGCACCGCATCCGCCCCTACACCCTTGAGGTGAAGGAGGGCGACCGGGAGATCCTGGGTTCGTTCGACTGCGAGTTCATCGCGGTCAACCACTCCATCCCGGACGCGCTCGCGGTCGCGATCCGCACCCCCGCGGGCATGGCCGTCGCCACCGGCGACTTCAAGATGGACCAGCTCCCGCTGGACGGCCGCCTCACCGACCTCCACGCGTTCGCGCGTCTGAGCGAGGAGGGCATCGACCTCCTCCTCTCGGACTCCACGAACGCCGAGGTCCCGGGCTTCGTCCCGCCGGAGAAGGACATCTCCAACGTCCTGCGCACCGTCTTCGCGAACGCCCAGAAGCGCATCATCGTGGCCAGCTTCGCCAGCCACGTGCACCGCATCCAGCAGATCCTCGACGCCGCCCACGAGTACGGCCGCCGGGTCGCCTTCGTCGGCCGCTCGATGGTCCGCAACATGGGCATCGCCCGCGACCTGGGCTACCTCCGGGTCCCGGCCGGCCTCGTCGTGGACGTGAAGACCCTCGACGACCTGCCGGACGACGAGGTCGTGCTGGTCTGCACGGGTTCCCAGGGCGAGCCGATGGCGGCCCTGTCCCGCATGGCCAACCGCGACCACCAGATCCGGATCGTCCCCGGCGACACCGTGATCCTGGCGTCGTCCCTGATCCCGGGCAACGAGAACGCGGTCTACCGCGTGATCAACGGCCTGACCCGCTGGGGCGCGAACGTCGTCCACAAGGGCAACGCCAAGGTCCACGTCTCGGGCCACGCCTCGGCCGGCGAGCTGCTGTACTTCTACAACATCTGCCGCCCGAAGAACCTCATGCCGGTCCACGGCGAATGGCGCCACCTGCGCGCCAACGCCGAGCTCGGCGCGATGACGGGCATCCCCAAGGACCACATCGTCATCGCCGAGGACGGCGTCGTCGTCGACCTGGTCGACGGCCGCGCCCGGATCACCGGCAAGGTCCAGGCGGGTTACGTGTACGTCGACGGCCTCTCGGTCGGCGACGTCACCGAGACCTCCCTCAAGGACCGCCGGATCCTCGGCGAGGAGGGCATCATCTCGGTCTTCGTCGTGGTCGACTCCTCGACGGGCAAGATCGTGGGCGGCCCGCACGTCCACGCCCGTGGCTCGGGCATCGACGACTCCGCGTTCGACGCGGTGCTCCCGAAGATCGACCAGGCCCTGAACAAGTCGTTCCAGGACGGCGTCGTGGAACCCCACCAGCTCCAGCAGCTGATCCGCCGCAGCGTCGGCAAGTGGGTCTCCGACACCTACCGTCGACGCCCGATGATCCTCCCGGTCGTCGTAGAGGTCTGACAGGTCTGACGGCCTGACCAGCGCAGCACCGGAGCGGGGCCCCTCGATTTGCATCGGGGCGCCCCGCTCCAGTACGTTTACGGCTCCGCCAGAACGGGAAGCCCCGGCGCCGACGTGCGCCCGAACGCTTCACCGGGAGGCGGAAAAACCGACTCAGATCTTCTGATAAAGTCGGAACCGCCGAAAGGCCCCCGGAGTGAAAACAAAAGGGACCG
>NZ_LIPQ01000169.1 GCF_001418135.1 Streptomyces aureus
ACCACCGTGCTGCTCGCCGCCCCCGTCCGAGCACCCGGCGGCGAGCAGCACGGTGGTGGCGGTGAGCAGAGCGGCGCGCTGGGCGGCGGAGATCGGCATAGGCCCATGGTGGGCCGCCGCCCCCGCCGCCGCGCGGGACGGGGGTCCATGCGGGTGGCGGCCGGGACGCGACTCCGCCGCCTACAGCGCCTCGCGCTTCGTCAGCCAGTTGAAGCAGAGCCAGCCCGGGAGGACCGGGATCCACAGGGTCAGCAGGCGGTAGAGCAGTACGGCAGGGGTCGCGACCTCGATGGGAAGGCCGACCGCCACCAGACCGAAGGTGAGCGCGGTCTCGACCGCTCCCACGCCGCCCGGGGTCGGCGCCGCCGAGCCGAGCGCGTTGCCCGCGAGGAAGACGACCGCGACGCTCGCGTAGCTGATCGACACGTTGTTGTGGTCGAAGGCCCGGATCGAGGCGTCCAGGCAGAGCACGAAGGTGAGGGTGAGCAGCAGCATCCCGCCGATGCCGGTGATCAGCTTCATCGGCCGCTGGAGCACGTCCAGCATGCGGGGCACCACGCCGGCGAAGAGCGAGCGCAGCCGCGTCGAGACGAACTTCCGCATGAACGGGATCGCCGTCACGACGAGCACGAGGACCGCGACCGTGAGCAGACCGGCGATGACCGTCCTCGACGGGGTGAAGGACTGCGACCGCTCCGTTCCCGTGAGATAGCCGAAGGCTAGGAGGAGCAGGATGTGCGCTCCGAGCCCGAAGAGCTGGGAGGCGCCGACGCTCGCCACCGCGAGCCCCGGCCGTACCCCCGAGCGCTGGAGGAAGCGGGTGTTCAGGGCGACACCGCCGACCGCGGCCGGGGCGACGATCTTCACGAACGAACCGGCGACCTGAGCCACCACCGTCCGCCAGAAACCGACCCGCTCCGGCACGAAGCCGAGCAGGCTCATCGCCGCCGCCACATAGCTGACCGCGGAGAACAGCACCGCGGCCGCCACCCACCGCCAGTCCGCCTCGCTGATCGTCGACAGCGGCGTCCGGGAGATCTGCGACAGCAGGAAGTACGCGGCGACCGCGCCCGCGATCAGACTGACCAGGGTCCGCGGTTTGATCCGCTCCAGCCGGACCGGCTCGGCGGGCGCCAGTGGGCGGATGAGCAGCACCTGCTGGCGGATCTGGGCCAGCAGGTCCTCCTCGCGGGCCTCGTCGAGCGCCGTGTCCAGGGCCCGCTTCTCGGCCTTCTTGTCCGCCTTCTTCTCGGCCTTGGTCTCCGCCCGCGCGGCCGTCGGGTCCGCGGCGGCCTCCGCGGCCTGGGCCTTCGCCAGTTCCCGCTCGTGCTTCGCCGCCTCCGAGGCGGCGAGCACGGCCTCCCGCTCGCGTGCCGACCGCTCCCTGGCCAGTCTCCGCAGCGTCGCGCGCGTGGAGCGGCTCAGCGCGATCGGCTGGAGCAGCGGCAGACAGTCGGCGACGGCGTCCGGGCCGAGGATCTGGACGGCCGCCGCGACCGTGCGCTCGGCACCGACCCGCAGACCGAGGGTGGTGAGCAGCTGGGCGATGTCCATCCGCAGGATCAGATCGCCGGCCGCGATCTCGCCGCCGCGCAGGTCGGTGAGGATCACCCTGCCGGAACGATCCACCAGAATCGCGTCGCCCGTGAGCCGGCGGTGCGCGATCCGGCGCGACTGGAGCGCCCGTACCTGCCGCCAGGCGCTGCGGACCAGCTCGTCGGTGATGTCGTCGTCGTCGAGAGAGTCGAGGCTGCGGCCGCCGATGTGCTCGTAGACGAGCATCACCGCGTCCGGGCCGAGCTCGGAGGTGGCGATCAGCTTCGGCGCGTTCGCCCCGGCGGCGATCGCCGCGTACGCGAGGAGCGCCTCCTGCTCCAGGGCCTGCCGCAGCGAGACGATCGACCGGCGGGTGGTGATCGTCCGCAGGGTGATCCGCCGCCACGCGCGGTAGAAGAAGCCGTGCGCCTGCTGCTCGCGGTCGACGACGGTGACGTCGAGCGGCGGCCCGTCCTCCAGGGTCACGATGTACCGGCGGCCCCGGTCGCCGCTGTCCGACGAGTCGGGCACGCCCTCGGCGCGCAGCGCCGTGACCGGGCGGAAGCCGACCCGGCGCAGACCGGCGAGGAGGGTCTGCCCGGTGGGCCGGACGTTGGGGGAGCCGACCGCGTACAGCGTGCCGTACGCCACCGTCCAGCCGATCAGGACGGTCAGGATGATCGAGAGCGCGGTGGTGTACCCGGCCACCAGCATGGTGAACGCGTCGAGCAGCAGCACCACCCAGAGCGACACCCGCCAGCGCGGCCTGCGGGCCATGCCGACGGCGGTCATGTACGCGATCACCGGCGCGAGGTAGTTGTGCACGGGGTCGGTGAGCCCGCCGCCGGACGCCGGCTGGGTCAGCGCGTCCTGGATGGTGCCGGGCGCGGCCTGGGCGACCCAGAGGTCGGTGGCGAGGGTGAGGCCGTGCGCGAGCACGGCGGCGAGGACACCGTCCGCGATGCGCAGCCCGTCACGTTTGATCAGGCGTTCGATGGCGAAGGCGACGGGGACGAGCAGAACGGCGATGGAGGAGACGAGACCGGCGATCTTGACGAAGACATCGGGTGCGCCGACGGCACCCTTGTTGATGTCCTCCTCAAGGCCCGAGGTCGTCGCGTGGGCGAACGCGGCGACGGCGATGACGAGCCCGATGGCGAGCAGACCGGCGAGCAGCCGCATCAGGTCCGAGGGGCGGTGGACCCGGGCGGCGAGCAGCGGCTCGTCACCGGAGACGCGCTCGGGCACGTCGGCCCGACCCTCCTCGGGGGGCTGGGTGTCCGGGGCCATCACCATGTCCGTCTCTGCATGCGTGTTGTGTCGTTCTCGTTCTCGCTGATGTTCCGGCTGTTCCTGCTCTTGTTCTTGTACTTGTCGCTCTTGATCTCGTATCACCAGTCACCGCCCGCACGATGGTGGCACGAAGAGCCGCCGCGCGGAGGCATCAGGGCCATGTCGGTGGGGTGAGGCAGGATGGGGCGGATGAGCATGGAGGTGCCCGTGGGGGAGACCGGAGAACTGCCCGAGTACGCGGAACGGGTGCTCGACGTCGCCGACGGGATCCCGCCCGGCCGGGTGATGACCTACGGCGACGTCGCCGAATGGCTGGGCGAGGGCGGGCCCCGCCAGGTCGGCCGGGTCATGGCCCTGTACGGCGGGACCGCGCCCTGGTGGCGGGTGGTCCGCTCGGACGGCACGCTGCTCCCCGGACACGAGCTGAGGGCCCTCGACCACTACCGCGAGGAGGGCACGCCACTGCGCGAGCGGGGCCCGTCGGCCGAGGGACACCTGCCGAAGATCGACATGCGCCGGGCGCGCTGGGACGGAACTCACACCTGAGGCCGCCCGCCGGGGACGACCGCGCGGGGCCGGGCGTGAGCGGCGCCTGGGGGGACGTACACGGCACGGAACGGGGCGCGGAGTACGGCTCGGCGGCGGGCCGTTTCGCGTAACGTCGACGTTCGCGTCTCCCGGGGCGACGGCGGGCCGACGAGCCCGCCGGCCGGCCGCGGCGGACGCCCGCCTCACCCGCACCACCACTCCCACCAGGACCGGCGACCCACGTGAGTACCTCCTCGACCACCCGGCGTACGCCGCCGTACCAGGGACAGCCGTACCCGGGTTCGGGACGGCCGCGGAACCCGGGCGCGTACCGACTGGTGCGTACCACGCCGGCCCCGATGGATTCCCCTCAGCTGGACGCAACCCAACGCGAAGTGGTTGACCACGACGGCGGACCTCTTCTCGTCCTCGCCGGACCCGGCACCGGCAAGACGACGACCCTGGTCGAGGCCGTCGCCGCCCGGATGGAGAAGGGCGCCGACCCCGAGCGGCTCCTCGTCCTCACCTTCAGCCGCAAGGCCGCCGTCGAACTCCGCGACCGCATGGCCGCCCGGCTCGGCGGCCGCCGCCCGCCGCAGGCCACCACCTTCCACTCGTACTGCTACGCCCTGATCCGCGCCCACCAGGACGCCGAACTCTTCGCCGAACCCCTGCGGCTGCTCTCCGGACCCGAGCAGGACCTCGCCGTGCGGGAACTCCTCGCCGGCCACATCGACCTGGAGAAGGCCGGGCTCGGGAGCATCCGCTGGCCCGACGAACTCCGCGCCTGCCTCACCACCCGCGGCTTCGCCGACGAGGTACGGGCCGTCCTCGCGCGCTCCCGCGAACTCGGCCTCGGACCGGACGCCCTCGCCCACTTCGCCGAGCGGGTCGGCCGCCCCGACTGGAAGGCCGCGGCCGGCTTCCTCGCCGAGTACCTCGACGTCCTCGACCTCCAGGGCGTCCTCGACTACACCGAGCTCGTCCACCGAGCCGTACTCCTCGCCGAGGACATCAGCCTGCCCGCGTACGACGCGATCTACGTCGACGAGTACCAGGACACCGACCCGGCACAGGTCAGGCTGCTGCACGCCCTCGCCGGCGCTCCGACGGGGGCCGCCCGAAAGGCGTCCGCGAGGGGCGGTGGCCGGGCGACGGGCGGGAGCACGGTCGTCGCCTTCGGCGACCCGGACCAGTCCATCTACGCCTTCCGGGGAGCCGACGTGAACGGCATCCTCGACTTCCCCGCGACCTTCGGCGGCGCGGACGTCCGGGTCCTGCGCACCGCGCGCCGCTCGGGCACCGAGCTGCTCGGCGCGACCCGGCTGCTCGCCCAGCGGATGCCGATGCCCCGGCTCCCCGCCGACAAGGTCCGCGCCCACCGGGACCTCACGGCGGCGCGGGACGGCGGCCGGGCGGAGGCGTACACGTACCCGACGGCCTCGGCGGAGGCCGAGAACATCGCCGACCTGCTGCGCCGCGCCCACCTGGAGGACGGCGTTCCCTGGCAGCACATGGCCGTCCTCACCCGGGCCGCCGCCAACCTCCCGTCCCTCCGCCGCGCCCTCACCTCGGCGGGAGTCCCGGTGGAAACGGACGCGGCGGACACCCCGCTGCGCCACGAACCGGCGGTGGCCCCCCTGCTGCTGGCGCTGAGGGCGGTGGCGCACGCCGACTCCGTGGTGGCTAGGCGTCCCGCCGGGGCGGTGGGGGCACCCCCGGAGGAGGCACGGAGGGCGGGCACCACCGACGGCGCGTCCGACCCCGAGCCGCTGGAGCCCGACGCCGCCGCGTCCGACCCCGAACCACTGGAGCCCGACGCCGCCGCGGAATGGCTCCGCACGGAGACCGCCCTTGAACTGCTGGCCTCCCCCCTCGCCGGCGTGGACCCCGCCGACCTCCGCCGCCTCGGCCGCGCACTGAGGGACGAGGAACGGGCAGCGGGGACGAAGGTCCCCGCCCCCTCCGACGTCCTGCTCGCCCGCGCGCTCGCCGAGCCCGAGCGCCTCGCCGCCCACGACCCCGCCTACGCCCGAGGCGCGAAGCGGCTCGGCGACCTGCTCCGTGACACCCGCGCACTCCTCGCCGACGGGGGCACCGCCGAGGAGGCCCTCTGGATCCTCTGGAACGGCACCCCCTGGCCCGGCCGGCTGGAGCGGGCCGCGCTCCGCGGCGGGCCCGCGGGCCGCAACGCCGACCGGGACCTCGACGCCGTCTGCGCCCTCTTCGAGACCGCCGCCCGCGCCGAGGAACGCGTCGGCGGCCGGGGTGTCCTCAACTTCCTCGAAGAGCTCGACGCGCAGGACATCGCCGCCGACACCCTCACCCGCCGCCACACCCGCCCCGACGCCGTCCGCCTCATGACCGCCCACCGCTCCAAGGGCCTGGAGTGGAGCCTCGTCGTCGTCGCCGGAGTCCAGGAGGGACTCTGGCCCGACCTGCGCCGTCGCGGCTCCCTCCTGGAGGCCGACCGCATCGGCCGCGACGGCCTCGCCGAACCCCTCACCCCCGGCGCGCTCCTCGCCGAGGAGCGCCGCCTCTTCTACGTGGCCGCCACGCGCGCGCGCGACCGGCTCGTCGTCACCGCCGTGAAGGCCGCGGCCGAGGACGGTGACCAGCCCTCCCGTTTCCTCACCGAGTTCGGTGCCGAGCCGAAGGACGTGCCCGGCCGCCCCCGCCGCCCCCTCGCCGTCTCCGCGCTGGTCGCCGAGCTGCGCGCCACCACCGTCGACCCGGACGCCTCGCCCGCGCTCCGCGACGCCGCCGCCCACCGCCTCGCCGAGCTCGCCGCGCTCACCGACGAGGACGGCCAGCCGCTGGTCCCGGCCGCGCACCCGGACCGCTGGTGGGGCCTGTTCGAGCCGACCCGCGGCCCGGAGCCGCTGCGCGACCGCGACCGGCCCGTCGCGCTGTCGCCGAGCTCCCTGGACAACCTGGTGAGCACCTGTTCCCTCCAGTGGTTCCTGGGCCGCGAGGTCAAGGCAGCGGCCCCCGCCACCGCCGCCCAGGGCTTCGGCAACGTCGTCCACGTCCTCGCCGACGAGGTCGCCTCCGGCCGTACCCCCGCCGACCTCGACGTCCTCATGGCCCGCCTGGACTCCGTGTGGGACGCCCTCGCGTTCGACGCCCCCTGGAAGTCGGCCCAGGAGAAGCAGAACGCGCGCGTGGCGCTCGAACGCTTCCTGAGCTGGCACGTCATGGACAGAGGCGGCCGCACCCCCGCCGCCTCGGAGCACGGCTTCGACGTGACCCTGGAGGCGGGCGCGTACGAGGTCCGCATCCGCGGCTCCATGGACCGCGTCGAGACGGACGAACACGGGCGCGCGTACGTCGTCGACTTCAAGACCGGCAAGTCGGCCCCCACCAAGGACGAGGTCGCCCGGCATCCACAGCTCGCCGTCTACCAGCTCGCCGTCCGGGAGGGCGCCCTCGACGAGGTCCTCGACGGGCGGCGGCCGGAACCGGGCGGCGCCGAACTCGTCCAGCTGCGGCAGGCCGCCCCGCAGAAGGAGGGCGGCGACGCCCTCCCCAAGGTCCAGGCACAGGAACCGCTCGCCGGGGAATGGGTCGGCGAGCTGCTCGCCAACGCCGCGGGCCGGGTCCTCGACGAGCGCTTCACCCCCACCACCGGCCAGCACTGTACGAACTGCTCGTTCCGCGCCTCGTGCAGCGCCCAGCCGGAGGGCCGTCAGGTCGTCGACTGACGGGACGGCCCCGGGCGCGGAGTCGCGGGCACGCGCGCGGGGGGAGACCCTGGTGGACAGGATCGGGAAAACCGCGAGGAGGCTCGCATGGCGTCCCACCGGAAGCTCCGCGCCGCGGCCGTCGTCTGCGCCGTCGCCGTCGTCACAGGTCCCGCACCCGTCGCGGCCTGGGCAGCGACGGCCGGCACCACGGCCGCCGCACCTTCGGTGTCGGCACCGTCGCCCGATCCGTTCTCCGGTCTCACCGCCGACGAGATCGGCGACAAGGCGGTCACCGCGACCCAGTCGGCGACCTCGCTCCGGATGACCGGCCGGGTCGTCACGGAGGGACAGCCCCTCGACATCGACTTCGCGGTCAACGACCAGGACGAGTGCACCGGAGTGATGAAGATCAAGGGCGGCACCGCCGAACTCCGCAAGGTGGACGAGGTCACGTACATGAAGGGCGACGAGGCCTTCTGGCGCGTCTCCATGGCCTCCCAGGGGATGCCCGAGGCGCAGATCGACGCCACGGTCGAGCTGGTCAAGGGCCGCTGGCTGAAGATCGCCCCGGGTCAGGCAGGCAGCGCCGACCTCAGCGGCGTCTGCGACCTGAAGGCGCTCCTCGCCGACCTCGGCGAGGACGAGGAGGAGCGCCGCGGACTCACCAGGGGCCCCGACGCCGAGGTCGACGACACCCCCGTCGCGACCCTGGTCAAGAAGAAGGCCGAAGGCGAGACCACGACCGTGTCCGTCTCCCAGGAGGGCAAGCCGTACATCCTGAAGATGGTCAAGGCCGGCGGCGAGGAACCCGGCGCCATGGTGCTCTCCGACTACGACAAGCCCGTCCGCGTCGTCGTCCCGCCCGCCGACGAGACGGTGGACCTGTCGAAGCTGGACGGCGGCACGCCCGCGTGACGAGGATCCCCCGCGAGATCCGGGCCGGGCCGGACCGGACTGTCAGTCGTCCGCGTTAGCCTCTTTGAGGTGACCGCACGCATCAGCGACCCCGAGCAGCTCAAGGAGCTCCTCGGCATCCCGTTCACCCCGGAGCAGACGGCCTGCATCACCGCGCCGCTCGCCCCGCAGGTCGTCGTGGCCGGAGCCGGCTCCGGCAAGACGACGGTGATGGCCGCCCGGGTGGTCTGGCTGGTCGGCACGGGCCAGGTCGCCCCCGAGCAGGTCCTCGGCCTCACCTTCACCAACAAGGCCGCCGGTGAGCTCGCCGAGCGCGTCCGCACCGCGCTCGTCCGCGCCGGAGTGACGGACCCCGACGTCATCGACCCGGCCCACCCGTCGCCCGGCCACCACCCCTCGACGACGGCGGTGCCCGCCGACCCCTACTACGTTCCGGGCGAGCCCCGGATCTCCACCTACCACGCGTTCGCCGGCCAGCTCCTCACCGACCACGGCCTCCGCATCGGGCTCGAACCCACCTCCCGGCTCCTCGCCGACGCCACCCGCTACCAGCTCGCCGCCCGCGTCCTGCGCGAGGCCCCCGGCCCGTACCCGGCGCTCACCCGCTCCTTCACGACCCTGATCACCGACCTGCTCGCCCTCGACGCCGAACTCGCCGAACACCTCGTACCGCCGGAAAGACTCCTCTCGTACGACTCCGCGCTGCTCGCCGCCCTCGCCGAGGCCAAGCTCAGCAACGCCGAGCTGCGCAAGATCCCCGAGGCCGCCACCGCCCGCCGCGAACTCCTCGACCTCGTCATCCGCTACCGGGCCGCCAAGCGCTCCCGCGACCTGCTCGACTTCGGCGACCAGATCGCCCGCTCCGCCGAACTGGCCACCACCCGGCCCGAGGTCGGCGAGATCCTCCGCGACGAGTTCCGGGTCGTCCTCCTCGACGAGTACCAGGACACGTCCGTCGCCCAGCGACTGCTGCTCTCCGGCCTCTTCGGCCAGGCCGAAGGGCAGCGGGCGACCGGCCACGCGGTGACCGCCGTCGGCGACCCCTGCCAGGCCATCTACGGCTGGCGCGGCGCATCCGTCGCCAACCTCGACGACTTCCCCGAGCACTTCCCGCACGCGGACGGCAGCCCCGCCGACCGCTACTCGCTCTCCGAGAACCGGCGCAGCGGCGGCCGCCTCCTCGACCTCGCCAACGGACTCGCCGCACCCCTGCGCGCCATGCACGCGGGCGTGGAGGCGCTGCGCCCCGCGCCCGGCGCCGAGGCCGACGGCAGCGTCCGCATCGCGCTCCTCCCCACCCACGCCGAGGAGATCGACTGGCTCGCCGACTCCCTCGCCCACCTCGTCCGCACCGGCCGGGAGCCCGGCGAGATCGCCGTCCTGTGCCGTACGGCCACCGACTTCCCCGCCATCCACGCGGCCCTCGTCGCCCGTGACGTACCCGTCGAGGTCGTCGGACTCTCCGGCCTCCTCCACCTGCCCGAGATCGCCGACCTGGTCGCCGTCTGCGAAGTCCTCCAGGACCCCGGGGCCAACGCCGCCCTGGTCCGCCTCCTCACCGGCCCCCGCTGGCGCATCGGCCCCCGCGACCTCGCCCTCCTCGGCAGGCGGGCCCGTCACCTCGTCCACCGGGGCGGCGACGAACCCGACCCCGAGCAGCGGCTCGCCGCCGCCGTCGAGGGCGTCGACCCGGCCGAGGTCGTCTCCCTCGCCGACGCGCTCGACACCTTCCTCGACTCCGGCGGAGCGGCCGACGACGGCCTCGCCTTCTCCGCCGACGCCCGGGTCCGCTTCGCCCGCCTCGCCGCCGAGCTGCGCGCCCTGCGCGGCTCGCTCGCCGACCCGCTCATGGACGTCCTGCACCGGGTGCTCTCCGCGACCGGCCTCGAAGTCGAACTGTCCGCCTCCCCGCACGCGCTCGCCGCCCGCCGCCGCGAGACGCTCGGCCACTTCCTCGACATCGCCGCCGGCTTCGCCTCCCTGGACGGCGAGGCGAGCCTCCTCGCGTTCCTCGGCTTCCTGCGCACCGCCGTCCAGTTCGAGAAGGGCCTCGACAACGCCCTGCCCGGCGGCGAGAACACCGTCAAGGTCCTCACCGCCCACAAGTCCAAGGGCCTGGAGTGGGACGTCGTCGCCGTCCCCGGCCTGGTCACCGGCCAGTTCCCCAGCGCCAGGGCCCGCGAGTCGTGGACCTCGCAGCCGCAGGTCCTCCCGCACGCCCTGCGCGGCGACGCGGCCACGCTGCCGGCCGTCGACACCTGGAACGCGAAGGCCCTCGCGGCCTTCAAGAACGAGATGCGGGACCACCAGCACACCGAGGAACTCCGCCTCGGCTACGTCACCTTCACCCGGCCCCGCACCCTCCTCCTCGGCTCGGCCCACTGGTGGGGCCCGTCCCAGAAGCGACCCCGAGGCCCATCGGACTTCCTCCAGGCCCTGTACGCCCACTGCGAGAGGGGCCACGGGGAGATCGAGGCATGGGCGGAGGAACCGGAGAAGGACGCGAAGAACCCGACCCTGACGGAGGCGGACAGCGAGGAGACGTGGCCGCTCCCGCTGGACGGGGAGTCGTTCAGGCGCCGCCGCAAGGCGGCGGACGACGTCCTGGCCAGACTGTGGGCCATCGCCCCGCAGGGCGATGGGGGCACCCCCGGACAGCGTCCGGGGGAGAGCGGGCACCACCCCGCCCGTCCGGGGACGGGCGGGCATCACCCCACCAGCTCGGGAGAGGGCGGGCACCACCCCGCCCCCCGGGACCCGCACCCGGAGGACCTCTGGCCGGACGAGGAGGAACCCGTCTGGGACGAGGACGAAGAGGCCCTCCCCGAGGACACCCACGCGGACGCGGTTCCGGCACCCCGGGAGCCCGAGGCCCCGCCCTCGGACCCGGAACCCGAGCTCACCCCCGAGGACGCGCGAGCCATCGCCTCCTGGGACCGCGACCTCACCGCCCTCACCACCGAACTCCGCCGCGCCCGCGCCACCACCCGCGACGTCGTCCTCCCCGCGTACCTCTCCGCCTCCCAGGTCCTCCGCCTCGCCGCCGACCCCGACGCCTTCGCCCAGGAGCTGGCCCGGCCGATGCCGAAGGCGCCGCAGCCGGCGGCCCGCCGGGGCACCCGCTTCCACGCGTGGGTGGAGTCCCGGTTCGAGGAGCTGCCGCTGCCGTTCCTCGGACCCGAGGACCTGCCCGGCGGGGAGGACTTCGCGGGCGAGCCGGAGATCCTCGACGAACGGGACCTCGACGAGCTGAAGGAGGCCTTCGCCCGCACCGAGTACGCCCACCGCACCCCGTACCGCGTCGAGGTCCCCGTGCACCTCTCACTCGGCGGCCGGGTCGTCCGGGGCCGGATCGACGCCGTCTACCGGGACCCGGACTCCGGCACGTACGAGATCGTCGACTGGAAGACGAGCCGGCTGCGCACCGCGGACCCGCTCCAGCTCGCGATCTACCGGCTCGCCTGGGCCGAGCAGCACGGTCTCGCGCCCGAGGACGTGGCCGCCGCCTTCGTCTACGTACGCACGGGCGAGGTCGCCCGCCCCACCCGACTGCCCGGCCGGGCCGAGCTGGAGGCCCTCCTCCTCGGAGAGCCGGCCCCGGACGCCGATCAGGCCCTCCTGCCGGGCAGGGCACCCCCGGGCGCCGGATAGGCTCGGGGGCATGAGCGAGACCCCGGACAGCGCCGTCCACGCCGTACGTACGTACATCGAGCAGCACCGTGCCGCCTTCCTCGGCGACCTCGCGGAGTGGCTGCGCATCCCCTCCGTGTCGGCGCAGCCGGACCGCGCCGGGGACGTACGGCGCAGTGCCGAGTGGCTCGCCGCCAAGCTCACCGGGACCGGTTTCACCACGGTCGAGGTCTGGGAGACGGACGGCGCCCCCGCCGTCTTCGCCGAATGGCCCTCCGACGACCCGGACGCGCCGACGGTCCTCGTCTACGGCCACCACGACGTGCAGCCCGCCGCCCGCGAGGACGGCTGGCACACGGACCCGTTCGAGCCGACCGTGGTCGACGGACGGATGTACGCGCGCGGGGCCGCCGACGACAAGGGGCAGGTGTTCTTCCACACCCTCGGCGTCCGCGCGCACCTCGCCGTCACCGGCCGCACCGCGCCCGCCGTCAACCTCAAGCTGATCGTCGAAGGCGAGGAGGAGTCCGGGTCGCCGCACTTCCGCACCCTCGTCGAGACGCACGCCGAGCGCCTCGCCGCCGACGCCGTGATCGTCTCCGACACCGGCATGTGGTCCGAGACCACCCCCACCGTGTGCACCGGCATGCGCGGGGTCGCCGACTGCGAGATCGAGCTGTACGGCCCCGACCAGGACATCCACTCCGGCTCCTTCGGCGGCGCCGTGCCCAACCCGGCCACCGTCGCCGGCCGGATCGTCGCCGCCCTCCACGACGCCGACGAGCACGTGGCGATCCCCGGCTTCTACGAGGGAGTGACCGAGCTCGGCGACGCCGAGCGCGCCCTCGTCGCCGAGCTGCCCTTCGACGAGGCCGCCTGGCTGCGCACGGCGAAGTCGCACGGCGCCCTCGGCGAAGCCGGCTTCTCCACCCTGGAGCGGGTCTGGGCCCGCCCCACCGCCGAGGTCAACGGCATCGGCGGCGGCTACCAGGGCCCCGGCGGCAAGACGATCGTCCCCGCCTCCGCCCAGCTCAAGCTGTCGTTCCGGCTGGTCGCCGGCCAGGACCCGGCCAAGATCGAGCTCGCGGTACGGGACTGGCTCGCCGGTCTCGTCCCCGCCGGCATCCGGTACGAGATCGTCTTCGGCGCCCCGACCCGGCCCTGCCTCACCCCGCTCGACCACCCCGCCCTCAAGGCGGTCGCCGGGGCCATGAGTCGGGCCTTCGACGGCGCCAAGGTCCGCTACACCCGCGAGGGCGGCTCCGGACCGGCCGCCGACCTCCAGGACGTCCTGGAGGCACCCGTCCTGTTCCTCGGCATCTCCGTCCCGTCCGACGGCTGGCACGCCCCCAACGAGAAGATCGAACTCGATCTCCTCATGAAGGGCGTCGAGACGACCGCTCATCTGTGGGGTGACCTGCCCGCCGCCCTCGGACAAGCCCCAGTCGCCGAGCGCTGAACCCACACACCGATCCGGGGGAGTTGGAAGCACCTGTGAGCACCTTGAAGAACGCGTCAGCGGACCGCCCGATCTCGCTCACCGCTCCGAGCGGCATCGACCGCGCCGCGCACCACCGCCTCGACGAGGCGTGGCTGGCGGCGGCCTGGAGCCACCCCACCACGCGGGTCTTCGTGGTCTCCGGGGGCCAGGTGCTGATCGACGACACGGCGGACGGCACGACAGAGCTCGTCATGACCCCGGCCTTCGAGGCCCCGGTCACCGAGACGCACCGCTACTTCCTGGGCACGGACGCCGACGGCGTCTCCTACTTCGCGCTCCAGAAGGACTCCCTGCCGGGCCGCATGGACCAGTCCGCGCGGCCCGCCGGGCTCCGCGAGGCAGGACTGCTGCTGTCGGACCGGGACGCGGGCCTCATGGTGCACGCGGTGGCCCTGGAGAACTGGCAGCGCCTCCACCGCTTCTGCTCGCGCTGCGGCGAGCGCACGGTCATCGCCGCCGCCGGGCACATCCGCCGCTGCCAGGCGTGCGGTGCGGAGCACTACCCGCGGACCGACCCCGCGGTGATAATGCTGGTCACGGACGAGGAGGACCGGGCGCTGCTCGGCCGCCAGGTCCACTGGCCCGAGGGCCGCTTCTCGACCCTCGCCGGTTTCGTCGAGCCCGGCGAGTCCATCGAGGCGTCGGTGGTCCGCGAGGTCTTCGAGGAGGCCGGTGTCACGGTCGGCGAGGTCGAGTACATCGCCAGCCAGCCCTGGCCGTTCCCGTCCAGCCTGATGCTGGGCTTCTTCGCCCGCGCGACCTCCTCGGAGATCACGGTGGACGGCGAGGAGATCCACGAGGCCCGCTGGTTCTCCCGCGACGACCTGGCCGCCGCCTTCGAGTCGGGCGAGGTGATCCCGCCGTACGGCATCTCGATCGCCTCGCGGCTGATCGAGCGGTGGTACGGCAAGCCCCTGCCGAAGCCAGGCGACGTGATCTGAGACATACGGCACATCCGCCCACGCGCGAGGAACCCCCGGCCGGTCCGTACCGGTCGGGGGTTCCTCGTGCTCTGGGGGCCGGGTGTCTCAGACGGCGAGCGCCTGCTTCACCTGGGCGAGGCTCGGGTTCGTCAGGGTCGAGCCGTCCGGGAAGAGGACGGTCGGAACGGTCTGGTTTCCGCCGTTCGCCTTCTCGACGAAGGCCGCCGAGTCGGGGTCCTGCTCGATGTTGATCTCCGTGTACGCGATGCCCTCGCGGTCCATCTGGCTCTTCAGCCGACGGCAGTAGCCGCACCACGTGGTGCTGTACATCGTCACAGTGCCCTGCATGGCGAGGCGCTCCTCTTGGTTCGCTGACGGGTGCCGAGAGGAAGAACGTACGCCGCGTCCCGGCCATTCCCGGAATTCGTATGACCGCGGACGCCTCCTGTGGACAAGCCTCCGCGGCCGGCTCGGCGGACCTGGCAGCATTGGGGGGTGACAGCAGCAACGCACTCCACTCTCTTCCCGCAGGTCCCGGAGACGGCCGACGCGGTGCTCGACGGGCTCGACCCGGAGCAGCGCGAGGTCGCCCTGGCCCTGACCGGCCCGGTGTGCGTGCTGGCGGGCGCCGGCACGGGCAAGACGCGGGCGATCACCCACCGCATCGCGTACGGGGTGCGGTCGGGCAGACTCCAGCCCGCCAGTGTGCTGGCCGTCACGTTCACCAACCGCGCCGCGGGCGAGATGCGCGGCCGGCTCCGGCAGCTCGGGGCGGGCGGCGTCCAGGCGCGCACGTTCCACTCCGCGGCCCTCCGTCAGCTCCAGTTCTTCTGGCCGAAAGCAGTCGGTGGCGATCTGCCCCGGCTCCTGGAGCGGAAGATCCAGCTGGTCGCCGACGCCGCGGCCCGCTGCCGGGTCCGGCTCGACCGGAACGAGCTGAGGGACGTCACCGGCGAGATCGAGTGGGCCAAGGTCACCCAGACCGTCCCCGCCGACTACCCGGCCATCGTCGCCAAGGCCCACCGGGACGCCCCGCGCGACCCGGCGGAAATCAGCCAGATCTACGCGATGTACGAGCAGCTGAAGCGCGACCGCTCGGTGATCGACTTCGAGGACGTGCTGCTGCTCACCGTCGGCATCCTCCAGGACCGGCACGACATCGCCGACCAGATCCGGAGCCAGTACCAGCACTTCGTGGTGGACGAGTACCAGGACGTCTCCCCGCTCCAGCAGCGGCTGCTCGACCTGTGGCTCGGCGACCGCGACAACCTGTGCGTCGTCGGCGACGCGAGCCAGACCATCTACTCCTTCACCGGCGCCACGCCCGACCACCTGCTGAACTTCCGCACCCGCCACCCCGGGGCCACGGTGGTCAAGCTGGTCCGCGACTACCGCTCGACCCCCCAGGTCGTCCACCTCGCCAACGGACTGCTCAGCCAGGCCCGAGGCCGGGCCGCCGAGCACCGCCTGGAGCTGATCTCGCAGCGCGACCCCGGCCCCGGTCCCGTCTACACGGAGTACGCGGACGAACCGACCGAGGCCGAGGGCACCGCCCGCCGTGTCCGGGACCTCATCGCGGCCGGCGTCCCGGCCGGCGAGATCGCCGTCCTCTACCGGATCAACGCCCAGTCCGAGGTGTACGAGCAGGCCCTCGCCGACGCCGGAGTGCCCTACCAGCTGCGCGGCGCCGAGCGCTTCTTCGAACGCCAGGAGGTGCGCGAGGCGGGCATCGCCCTGCGGGGCGCGGCCCGCGCCGGGGGCAACGACTCCCTCCTCGACGACGCCGAGGACCTGCCCGCACAGGTCAGGGCCGTCCTCTCGACCAAGGGCTGGACCTCACAGCCGCCCGCGGGCTCCGGCGCCGTCCGTGACCGGTGGGAGTCCCTCGCCGCCCTCGTCCGGCTCGCCGAGGACTTCGCCCGTGCCAGGTCCGGGGCCACCCTCTCCGACCTGGTCGCCGAACTCGACGAGCGGGCCGCCGCGCAGCACGCGCCGACCGTGCAGGGCGTCACCCTCGCCTCGCTGCACTCCGCCAAGGGCCTCGAATGGGACGCCGTCTTCCTGGTCGGCCTCACCGAGGGCATGATGCCCATCACCTACGCCAAGACCGACGAGCAGGTCGAGGAGGAGCGGCGCCTGCTGTACGTCGGCGTCACCCGGGCGCGGCTCCACCTCACGCTGTCCTGGGCGCTCTCCCGCTCGCCGGGCGGCCGGGCCTCCCGGCGCCCCAGCCGCTTCCTCAAGGGCCTGCGGCCCGGATCCGGCTCGCTCGGCACCATCGCCTCGGGCGGGTCGGGCTCCTTCGAGCGGGGCGCCGCCGCCGGCCGCCGCCGGCCGCGCGGCCCCGTTCTCTGCCGGGTCTGCGGGGCGACCCTCACCGAGGCGGGCGCCATGAAGCTCATGCGCTGCGAGGACTGCCCCTCGGACATGGACGAGGCGCTGTACGAGCGGCTCCGCGACTGGCGCGCCGATCAGGCCAGGGAGCTCGGCCAGCCGGCGTACTGCGTGTTCACCGACAAGACGCTGATGGCCATCGCCGAGCGGGTCCCCGCCACCGGCGGGGAGCTCTCCTCGATCTCCGGCGTCGGCGCCCGCAAGCTCGACCGCTTCGGCGCCGACGTCCTGGCCATCTGCGCAGGTGGGGACGGCGGGGCGGGCCCCGACGACAGCTGACCAAAACTCGTGGGAAAAATAGTTTGCGCCTGCCCCGTCAAGCCCCATAGGTTCTTAACCACGGAAACAGCGGCTTCTAAGAAGCCCTGTCTCTGTGCTGTACTTGTCCAAATAAACATGAGGGTCCGGCTCGCACCCGAGCCCTCCGAGACGCCGAGAGGAGGCGATTCCACGTGATCAGCAACGTCATTCAGACCAGCACCGCCAGCTTCATCAGCCGTGCCGGCTTCGTCAGCACCGCCAAAATGACCGATCGCTCCGTCGTCTCCGCCTGCTCGCTCGGCCTCTCCGCCTCGGCGTTCATTGGCACCGGTCTGCCCGTCTCCGGCCTTGCCGGCGCCGGTCTGCTGCCTGCCGTGGAGCTTCGCAATGAGCGACCGACCAAGGCACTGGAAGCAGGAGCAGCAGGCAAGGCCAAGGCCTATGCCTTTGCGGCGACCGGTGCCGGCACCCAGCAGCAGACGACGACGCACGACCACAAGATGTGGGCCTTCCGTGGGCTCGAACCCTGGAGCGATCCAGTCTGATCCATGATCAGACCGGCGCCTTCAGGGCCGCGGAACCCCACCCGGGATCCGCGGCCCTTTTGTTTGTCCCCGAACGGGGACGACGACACGAGGACGCCTCGGGACAGACGCACCCCGGTACCAGCCGAAACCCCGGTCAACAGGCCGGAACGACCAGACGAGGAAAGACCACCGTGCAACTCGAAGCGCACGCCCCGTCCGTACCGCCTTCCGAATCGATCGCCCAGCCCGGCCGCCCCACGGAGGACCCCACTTTGACCCCCCTCAGCACCCTCACCGCGCTCGACGACGCCATCGAGAACCTCGGCGTCCCCGTCCCCTGTCGCGCCTACGACCCGGAGGTCTTCTTCGCGGAGTCCCCGGCCGACGTCGAGTACGCGAAGTCCCTCTGCCGGACCTGCCCGCTCGTGGCCGCCTGCCTCGCCGGCGCCCAGGAGCGGCGCGAGCCGTGGGGCGTCTGGGGCGGCGAGCTCTTCGTCCAGGGCGTGGTCGTCGCCCGGAAGCGGCCCCGTGGCCGTCCGCGCAAGAACCCGGTCGCGGCATGAGCGCCACCGGAACCATCGACCGCCCCCTCACGCACGATCCCCAGAAGCAGGCCCCGATGACCTCTTCCACCAGCGAGCCCGCCGGCTCCGCGACCCCAGTCTTCTTCCCCTCCGCCGCGCCCACCGCGCGTCAGAACAGGACCCGTGAAATGCAACTCGCCCCAGAAGCCCTGGCCCGTGCCCATATGCACGAGCGCCACCGTGAGGCCGACGCGGAACGCCAGGCCGTGCGCCTGGTCGCCGCCCGACGCATGCAGCGCCGCGCCGAGCGCGTCTCGCTGCGCGCCCGCCGCGCGCTGGCCATGGCCGTCATGCACTGACGACCGCCACGCACTGAACCAACCCGCGCCCCCCAGGGGCGCCCCCGCGGGGGCCGGTCCGAACGGACCGGCCCCCGCGGTGCGTTGTCGGGTCCGCGGCGCTTCGTCGGGTTATCGTCACAAGGGTGAACGACGCCCGTACCCCCGAGGGGCCCCTCGTCTGCGCGCGCTGCGGCAAGACGGCCGACACCCTGCCGCTGACCTGGACCTGCTCGGTGGAGAACGGCCGGCGCAGCTACTTCTGCGAGGACTGCGCCCGCGCCAACATCCGTGCGATCGAAGGCCGCCTCGACTCCTCCTGGTGGTGACCCCGTCAGTCCGAGGCGGCCGCCACGAAGCCCGGCAGCCACTCCTCCAGCTCGGCCCGCAGGCGCACCGTCGCGTTCAGCTGGCACAGCACCCCGATGGTGCTCAGCGTCACCCGGTGTATCAGCAGGTACGAGGGCGGCAGGTTGAGCTGCTTGCCCAACTGGTGGGCGGGGGAGCGCGGGTCGGCGATGCGGGCCGCCTGGGTGCGCATCCAGCCGCGGGTGAAGAGGAAGGACTCCGCCTCGGCCGGTTCGATGATCGGCAGCAGGTACTCCAGGACCGCGTCGGGGTCGAGCTCCACGGACCTCTTGACGAAGCCGTCCGCCCGCAGCAGCTCGTAGACGGTCTCGGCCTCACCTGCCAGCGTCATCCGCAGGCAGGTGCCGATCGTCTCCGGCAGCCCGCCCGGCAGCCGGTCCACCGTGCCGAAGTCGAGCACCCCGAGCCGCCAGCCCTCCGGGCCCCCGTCCTCGTCGGCGCCCGGCAGCAGCCGGAAGTTCCCCGGGTGCGGATCGGCGTGCAGCAGACCGGTGCGCGCCGGGCCCGAGAAGAGGAAGCGGGCCAGGAGCTGGCCCGCCCGGTCCCGCTGCTCCTCCGTACCGTCCGCGATCACCTCCGCGAGCGGGATGCCGTCCATCCACTCGGTCACCAGGACCTGATCCGCCAGGTGCACCACCGCCGGCACCAGTACGTCGGGGTCGTCCGCGAACTCCTCCGCGTGCTTCCGCTGGGCCGCCGCCTCCAGGGCGTAGTCCAGCTCCTCCGAGACCCGGTCCCGCATCTCGGTGATCAGCGGCTTGATGTCCATCCCCGGAATCAGCGGGCCGAGCAGCCGGGCGAATCGGCTCAGCTGCGTCAGGTCCGAGAGCAGTGCCTCCCCGGCGCCCGGGTACTGCACCTTCACCGCGACCTCGCGCCCGTCGTGCCACACGGCCCGGTGCACCTGGCCGATCGAGGCGGCCGCCGCCGGCTTGTCCTCGAACTCCAGGAACAGCTCCCGCCACTCCGCGCCCAGCCGCTCCTCGAGGACGGCGTGCACGGTGCGCGTCGGCATCGGCGGCGCCGCGTCCTGAAGCTTCGTCAGGGCCGCCCGGTAGGGCCCGGCCACCTCCTCGGGAAGGGCCGACTCGAAGACGGACAGCGCCTGCCCGAACTTCATGGCCCCGCCCTTGAGCTCACCGAGCACCTTGAACAGCTGCTCGGCCGTGCGCTGCTGGAGCTCGCGGGCGACGAGTTCCGCCGATCTCCCGCCGATCCGCTTGCCCAGGCCCCATGTGGCCCGGCCCGCGAAGCCGAGCGGCAACGCGGCCAACTTGGCGGTCCGGGTGACCGCCTTCCGGGGTAGATCAGACATACGCCCCTCCTCAACCCAGACTGCCGTACCGCGCAGGGCGGTTACCCCTGCCGTGCCGCGCAGGGCCGTTACCCCGCCATTGTGTCCTGCGCGCCTCCGGCTGCCGAGGCGCGCTCCCCCTCTCCGCCGCGCGCCGCCCCGCAGGGGCAGGCGGGATGGGGTCTCAGCCGCTCCGCCCGCCACTCCGACAGCGGCAGCGACGTCTCCCAGCGGGTGCCCGTGCTGGCCGGGAGATCCCCGTCGAGGAAGGCCAGCGCGTGGGCGGCGGTGGCGGGTCTTGCCGCCGC
>NZ_LIPQ01000017.1 GCF_001418135.1 Streptomyces aureus
CGCACACCCGACAGGGCCCCGAGGGCGGGCGAGGCCCTGCGGGGCGGGGCACCGCGGGCGCGACCTGTCGGGTGGAGTGCGGTGGGGGACCTTCGGCACTACGGCGGCGGCTGCCGCGCCGGGCACACTGGGGGTATGCGCACCCACCGGGATGTCAGTGGTCGGGACGACCTCGACGTGTTGTTGCGGCGGTTCTACACCGCCGCCTTCGCCGACCCGCTCATCGGGCCGTTCTTCACCGGGGTCGCCGGGACCGATCTCAAGGTCCACCTGCCGCACATCACCGACTTCTGGGAGCGCGCCCTCTTCCGTACCGCCGACTACGGGCGGGACGCCTTCGCCCCGCATGCCGCACTCCACTCCGCCCGGCCCCTCACCGCCGCCCACTTCGGGCGCTGGGTGCAGCTCTGGCACGCCACCGTCGACGGCCTCCACACCGGACCGCTGGCCGAGCGGGCCAAGGCACAGGGCGAGCGGATCGCGCTCGCGATGCTGCGGCGGCTCGCCGGGCCGGGGGCCGGTACGGAGGGCACGGGCGGCGGATTCGTACCGTTGGCGGCCCTCCAGCTGCGTNNGATGAGTTACGGGCGGGACGCCCGTCCTACCTCTTGAAAGCGCCGGAGCGACCGAAGCGACCGGAGCGACCGCAAGGGAAGAGAGAGCGCATCATGGCCCCGCAGATGATCTTCGTGAACCTGCCCGTCAAGAGTGTCGACGCCAGCAGGGCCTTCTTCGAGAAGCTCGGTTTCTCCCACAACCCGCAGTTCAGCGACGAGACCACCGCCTGTGTGGTCTTCAGCGACACGATCTTCGCGATGCTCCTCGAAGAGGACAAGTTCAAGTCCTTCATGGCCCCCGGCAAGGAGATCTCCGACGCCACCAAGGCCACGGAGGTCCTGGTCACCCTGAGCGCCGAGAGCCGTGAGAAGTGCGACGAGCTCGCCGACGCCNNTGTCCATCGCGTCCTTCGCGGGGGTGCCGCCGGCGGCACCCCCGCGAAGGACGCGATGGACATGGGCTTCATGTACGGCCGCTCCTTCACGGACCTGGACGGCCACCACTGGGAGGTCTTCTGGATGGACCCGGCGGCCGCCCAGGGCTGAGCCCCGCGTGCGTCAGGCGGAGACGCCGCCGTCGATCACCAGGTCCGTGCCGACGGCGGAGCCGGCCGCGTCCGACGCGAGGTACAGCACCGCCGCCGCCACCTCCGCGGCGGAGGAGATCCGGCCCAGCGGGGACTCCTGCTTCATCCGGACCTCCCGGTCGGCCTCCGTCTCACCGGGCCGCAGCGACATCGTGGACTCCGCGGCGCCGGGGCTGACCGCGTTGATCCGGACCCCGTCGGCGATGTGGTCCAGGGCCGCGGCCCTGGTCAGCGCCGACACGGCCGCCTTCGAGACCTGGTAGCCGAAGACTCCGGGGATCCGGACGTGCGGGCCCAGGTTCGAGGCGATGTTCACGATCGAGCCGCCGCCGTGCGCCCGCATGTGCGCCACCTCGGCCTGCAGGGCGTGCAGCACCCCGGTGACGTTGATGTCGAGCAGTGTCCGCCAGTCGTCGAGGGGGAAGTCGGCGGCGCTGTGGCCGCCGCGGAAGATCCCCGCGTTGTTCACGGCCACGTCGAGACCGCCGTAGAGCTCGACCGTACGCCGGACCAGTTCCCGTACGGACCCGGCGTCGGCCACATCGGCCGTGACGGCGGCGGCGGTGCCCCCGGCGGCCTCGATCAGACCGACCGTCCCCTCCAGGGGCTCGGCGGTACGGCCGGCGACGACGACCTTCGCGCCCTCGGCGGCGAAGGCGAGCGCGATGGCCCGGCCGAGACCGGAACCGGCCCCGGTGACGAGGACGACGCGGTCGGTGAAGCGTGCGTTCATGTGGGTCGACTCCCGTGTGAGTGCTGGCTACTTGACGCGGATGGTGGTGACGGCGACGGCGAGTGCGGTGAAGAGGGCGGCGGCGGCCGCCAGGGACACCGCGTCCCCGCCGAGGGTGAGCAGTGCGGCGAAGACCACGGTCGGGCCGAGTTCCATCGCCGTGTTCAGGACGCCGCCCGCGAGGCCCGCCCGGTGCGCCGGGACGCCCTCGGTGGCCAGGACGGCGGCGGCCGAGAAGGACAGGGCACCGCCGGCCGGCAGCAGGAGCAGGCCGGGGAGCAGCCCGTACGCGTACGGCACCGAGGTGTCGAAACCGGTCGCGGCGAGCAGTCCGAGACCGGCCGCCGCGATGCCGAGCCCGGTCGCGGTCACGCGCCCCGGCCCGTACCGCCCGATCAGCGGGCCCGCCAGCCGTCCCGAGCCCAGCAGGGCGACCGCGAAGGGCACGAAGGCGGCCGAGGCCCGCAGTTCGTCCCAGCCGCGCTGCTGCTGGAAGGAGAGGGAGAGCAGGATGAAGACGGTGGCCGTGCCGGCCGCCGTGAGGCCGATCGCCGCCAGGCCGAGGGCCCGGCGTCCGTCGCGCAGGAAGTCCGGGGGCAGCAGCGGGTCGGCGGTGCGTCGCTCCACCGCCCCGAAGGCGGCCAGCAGGACCAGCCCGGACAGGAGGGGGACGAGGACCGGGACGGAGTCCCACGCGTGGGCGTCGGTGAGGACGAGCCCGAAGCTGGCGAGGGTGATCCCGGCGGTGGCGAGCAGCGCGCCGGGGAGGTCGAGGGAGCGGCCGTTCGGGGTGTGGCCGGGTCCGGGTGCGGTCCCCGGCAGTACGCGCGGCGCCAGGAGCAGGGCGGCGGCGGTCACCGCCACCGGGACCGCGAACGTGCCGCGCCAGGACGTGGCCCCCGCGATCACCCCCGACAGCAGGTTCCCCGCGGTGGCGCCCAGCACCGAGAGGCCGCCCCAGGTGGCCATCGCCCTGCCGTACGCGGCCGGTCCCGGGAACAGGGACCGGAGCATCGCCATCGCCGCCGGGGCGACGAGCGCGGCGCCGACGCCCTGCCCGAACCGGGCGGCGAGCAGCGCCTCGTACCCGGGGGCGAGCGGAGCGAGGGCGGAGGCGGCGCCGAAGACCAGCAGCCCCGCGGTGAGGATCCGGCGCCCGCCGAAGCGGTCGGCGAGCCGCCCGCCGAAGAGGAGCAGCCCGGCGAAGGTCAGGCCGTACGCGGCGCTCAGCAGGATCAACTGGGCGCGGTCGAGCCGGAATTCGGTGCCGATGCGGGGGAGGGGCACGGCGAGGGAGGCGAGCGTGAAGATGAGGGTCATCTGCACGGCCGCGAGGAGGGCGAAGCCTCCGCGGGTGCGGCTTCCGGGCGCGGGGCCTCCGCGGGTGCGGCTTCCGGGCGCGGGGCCTCCGCGGGTGCGGCTCAAGGGCGTACGGCCTCCGGGTGCGCCGGCTCCGGGTGTGCGGGCTCCGCGTGTGCCGGCTCCGCGTGTCCGGTGCCCGCCGTTGGTGGCCCCGTCGGGTTCCCGCGCTTTCGTCGACGACATTTCCATCCCCCTGTACTTGACCGTACATTCCAAAATGAGCCCCGAAGAAAGGGCGCCCCCCGTGGGCGCCCTTTCTTCCGTCCCGCTGCTCAGTCCAGCAGGCCCAGGGCCTGCTCCGCCGCGTCCCGGACCCTGGCCGGGTCGCTCGACGCCTTGCCGACCACCCGGATCCCCTGGAGCAGTACCAGGAGCATGCGCGCCAGGGCGCGCGGATCCCGGTCGGCCGGGAGCTCGCCCCCGGCGCGGGCCCGGGTGAGCGCCCCGTACAGGAGCGTCTCGATCTGCTCCCAGCTGAGTTCGACCCGGCGGGCCACCGCCGTGTCGTGCGGCCCCAGTTCCGCCGCCGAGTTGGTGACGAAACAGCCGTTCAGCCGCTCGTCGTCGGCCGACGCCTCGGCGGCGAAACGACGGACGAGCGCGCGGACGGCCGGCAGGGCCGGGCCCGGCGCGGACAGCTCCTCGACGATCCGCGGGTCGCGGGTCTCCAGGTAGCGGTCCATCGCCTTCAGGTACAGCGCGTGCTTGTTCCCGAAGGTCGCGTAGATGCTGGCCCGGCCGACGCCCAGGTGCTCCACGAGGTCCGACATCGTCGTCGCCTCGTAGCCGCGCGCCCAGAACAGGTCGAGGGCGGCCTGGAGCGCGGCGTCGGGATCGAATTCCTTGGTCCTGGCCACGCGAAGACCGTACGGCTATCTGGAACGATCAGTCAAGTTACTTCGCTCGCACCGGATACACCGGCACCGTGACCTCGTCATCGTCCAGGCACCGGCCCGTCTCCAGGTCGAAGCGCTGCTTCAGGAGCGGCGAGGCCACGAACGGCCGCCCCTCCGCCGAACCGACGAGCCCCCGGGAGAGCACCTGCGCCCCCGTGAACGGGTCGCGGTTGTCGATCGCGTACGTCCGGCCCGAGCGGTCCCGGAAGACCGCCACCTGACGGCCGTCCGGCAGCAGCGCGGCCACGCCCCGGCCCGGAGTCAGCCGGGCCTCCTCGCAGACCGTCACCCAGGAGCCGGGTTCGGGGGAGATCTCGAGCGTCGTCGTGGTGAGTGTCGTGAGGGTCGTCATCGGGAGGAAGCCCCTTCCAGCGTGCTGTTCGTCCTGCCGAGCGTCAGGATCGTGAGGTCCGGCTTGATCTGGTCGCGCTCCGGGACGAAGCGGACCGACGGGTCCGGTGCCTCCGGTGCGTTCACGAAGGAGACGAAGCGCCGCAGCCGCTCCGGGTCGTCCAGGGTCTGTGCCCACTCGTCCTGGTAGTCGGCGACGTGCGCCGCCATCAGGGACTCCAGCTCGTCGCAGAGCCCGAGCGAGTCGTGCACCACCACGTCCTTGAGGTGGTCGAGCCCGCCCTCCAGGCGCTCCAGCCAGGTCGACGTCCGCTCCAGCCGGTCCGCCGTCCGGATGTAGAACATCAGGAACCGGTCGATCAGCCGGACCAGTTCGGCGTCGGAGAGGTCCTGGGCGAGCAGGTCCGCGTGGCGCGGGGTCGCGCCGCCGTTCCCGCCGACGTACAGGTTCCAGCCGCCGGCCGTCGCGATGATCCCGAAGTCCTTCGACTGCGCCTCCGCGCACTCGCGGGCGCAGCCGGAGACCGCCGACTTGAGCTTGTGCGGGGCGCGCAGGCCCCGGTAGCGCAGCTCCAGCTGGATCGCCATCTTCACCGAGTCCTGGACGCCGTACCGGCACCAGGTCTGCCCCACGCAGGACTTGATCGTGCGCAGCGCCTTGCCGTACGCGTGCCCCGACTCGAAGCCCGCGTCGACCAGCCGGGTCCAGATCGACGGGAGCTGGTCCACCCGGGCGCCGAAGAGGTCGATCCGCTGGCCGCCGGTGATCTTCGTGTAGAGGCCGAAGTCGCGGGCCACCTCGCCGATCACGATCAGCTTGTCCGGGGTGATCTCACCGCCGGGGATGCGCGGCACGACCGAATACGAGCCGTTGCGCTGCATGTTGGCGAGGAAGTGGTCGTTGGTGTCCTGGAGGGAGGCCTGCTCGCCGTCCAGGATGTAGCCGTTGTTGAGCGAGGCGAGGATCGAGCCGACGGTCGGCTTGCAGACCTCACAGCCCTCCCCGCCGCGCGCCGCCTCCCGCCCGTGCGAGTCGAGCAGGGCGGCGAAGGAGGTCACCCGCAGGGTGCGGGCGATCTCGTACAGCTCGCTCCGGGTGTACGAGAAGCAGCCGCACAGGCCCTTGTCGGCCGGCGCCGGCAGCAGCTTCTCGATGACCTTCACGCAACTGCCGCAGCCCGTACCGGCCTTGGTGCACTTCTTCACCTCGGCGAGCGAGGAGCACTCGCCGATCGCGTGCTTCGTCACGTTGTGGCAGGAGCAGATCACCGCGTCGTCCGGCAGCGCCGAGGGCCCCAGCGCCACCGGTGCGCCCGCGCCCGCCGGAAGGACCAGCTGCTCGGGGGAGACCGGCGGCACGGTGCCGGTGAGCGGCCGGAGCAGGCCGTACTGCTCGGCGTCGCCGACCAGGACACCGCCCAGGAGGACGCCGTCGCCGCTCACGACCAGCTTCTTGTAGACCCCCGAGCGGGAGTCGGAGTACACGACGTCGAGGCAGCCCTCGGCCGTGCCGTGCGCGTCGCCGAAGGACGCGACGTCCACGCCGAGCAGCTTCAGCTTCGTCGACATGTCGGCGCCGGTGAAGCCGTCGCCCTCGCCCGCCTCCTCCGCCAGGGTCGCGGCCACCGTCTGGGCCATCTCGTAGCCCGGCGCCACCAGGCCGTACACCCGGCCGTCCGAGGCGAGGGCGCACTCGCCGATCGCGAAGACCGCCGGGTCGGAGGTGCGGCACTGCTCGTCGACCGCGATGCCGCCGCGCTCCCCGACGGTCAGGCCGCAGTCGCGGGCCAGCTGGTCCCGGGGCCGTACACCGGCCGAGAACACGACCATGTCCGTGGCCAGTTCGGAGCCGTCCGACAGCTTCATGCCCGTGACCGAGCCGTCCGCCGTCACGACCTCCTGCGTGCCCGTCCCCGTGTGGACGGTCAGACCCATCCGCTCGATCGTGCGCAGCAGCGCGGCGCCGCCGCCCTCGTCGACCTGCACCGGCATCAGCCGGGGCGCGAACTCCACGACGTGGGTGTCGAGTCCGAGACCCTTGAGCGCGCCGGCCGCCTCCAGACCGAGCAGACCGCCGCCGACGACCGCGCCGGTCGTCGCCGTCTTCGCGTACTCCTCGATCGCGAGGAGGTCCTCGATCGTCCGGTAGACGAAACAGCCGCGGGCGTCCTTGCCGGGGACGGGAGGCACGAAGGGGTACGAGCCGGTGGCGAGGACGAGCGCGTCGTACGCGAAGACCCTCCCGGAGCGGGCGGTCACCGTGCGGGCCTCGCGGTCCACCGACTCCGCCGCGTCGCCCACGTACAGCTCGATGCCGTGCTTCTCCATGAAGCCCGCCTCGACCATCGACAGGTCGTCCGGGGTCTTTCCGGAGAAGTACGAGGTGAGCTGGACGCGGTCGTAGGCGGGGCGCGGCTCCTCGCAGAGGACGACGATCCTGGCCCGCTCGGTGACACCGCGGTCGGCGAGCGACTCCAGGAACCGCTGGCCGACCATTCCGTGGCCGACCAGGACGATGGTGGGGGTGGTCATGAGGAGCCTCCGTCGTGGGTGAGCAGGTGCAGCAGGGGGGCCTCGTCGGGCAGGGCTTCGTCGCCCTCCCAGGCCCGGGCGAGCGTGCCGACGGCGGCCAGATCGCCGAGGAGGACGCCACCGACGAGGCGGTCTCCGCGGACGACGACCTTGCGGTAGGCGCGGCGGGTGGCGTCGGTGAGCTGGACGACGTCGTCGCCGGGTTGCGGGGTGGCGTCGCCGAAGGCGGCGAGGTCGAAGGGCTCGGCGCCGCCGAGGGTGAGGCGGGTGAGGGCGCGGGTGCCGGTGTACGGAGTCTGGGTGGCTGTCTCCGCCAGCAGCAGGTCCGTCAGGGCGTCCGCCTGGTCCAGGGCCGGGCCCGCCAGGCCGTAGACCCGGCCGCCGTGTTCCGCGCAGTCGCCGATCGCGTGGATGTAGGGGTCGGACGTCCGGAGTTCGTCGTCGACCACGATCCCCGTCGCCACCGTGAGGCCCGCCTCCCTCGCCAGGGCCACCCTCGGGCGGACCCCGCACGCCAGGACCACGACCTGCGCGTCGAGGACGAAGCCGTCGGCCAGTTCGACCGCCGTCACCTCGCCGTCCCGC
>NZ_LIPQ01000170.1 GCF_001418135.1 Streptomyces aureus
TCGCCGCGCTGCCCCGCCTCGTACAGCAGCTGCTCGGTCTCGGACGGCGGGATCCAGGGGCCGCCCCCCGGGGCGGGTGGGCGGCGAGGGCTCATGACCACGGGATGTTCCGGTAGGGGCTCGAAGGGTCCTGTGTGAGGGTGCGGTGGACGGCCACGGACTCCTGGTACATCGGCTCGGGGTCGCCCTCGTCGAAGTGGATCAGCCGGGCCAGCAGATAGCCCAGGGAGAACTCCTCCCAGGAGCCGTACGCCTGGCGGGCGGGTTCGAGGACCCTCAGGACGGACTCCTCGGCCTCCTGCGGGTCGCAGTACCGCGCGCCGAGCGCGAGGCGTACGACGTTCACGGCGCGTCCGTGGTCGAAGGCGGCGAGGGTGTCGACCCGGCCGTCCGGCGGGAGGAGACCGTCGGCGCGGAACCGCTCCTCGTAGTGGATGATCCGGCGCAGGAACTCCGCGGCCTCGGCCCGGTCCTCGCCGTAGGGGTCGTCCCGCTCGACGTTCACGGTGACCATCGAGGCCCACTGCACGTCGCTCGGCGGGTGGCCGAGGCGTGCGGTGAGACGGCGCCGCATCCCCAGGACGGACTCGGGGACCCGGCCGACCAGCCGGGTGGCGATCAGGGTCCGCAGCTTGTCCCGGAAGTCCGCCCGGTGGTGGACGGCCCAGGGCCGGTGCAGCCGGGAGACGTCGGTGGGGTAGTCCTCGTACTGGGCGCCGAGCCCGTTCCACACGAGGCCGTTGAGCACGGCGAGGTGCGCGCCGAGCGCGAGGGCGTGCGCGACCGGCCCGTGCAGCGGGCCGCCGGAGTGGGTGAGCAGGCGGAGCCGCGCCGGTCCGCCGCCCCGGGTGCCCGCCTCCTCCCAGGCCCGCCGGTCGGCGGGGCGGGCGGGGAGCGCGGCCGCGAACGGGGTGTCCGGGTTGACCGCGAGCCACCACCGGTCGTTCGGCCAGGCCGCGGCGAGCCGGGGGAGGGTGGTCTGCTTGAACACCCAGTCGGGGTGCCACTCCGGCAGCATGCCCTCGGTCAGCACCGGGACGACGGTGCGCCGGGCGGCCTTGTCGCGGCGGGAGGGGAGGGGCGGGGCGTAGCCGGGCGCGTCGGCGTGGACCCGTGCCTGCAGTACGTACAGACGTGTCCGCCCGAGGGCGTCCAGGACGGCCGCCCGGTCGTCGCGCGCCCCCGCCTCGTACAGCAGCCGCTCGGTGTACGTCGGCGGCGCCCAGTTCCCCGTGGTCATGGGGGAGATCCTATAAACCGTCCAAACCGGCCCGGAGGGGCGGCCGTTCGAAGCCGCTCCACCTTCCGGGCCGGGCCGATCCCACCGGGGCGTCCGTTCTCAGAGCCGTGCCGACTTCAGGGACATGTGGAGCAGCAGGCGGTCCTCGCCGTCGTCCAGGTCCAGGCCCGTGAGCTGCTCGACCCGGGACAACCGGTAGTAGAGGGTCTGGCGGTGGATGCCCAGGGCCGCGGCCGTGCGGCCCGCCTGGCCCGCGTTGTCGAGGAACACCTCGGCGGTGCGCGCAAGTTCGGCGTGGGCGGGGGCGACGAGCGGGGCGACGACCGGGTCGACCTCGGGGTGGTAGAGCGCCGCGAGCAGGCGGTACGGGCCGATCCCGGCCCACTCCGCGACCGGGCCGAGGGTCGGCTGGGCGGTGGCGGCGCGGGCCGCCGTGTTGGCCTCGCGCCAGGCCGCCGGGAGGTCCGCGAGGCCCCGGCGGGGCGTGGCGATGCCGGCCGGGGCGGCGGCGCGCAGCCGGTCGGCGGCCGTGCGGGCGGGGGAGAGGTCCTCGGGCGTGCGCAGACGTACGAGGACGGCGAGGGACTCGCCGGACTCGCCCTCGGGCAGGACGGCGACCGCCGCCGCGGCGGGGACCGACCGGATCGAGGGGGACTCGCCCTGCCAGGGGGTCACGCAGACGACGGTGTGCAGACCGTCCGCGCTGGGGCCGAGGGCCACCCGGAGGGCCGCGACGGCCATGTCGCTCTGCCAGCCGCGCCCGGCGGTCAGGGCCGCGGCGAACTCGCGCGAGAGGTCGGCGTCCGCGCGCTCCTCGTCGGCGAGGAGGTCGCCGATCCGGGTGGCGACCTCCATCGCGGCCGTGAGCCGGCCGGGCGTGGGGCCGGGCTCGGCGTCGAGCAGCCAGACGTACCCGAGGACGACTCCCCGATGGCGTACGGGCAGACAGATGCGGTCCCGGAACACCCCGGCGTCCGGGGCGGCCGGGATGCGGACGGGGCCCGTCGCCCGGGTGATGCCGAAGCCCTCGAACCAGGCACGGACCGCCGGGGTCGACTTCCGGGTCAGGATCGACCGCGTCCGGACGGGGTCCATCGCGGTGTCGTCGTCGCTGTCGTGGGCGCCGAAGGCGATCAGGCCGAAATCACGGTTCTCCAGCGTCGCCGGTGCGCCGAGCAGCGCGGAGATCTCGTCCACCAGTTCTTGGTAATCGCCCTTCACAGCGCCATTCTCGCACCCTCTCAGACATATGTATGAGGTGCCGCGCACGGATGCGTGACAGCTGTAGATGGCGGACGATCGGAGCGATCCATAGGTTTCACGGTGGTTCTTCGTGCTGTTCCCGGATTCTCACGAAAGTCGGGTACGGCACCCTTCGTCACCCTGTCCTTCTGGAGGTCCCCGTGCTGGGTCCCGTGATCCTCGCAGCGTCGCGCAGCGACAAGATGCGCCGTTTCGTGTCGGCCGCCCCCGGGACCAAGCAGGTCGTCGCCCGCTTCATCGCCGGTGAGTCGGTCGACGACGTCGTCCCGATCGTCCAGGAGCTGAGCGACCGCGGCCTGGAGGTCACCCTCGACGTCGTCGGTGAGGACATCACCACCGTCGAGCAGTCGTACGCCGCCCGCGACGCGTACCTGGAGCTCATCGGGCGCCTCAAGGAGCTCGGCCTCGGCGAGCGCGCCGAGATGTCCGTGAAGCTGTCGATGTTCGGCCAGTCGCTCAAGTTCGAGGGGGGCGAGCCCGGAGGGCTCTCGGTCGACGGTGGTGGCGGGCGATGGGAGAGCGGCCACGAGCTGGCCCTCGCGAACGTCCGTCCGGTCGTCGAGGCCGCCGCCGAGATCGGCACCACGGTCACCCTGGACGCCGAGGACCACACCACCCTCGACTCGATGTTCGCCATCCACGAGGAGCTGCGGAAGACCCACCCGCAGACCGGCTGTGTCATCCAGGCCTACCTCTTCCGCACCGAGGACGACGCCCGCCGCCTCGCCGCGAACGGCTCCCGCGTCCGGATCGTGAAGGGCGCCTACAAGGAGCCCGCCTCCGTCGCCATCCAGGACAAGCCCGAGATCGACAAGGCGTACGTCCGGATCATGAAGATCCTGATGGACGGCGAGGGCTACCCGATGATCGGCTCCCACGACCCGCGCCTGATCTCCATCGGCCAGGAGCTCGCCCGCCGTGCGGGGCGCAAGCTGGACGAGTACGAGTTCCAGATGCTGTACGGCATCCGCAGCGAGGAGCAGCACCGGCTGGCCGCCGAGGGACACCGCATGCGCGTGTACACCGCTTACGGCACCGACTGGTACGGCTACTTCATGCGCCGCCTCGCGGAGAAGCCGGCCAACCTCCTCTTCTTCGTCCGCTCCATCCTCACCAAGGGCTGAGCCCACCTCTCACAAGGAGTATCGAGACTTATGGACGCTGTCACCCAGGTCCCCGCTCCGGTCAACGAGCCGGTGCACAGCTACGCCCCCGGCTCCCCCGAGCGCCTCCGCCTGGAGACCAAGCTCAAGGAGCTGGCCGAGAACCCGCGCGAGCTGCCGATGACCATCGGCGGCGTGAAGCGCCTCGGCGGCGGCGAGGAGTTCAAGGTCGTCCAGCCGCACAACCACCAGGCCGTCATCGGCACCTTCCGCGGTGCCACCACGCAGGACGCCCAGGACGCCGTCGACGCGGCGCTGGCCGCGGCCCCCGCCTGGCGCGCGATGGCCTTCGACGACCGTGCCGCGATCATCCTGCGCGCCGCCGAGCTGCTCGCCGGCCCGTGGCGCGAGACGCTGGCCGCGTCCACCATGCTCGGCCAGTCGAAGACCGCCCAGCAGGCCGAGATCGACACCCCGTGCGAGCTCGTCGACTTCTGGCGCTTCAACGTGGCGTACGCCCGCCAGATCCTCGCCGAGCAGCCGCCGGCGAACTCCCCGGGTGTGTGGAACCGTCTGGACCACCGCCCGCTCGAGGGCTTCGTCTACGCGATCACGCCGTTCAACTTCACCGCCATCGCGGGCAACCTGCCCACCGCCCCCGCCCTCATGGGCAACGTGGTGGTCTGGAAGCCGTCCCCGACGCAGACCCACTCCGCCGTGCTCCTCATGGAGCTCCTGGAGGAGGCCGGCCTGCCGAAGGGCGTCATCAACCTGGTGACCGGCGACGGCATCGCCGTCTCCGAGGTGGCCCTGAACCACCCCGACCTGGCCGGCATCCACTTCACCGGTTCGACCAAGACCTTCCAGCACCTGTGGAAGACGGTCGGCACCAACATCGAGAAGTACCGCTCGTACCCGCGGATCGTCGGCGAGACCGGCGGCAAGGACTTCGTCGTCGCGCACCCCAGTGCCGACCGCGCCATCCTGAAGACCGCGCTGACCCGCGGCTCCTTCGAGTTCCAGGGCCAGAAGTGCTCCGCGTCCTCGCGCGCCTACGTTCCGGCCTCCATCTGGAACGACGGCTTCAAGGAGGAGTTCGCGGCCGAGGTCGACGGCATCACGATGGGTGACGTCACCGACCTGTCGAACTTCATCGGCGCCGTCATCGACGAGCGCTCGTTCGCCAAGAACAAGGCCGCGATCGACCGTGCCGCGGCCGACCCGACCTGCACGATCATCGCCGGTGGCACGTACGACGACTCGGTGGGCTACTTCGTCCGCCCGACCGTCATCGCCTGCACGGACCCGGAGAACGAGGTCTTCAAGGCCGAGTACTTCGGCCCGATCCTCGCGATCCACGTGTACGAGGACGACCAGTACGACGCGATGCTGACCCAGATGGAGTCGGTCTCGGACTACGCCCTCACCGGCTCGGTCATCTCCGGTGACCGCGCGGCGGCCGCGTACACGATGGAGAAGCTCCGCTTCGCCGCGGGCAACTTCTACATCAACGACAAGTCGACCGGCGCCGTCGTCGGCCAGCAGCCCTTCGGCGGCGGCCGCGCCTCGGGCACGAACGACAAGGCCGGCGCCCCGCAGAACCTGATGCGCTGGACGCTGACCCGCGCCATCAAGGAGACGCTGGTCCCGCCGACCGAGTACGGCTACCCCCACATGGGCTGACGCCCCCGCCTCCGCCCGGAGGCCCGCCGCGCGAGCGGCCCCTGATCACCGCCCCCCTCCTCGGTCCCCCAACCGAGGACGGGGGCGGTTCTCATGCCGCGGGCTTACGCTGCTGGGAGGGGGCTTCGGTGAGGAGGCACGACATGCCGGGTTCGACGACACTCGGCCCCGGGCACGGGGTCGACGCGATCGAGCACCTCGACGCGCTGCGGATGCTGGCCCTGATGAAGGAGCTGCACCGGCTGCTGACCGTGCCGGGACCCGACCGGCTCACGGATGTGCAGGTCGAGGCCCTGCTCGAGAGTGACGGCCGCCATCGGGAGGGCTTCACGGACTGGGTGGAGCGCATGGCCCGCGACCTGGAGAAGGCTACGGACTGACGCCCACGCGCCGCGCGAGGAAGTCGTCGATCAGGGCGGCGATCCGCGGCGCGTGCGTCTCCAGGGCGAAGTGGCCCGTGGGCAGCAGGTGGATCTCGGCGTCCGGGAGGTCGCGGCGGAAGGCTTCGGCGCCCGCCGGGACGAAGACCTGGTCGCCTTCGCCCCAGACCGCGAGGAGCGGGACCCGGCTGGTGCGGAAGTACTCCTGGAAGGCCGGGTAGAGGGCGAAGTTGGAGCCGTAGTCGGCGATCAGGCCGAGCTGGATGTCGTCCTGCCCCTCGCGGGCCATCTGGGCGGCGTCGTGGTGCCAGGCGTCGGGGTCGAGGAGGTCGCGGTACCCGGCCGGTACGCCCGTCTCGTACTGCCGGCGGATGCCGTCGAGGGAGCGGATGGCGCGCACCGGCTCCTCGGTCTCGGGGGTGCGCTCCTCGATCAGCGCGAGGACCGGCGCCCAGGCCTCGGCACCGAGGCCCTCCTCGTACGCGTTGCCGTTCTGGCTGATGATCGCGGTGATCCGCTCCGGGTGGGCGAGGGCGAGGCGCAGGCCGATGGGGGAGCCGTAGTCCTGGATGTAGAGCGCGAACCGGTCCAGGCCCAGCGCCTCGGTGAACTCGGCGGTGATCGTGGCCAGTTCGGCGAAGGTGTAGTCGAATGCGGCGGCGTCGGGAGCCGCGCTGCGGCCGAAGCCCAGGTGGTCGGGGGCGATCAGGCGGTAGGAGTCGGCGAGCCGCGGGATCAGGTCGCGGAACATGCGCGAGCTGGTGGGGAAGCCGTGCAGCAGCAGGAGGACGGGGGCGTCGGCCGGGCCGGCCTCGCGGTAGGCGATCGCGTGGTCGCGGACCTTGACGGTGCGGTGGTGGGTCGGCAGCAGAATGCTCGTCATCTCTAACCCCTCGAATGCGTATCAGTGGTTATGGAAAGACTCAAGCAGCCGCTGGCTAACCTGTCAATAACCTTTTAAGGGTTAGGTGAGGGGTGTGGGAATCTGGGCGCATGACCGTGAGGACCGCGCCCACCCATGAACTCGGGGCCGACCGGCTCCACTCCGTACGCGAGCTGCTCGACGCCGCCTTCGACGGCGACTTCTCCGACGACGACTGGGACCACGCCCTCGGCGGCGTCCACGCCTGGATCGAGGACGAGGGCGGCATCGCCGCCCACGGCGCCGTCGTCATGCGGCGGGTTCGTCATCGCGGGCGTTCGCACCGCGTCGGGTACGTCGAAGGCGTCGCCGTCCGCGCCGACCTCAGGCGCCGGGGGCTCGGCGGGGCCGTCATGGCCGAGCTGGAGCGGGTCATCGACGGGGCGTACGCCTTCGGGGCGCTCGGCGCCTCGGACGAGGGGGCCGCGCTCTACCGGGCCCGCGGCTGGCGGGTCTGGGAAGGCCGCCTCGAAGCCATGGGGCCCGAGGGGATCGTCCACCTCGCGGAGGAGGAGGGGTACGTCCTCCTGTGGCCGGCGGCCGGCCGGGCGCTGCCCGATCCGGCCGCCGCGCTCGTCTTCGACTGGCGGGACGGCGATGTGATGTGAGGGAGGGTCAGGAGGACGCCGAGCGGTTCTGGTCCACCCGCCCCTTGGCCGTCTCCAGATGGGAGGTGACCAGGGCGAAGACCATGGAGGCGAGGGCGATGGTGATCGCGAGCCCGCCCGTGCCGAGCGTTCCGACGAAGGTCGCCGCCATCGCGCCGCCGACCACCACGAGCCACACCGCGAGCGCCGCCTTGCCTCGGCGGCTCAGGAACAGCTGCTGGAGCGGCGCGGCCGGACGGGCCTCCAGGGCGCCCGCCGGTCCCGCCGTCGCCGCGCGCGGCCGCTTGAAGTAGCCGTACACCAGCCACTCGCCGCACAGCTCCCAGCCCTCGGGCTCCAGCTCGGCCAGGACCCTGGCGCGGCGACGGGCGCCGATGATCTCGCGGCGGTACTCCCAGCGCAGCGCCGCCGTCGCGGAGCGGCGGCAGACGAACCGGCCGAGGGAGTCCAGGGACTCCACCTCCCAGCCCTGGTCGCCGTGGACGGCGAGCATCCGGCGGTCGTTGAAGAGGTCCGCCGTCCACGTCCAGCTCTCCGCCTTCCCGTCCGGCTCGCCCGGCAGCGGTGCGAGCCCGCCGAGCCGGGCGGCGAAGGCGGCGGCCGGTCCGAACTCCTCCTCCGGGCGCGTCCCCGTCCCGGAGAGGTGTCCGCGCAGGTCCTCGACAGTGGCGGCGATCTGCTCCGCCGGGACGCCCGTGGCGCGCAGCGCGTCGGTGAGCTCGGCGAAGTAGCGGTCGGATTCCGTGGTCATGCGGTGGTTCCCCCTGGATGGAGCGTGGTCTCGACGGCGCGGTGGAAGCGCAGCCAGTCGCGGCTTTCGGTGGCGAGGTGCTCGCGCCCCCGCTCGGTGAGCCGGTAGTAGCGGCGTCCCGGACCGCGCTCGGCGGCGCGGAACTCGGCCTCCACCAGACCCGCTTCCTCCAGGCGGTTCAGTACGGGATAGAGCGTCCCGCCCTTGATCTCGCCGAGGCCCGCCTCGGCGAGCGCCTTGGCGATCTCGTACCCGTAGCTCTCGCCGTCGGTCAGGCGGGAGAGGACGAGCAGGTCGAGGACTCCCTTGAGCCAGCTGGATCTGCGGTCTGCGGCCATGGGTGTATTGCAACACCAGCTAGGTAGGAACGCAAACTAGATAGGTGGGCCGAACTCATCGCGCGACCGGCGCCTTCCCGGCCGGATGCGCTTGCCGACCACGTCGAAGAGGTTGCGCGGGAGAGCGGGAGAGCAAGGGGTCAACCGGCTCACCGTGCCGCCGTCCGGGCCCTGATCCATGAGCTGCGGGCCATCGCGGACCGACGCGCTGTCCCGCGCCGTCTCAGATAGTAGGAAGTCCGAGTAATTGTGGAGACAGATGAGAGGGCCTGCCCTAGCTTTGTAGAAGCCGAACGTCTCGCTACATCAGCGAATGGCGGTCGAGAGCGCGACGCCCCTGTGCAGGCAACCCCTGCGGCGGCGCTCCCCGCCCCTGCCGGCACCTTCGATCACCACTGATCTCCGCACTTCGGATCACCACTGATCTCAAGGAGTCGATCCCTCATGGCAACCCAGACCGCCCGCCGCGTCCGCCACTCGGCCAGCCGTCCCAGCGACGAGGCCCGCCAGAACGCCGCCGCCGCCCTCCAGCGCGCCCTCGACCGTCGTGACAACGGCGGCTCCACCGGCCACTGACACACCTTCACCCGGATGGCGCTTCGTCCACATGATGGACGTGACGTGTCAGACGATGGGACGAAGAGTAGGGTGCCGACATGTCTCACAGCATCAATCTCGCAGTCATTCCCGGCGACGGCATCGGCCAGGAGGTCGTGGCCCAGGGCCTCAAGATCCTCGCGGCCGCCCTTCCCCAGGACGTGAAGCTGGAGACCGAGGAGTACGACTTCGGCGCCAAGCGCTACCACGCCACCGGTGAGACCCTCACCGACGCCGACCTCGACTCCCTCAAGAAGCACGACGCCATCCTGCTCGGCGCCATCGGCGACCCGTCGGTGCCCTCCGGCGTCCTGGAGCGCGGCTTCCTCCTGAAGCTCCGCTTCGCCTTCGACCACCACGTGAACCTGCGTCCCTCGAAGCTGCTCCCCGGCGTCGCCACCCCGCTCGCCGGGCAGCCCGAGATCGACTTCGTCGTGGTCCGCGAGGGCACCGAGGGCCCGTACACCGGCAACGGCGGGACCATCCGCAAGGGCACCCCGCACGAGGTCGCCACCGAGGTCTCGGTCAACACCGCCTTCGGTGTCGAGCGGGTCGTCCGCGACGCCTTCGCCCGCGCCCAGGCCCGTCCGCGCAAGAAGCTCACGCTGGTCCACAAGAACAACGTGCTGACCTTCGCCGGTCACCTGTGGACGGACATCTTCACCAAGGTCGCGGCCGAGTTCCCCGAGGTCACCACCGACTACCTGCACGTCGACGCCGCGACGATCTTCCTCGTCACCGACCCGGCCCGCTTCGACGTGATCGTCACCGACAACCTCTTCGGCGACATCATCACCGACCTCGCCGCGGCCGTCTCCGGCGGCATCGGCGTCGCCGCCTCGGGCAACATCAACCCGAGCGGCGAGTTCCCGTCCATGTTCGAGCCGGTCCACGGCTCCGCGCCGGACATCGCGGGCCAGGGCAAGGCCGACCCCACGGCCACCGTCCTCTCCGTCGCGCTCCTGCTGCGCCACCTCGGCTACGAGACCGAGGCCGCCCGGGTCGAGAAGGCCGTCGCGGCCGACCTCACCGAGCGCGGCGACAGCGTCCGCACGACGGACGAGATCGGCGACGCGCTCGCCGCGCGAGTAGCCGGCTGACCCGGCCGGACTGACATCCCACTGCAGCCGCCGGGTCACCACAGCGCCCGGCGGCTGACCCTTGCGCGGCCCCGGGTGCCCCCATCGAACCCAGGACCGCGTTCACCTGTTTCCCGCACCGGTCCCCGCGAGCGATAATCGGACGTGGGGCCGTGCCTTGCGGGCATGCTCGGACGTCCACCTCGTCAGGGACAAGCAGTCTCCGAGAGCGGCGTGCGTGCGCGGTCCTACCCACACAACCGGTGAAGGACACGCACTCATGACGACGCCCACGATCGAGCTCAAGCCCTCCTCCAGCCCGCTGTCCGCCGCGGAGCGCGAGGCGATCCTGACCAACCCGGGATTCGGCCGCCACTTCACCGACCACATGGTCACCATCCGGTGGACCGAGGGTCGCGGCTGGCACGACGCCCAGCTCGTGCCGTACGGCCCGCTCGCCCTGGACCCGGCCACCAACGTCCTGCACTACGCGCAGGAGATCTTCGAGGGCCTGAAGGCCTACCGCCGTCCCGACGGCTCGGTCGCCAGCTTCCGTCCCGACGCCAACGCCCGCCGCTTCCAGGCCTCCGCCCGCCGGCTCGCCATGCCCGAGCTGCCCGTCGAGACCTTCGTCGAGGCCTGTGACGTCCTCGTCCAGCAGGACAAGGAGTGGGTCCCGGCGCACGGCGGCGAGGCCTCGCTCTACCTCCGCCCGTTCATGATCGCGACCGAGGTCGGCCTGGGCGTCCGCCCGGCCAACGAGTACCTCTTCGTCGTCATCGCCTCCCCGGCCGGCCCGTACTTCCCCGGCGGCGTGAAGCCCGTCTCCATCTGGCTCTCGGAGAACCGCGTCCGCGCCGTCCCCGGCGGCGTCGGCGACGCCAAGACCGGCGGCAACTACGCGGCCTCCCTGCTGGCGCAGGCCGAGGCGGCCGCGAAGGGCTGCGACCAGGTCGCCTACCTCGACGCCGTGGAGCACAAGTGGGTCGAGGAACTCGGCGGCATGAACCTGTACTTCGTGTACGGCAACAAGCTCGTCACCCCCACCCTCACCGGTTCGCTGCTCGCCGGCATCACCCGTGACTCGCTGCTCAAGCTGGCGGCGGACCTCGGCCTGGAGCCGGAGGAGGGCCGCGTCTCGATCGACCAGTGGCAGGCCGACAGCGCGAACGGCACCCTGACCGAGGTCTTCGCCTGCGGAACCGCCGCCGTGATCACCCCGGTCGGCACGGTCAAGTCCGAGCGGGGCGAGTGGCAGCAGTCGGGCGGCGAGCCCGGCGAGGTCACGATGAAGCTGCGCGACGCGCTGCTCGCCGTCCAGACCGGCAAGGCCGAGGACGTCCACGGCTGGATGCACGAGCTGGGCTAGTACCTACTCCGCCTGTGCCAGGGCTTCCGGGGCCGTGACGGTCCCGGGAGCCCTGTTCGGCGTCAGGACCGCGTACAGCGTGCCGCCCACCAGCCCCGACAGTACGAAGCTGCAGTCGATCCCGCCCGTCAGGGCCAGCAGCGGTCCCTCGTACATCGGCGTGGACACGGCGGCGAGGCCGAGCGCGGCGCCGATCGCCCAGGAGGCGGTGGCGCGCGGGTGCCAGCCCGCCGAGAACCAGTAGATCCCGCCGCGCGAGCGCCGGTTGTAGACCTGGAGAGCCTCCGGGTCGTACGACCCTCCGCAGCGCACATGGCCGATCAGGGTGATCACCGCCCACGGCGTGCCGATCGCCGTGAGGAGCAGCACGAACGAGGTCATCGCCGACTGAGCGTCCGAGGCGAAGTGGCCGAGGAAGACGAAGGCCGTCGCCACCGCCGCGACCACGAGCGTGGCGCGGGCCCGGGTGGCCCGGGGCAGTATCGCGTCCAGGTCGAGGCCCATCGAGTACAGCATCAGGCCGGCGTTGCCGACGGATCCGGCGGTGGCCGCGACGAGCAGCGGGACCAGGTACCAGGCGGGCGAGGCGGCGACCAGCGGTCCCGCGTAGTCGAGCCCGCCGCGCGCGGCGAGTGCCGTGAACGTGCCGAAGAGCTGGGGGACCAGCAGTCCGACGACCAGGCCGAGACAGGTGGCCCGCCAGACGGAGCGGGAGCTGTGCCGCTCGGGCGAGACGTACCGGGTGTAGTCGCCGAGCAGGGTGATGAAGGCGACCGGGCCGCTGAGGCCCGCCGCCACCGCCGAGAGCAGCCAGGTCGGCCAGAACGAGCCGAGCAGGTACGGGGTGTCCGGCACCGCCGCCGCCGTGAAGTCCCCGGCGTACGCGAGGAGTCCGAGGGCCAGGAGCACGGTCATGACGACGGCGAGGGCCTTGCTGAGCTTGAGCAGCAGCCGGTAGCCGTACACCGCGGCGACCGCGGTGCAGGCGGCGAGCAGTGCGTAGACGACGGCGTGCGCGGCACCGCCGGTCGGCAGGCCGACCAGCCGGGCGAGCGTCCCCACCATGACGTCGCCGCCGATCCAGAGCGTCAGCGCCGTGTACCCCAGCGAGAGCAGCAGTCCGACCACCGAGCCGACCAGCCGCCCCCGTACGCCGAAGAAGGCGCCTGAGGAGGTGGAGAGGTTGGTGGCGGTACGGAGCGACACCAGGGCCAGCGGGGCGGTGACGGCGACGCCGACGAGGGTGCCGGTGACGACGGAGGTCACCGAGGCCCAGAGCCCGAGCCCGAAGGAGACCGGGAGCCAGCCGAAGACGATCACCCCCAGACAGAGGTTGGACCCGAGCAGGATCGCGACGAGATCCCGGGGGCCGCTGGTGCGTTCGGCCTCGGGCACGGTGTCGACTCCGCGCTGTTCGATCGGCATGGGGCCTCCTGGGGAAGGGAGCGGCGGGCTACGGCGAACACATTTAGAGTGACGCTCAATGTGACCTGTGGCTGCACCCCGCGTCAATGCTTGGAAGAAAGCCTTCCAACATTTAGAGTGTCGCTCAAACAGGAGGTGTTTCGGACGTGCGACTGACCCCCACGGAACGCGACCGGCTGCTGCTCTTCGGCGCCGCCGAGCTCGCCCGTGCCCGCCGGGCCCGCGGTCTGCGGCTCAATGTCCCCGAGGCGACCGCGCTCATCGCGGACACGGTCTGCGAGGCGGCCCGCGACGGCAAGCGACTCGCCGAGGCGATCGAGGCCGCCCGCTCGGTCCTCGGCCCCGACGACGTCCTGCCCGGCGTCGCCGACGTGGTCACGGAGGTCCATGTCGAGGCCGTCTTCGACGACGGCTCGCGGCTCGCGGTCGTCTCCGCCCCGATCGGCGGCGGCGGTCTGGGCGAGGCCGCGCCGGGCGCGCTGCTGCCGGGCCCCGGGCACCCGGAGCCGGAGCCGGAGCTCACCCTCCCCGTACGGAACACGGCGACGGTCCCCGTGAGCGTCACCTCCCACTTCCACTTCTTCGAGGTCAATCCCCGCCTCGACTTCGACCGGGCCGCCGCCTACGGCATGCGGCTGGCCATCCCGGCCGGCGCCTCCTTCCGCTTCGACCCGGGCGGCGAGGCGGAGGTCGGGCTCGTACCGATCGGCGGCGCCCGCGTCGCCATCGGCTTCGCGGGCCTGGTCGACGGCCCGCTCGACGCGCCGGGCGCGCGGGAGGAGGCCCTGCGACGCGCGGCGGCCTGCGGCTATCTGGGCGCCCCGTCCGAAGAGGCCCGGTCCGGAGACGTCCCGTCCGAGGGCCGGTCCGAAGACGTCCCGTCCGGAGACGTCCCGTCCGGAGACGTCGCGTCCGAAGAGGCCCGGTCCGAAGACGTCCCGTCCGAAGACGTCCCGTCCGACGAGGAAGGCAAGTGATGGACCCGTACGAGTACGCATCCGTGCACGGCCCCCGCGCCGGCGACCGTGTCGTCCTGGGCGACTCCGGCCTCGTCGTCCGGGTCGAGTCGGACTCGCAGCGGCCGGGGGACGAGTTCCTGGCCGGGTTCGGCAAGACCGCCCGCGACGGCCTGCACCTGAAGGCCGCGGCCGTCCGTGAGACCTGTGACGTCGTGATCAGCAACGTGCTGGTCATCGACGCCGTCGTGGGCATCCGCAAGGTGTCCATCGGCATCCGCGAGGGCCGGATCCACGCGATCGGCCGGGCCGGCAACCCCGACACCCTCGACGGCGTGGACGTGGTCGTCGGCACCGGCACGTCGATCGTCTCCGGAGAGGGGCTGATCGCCACCGCCGGAGCCGTCGACACCCATGTCCATCTGCTCTCGCCCCGGATCATGGAGGCCTCGCTCGCGAGCGGTGTCACCACGGTCATCGGGCAGGAGTTCGGCCCGGTGTGGGGCGTCGGCGTGAACTCGCCGTGGGCGCTGCGGCACGCGTTCGGCGCCTTCGACGCCTGGCCGGTCAACATCGGCTTCCTGGCCCGGGGTTCGTCCTCGGACCCGGCGCCGTTGGTGGAGGCGCTGGCCGAGGGCGGGGCGTCCGGTTTCAAGGTGCACGAGGACATGGGCGCCCACACCCGAGCGCTCGACACCGCCCTGAGGGTGGCCGAGGAGCACGACGTCCAGGTCGCCCTGCACAGCGACGGCCTGAACGAGTGCCTCTCGGTCGAGGACACCCTGCGGGTCCTGGACGGCCGTACCATCCACGCCTTCCACATCGAGGGCTGCGGCGGCGGGCACGTCCCCAACGTGCTGAAGATGGCGGGCGTGCCGAACGTCATCGGCTCCTCCACCAACCCCACGCTCCCCTTCGGCCGCGACGCCGTCGCCGAGCACTACGGGATGATCGTCTCCGTCCACGACCTGAAGACCGACCTCCCCGGCGATGCCGCCATGGCGCGCGACCGTATCCGGGCCGGGACGATGGGCGCGGAGGACGTCCTGCACGACCTCGGCGCGATCGGGATCACCTCCTCCGACGCGCAGGGGATGGGAAGGGCCGGCGAGACCGTACGCCGGACCTTCGCCATGGCCGGGAAGATGAAGGCCGAGCTCGGACCGATCGAGGGCGACGGCGCGCACGACGACAACGCGCGCGTGCTGCGCTACATCGCCAAGCTCACCATCAACCCGGCGATCGCCCACGGCCTCGCCCACGAGATCGGCTCGATCGAGGTCGGCAAGATGGCCGACATCGTGCTGTGGAAGCCGCAGTTCTTCGGTGCCAAGCCGCAGATGGTCATCAAGAACGGCTTCCCCGCGTGGGGGGTCGTGGGCGATCCGAACGCCGCCACCGACACCTGTGAACCGCTCGTCCTCGGACCGCTGTTCGGCGGACACGGCGCCACGCCCGCCGACATCTCGGTCGCGTTCGTCGCCCAGGCGGCCGTCGACCTCGGATCCGACCGGATGCCGACCCGGCGCCGCCGCGTCCCGGTGCGTGGCACGCGCGGCATCGGCCCCGCCGACCTGCGGCTCAACTCCCGCACCGGAGACGTCCAGGTCGACGGCCGGACCGGCCTCGTCTCGCTCGACGGCGCGCCGATCCGCTCCGAGGCCGCCGACTCCGTCTCGCTCAACCGCCTCTACTTCCTCTAGGACCTGTCACCATGACCTACCGCATGCCCGCCGAGTGGATGCCGCACGAGCGCACCTGGATGGCCTGGCCCAGCCCCAACCCCACCTTCACCAACGCCGACGAGCTGGCCGAGGCCCGCACGGCCTGGGCGTCCGTGGCCCGTGCCGTACGCCGCTTCGAGCCGGTCACGATGGTGGTGGCGCCCGGCGACGCCGAGTCGGCCCGTGCCCTCGTGGGTGAGGCCGTCGACCTGGTCGAGCGGGACCTCGACGACGCCTGGATGCGGGACATCGGCCCGACGTTCGTCACCAACGGTGCAGAACTGGCCGCCGTGGACTGGGTGTTCAACGGCTGGGGTGGCCAGGACTGGGCCCGCTGGGAGCACGACTCGAAGATCGCCCGCCATGTCGCGGACGCGGCGGGCGTTCCCGTCGTCTCCTCGCCCCTCGTGAACGAGGGCGGCGCGATCCACGTCGACGGCGAGGGCACGGTCCTGCTGACCGACACCGTCCAGCTCGGCACCGGCCGCAACCCCGGGTGGACCCGCGAGCAGGTCGAGGCCGAGATCCACGCCAGGCTCGGCACGACGAAGGCGATCTGGCTCCCCCACGGCCTCACCGGCGACTACGGCCTCTACGGCACCCAGGGCCACGTCGACATCGTCGCCGCCTTCGCCCGCCCCGGCACGGTCCTCGTCCACAGCCAGCAGGACCCGGCCCACCCCGACTACGAGCGCTCCCGGATGTACGTGAACATCCTGCGCGGTCAGACCGACGCCCAGGGCCGCCCCCTGGAGGTCGTCGAGATCCCGGCCCCGACCGTCCTCAAGGACGAGGAGGGCGACTGGGTCGACTACTCGTACATCAACCACTACCTGTGCAACGACGGCGTGGTCCTCTGCGCCTTCGACGACCCGCACGACGAACTCGCGGCCGAGATCTTCCGCCGCCTCTTCCCGGAACGCGAGGTCGTCCTGGTCGACGCGCGCACGATCTTCGCAGGCGGGGGCGGCATCCACTGCATCACCCAGCAGCAGCCGAGGGTCTGAGGCGGGGAGGGGATGAGGTAGAACGTACGAGTGACCCGTATGGACCCCTCCGACCCCTCCCGTTCCTCCGGCC